>NZ_DATIDY010000034.1:0-10427 GCF_035456085.1 Flavobacterium sp.
GGATTGTTCCTTTGGGTATTTGAAGGAGATTACAATATATTAAATACTGGTTTTGCCGATTTAACGCCTTTTTTCACTTTGGCTCCTTGGATATTAATATTCTTAATTCCAGCAGTAACCATGCGTAGTTTTTCTGATGAAAAAAAGCAAGGCACACTGGAATTATTACTAACAAAACCGATTAGTCTTTGGGAGATTGTAAATGGAAAATTTCTAGGTGCTTTTCTATTAATCATAATGGCAATTATTCCAACATTTATTTATGTTGAAGTCATTTGGAATCTGGGTTCACCGGAAGGAAATATAGATATGGGAAGCACACTTGGTTCTTATTTTGGATTATTATTTTTAATGGCTGCTTATTCGGCTATTGGAATTTTCACTTCATCTGTTTCCGAAAATCAGATTGTTTCGTTTATTATTGCTGTATTCTTGTGTTTCTTTTTCTATTTTGGATTTCAAGGATTGGCTTCAATTTTACCTAGTTTTTCTTCATTTATTGAATATTTTGGAATGCAGGATCATTATAAAAGTATGAGCCGCGGAGTTATAGATACGCGAGATATAATCTATTTTGTGAGCGTCGCAGTTTTATTCCTTTCTTTCACAGTTTTTAATTTAAAATCTATTAAGTCGTAATGAAAGCATTCAATATAAAAAACGCCAAATCGTTATTGATTACTGTTGCGGTTATATTTCTTTTAAATATCATTAGCAATTTCTTTTTTCATCGTTTTGATTTGACTAAAGATCATCGCTACACCTTGTCGCCGACAACTTTAAAAATTATTAATGAGGTAAAAGCACCTTTGTCCATAAAAGTATATTTACAAGGAGAACTACCGGCTGAATTCAGACGTTTACAACTGGAATCCAAACAACTTTTGGAAGAATTCCAAGCTTATAATTCTAACATTATTATCGAATTTGTTGATCCTTTGGAAAACAAAGACGAAAGTATGGACAAAATTAAAGAATTGTATCGCAAAGGACTTACCCCAGTAAATATCACTGTTGATGATAAAGGAAAGCAATCTCAATCAATGGTTTTTCCTTGGGCAATTGCAGTTTACAATAATAAAGAAGTTAATATTCCATTGTTGAAGAATATTATGGGAACCAATACCACACAAAAAGTAATCGGTTCTGTACAACATCTGGAATACTCGATTGCCGACGGAATTAATAAAATTTCTAAAGGAAAACAAAAGAAAGTCGCTATTATAAAAGGAAACGGAGAATTACCAGAACGGTTCATTGCTAAATTCCTGATGCAGGTTCGGGAAAGTTATTTTATAGGTCCATTTACATTGGATTCGGTTGCAAAAAATCCAACAGGAACTTTAAAATCATTACAAAATTATGATTTAGCAGTAATTGCCAAACCAACAGAAGCTTTTACAGATGAAGAAAAACTGGTTCTTGATCAGTTTATTATTCATGGAGGAAAAACACTTTGGTTAATCGATCAGGTTAATGCCGAAATGGACAGCCTTTATAATCCAACTGGCGCAACATTAGCTTTTCCAAAAGATTTGAATTTGAATGATTTGTTATTTAAATATGGAGTTCGTATTAATCCTGATTTAGTTAAAGATGAACAAGGAAGTCCAATAAAATTGGCAAGTGGCGAACAAGGAAGCGGAACAACATATCAGGATTTTAATTGGAAATTTGCGCCTCAAGTATATCCTCTTAGCAAACATCCTATTGTAAAAAATTTGGGCGGAATCAAATTTGACTTTGCTAACGCAATGGATACGTTGAAAAATGGAATTAAAAAAACAGTATTACTACAATCTTCCCCTTATTCTAAAAAAATAGGAACACCTGTCCAAATCAGTCTGAATATAGTTTCTGAACAAACCTCGCCAGCTGATTATCTGAACAAAGGAAATATTCCGATGGCAGTTTTACTCGAAGGTTCGTTTCATTCGATGTTTGAAAACCGTGTCTTGCCATTTGATGACAAATCATTTTTAAACAAAGAAAAAGACAGCAAAATGATCGTAATTGCTGACGGTGATATTATCAAAAATCAATTAGATAAATCGGGACAACCAGTTGAATTGGGTTATGACCAACGATCTGGCAATTTATATGACAACAAAGATTTCATGATAAATTGCGTCAATTATTTATTAGATGATACTGGACTTATTAACATTAGAGGAAAAGATCTTGATTTGCCATTATTGGATAAAGAAAAAGTGTATGAAAACTATACTTTCACACAATTCCTAACTATCGGGCTTCCAATCCTCATTTTACTGCTATTTGGCCTTGTATTTACATTTTTAAGAAAAAGAAAATACAGCAAATAGATGTTAATAAAAAAATTGCAATACTAGAATAGTTTACAATATATTTGTAAAGTGTATATCAAATTTTATTTAAAAAAAGTACACCATTAAAAACAAAACAATACAGATGAAATTTATAGTATCGAGTTCGTACTTATTAAAACAATTACAAGTTTTAGGCAGTGTCATTAATAGCAACAATACCTTGCCTATTTTAGACAACTTCTTATTTGAATTAAATAATAACGAATTAACTGTTTCGGCTTCGGATTTAGAGACTACTATGTCTGCTACATTAACTATCGACTCTACAAGTGTAGGTAGTGTTGCGGTTCCTGCAAAATTATTATTGGAAATCCTTAAAACTTTTCCAGAGCAACCCCTAACATTTACAGTTGAAGAAAACAGCACTATAGAAATTAGCTCTAATTCAGGTAAATATGCATTGGCATACGCTCCTGGAGAAGAATTTCCAAAATCAGTAAACTTAGACGAACCATCGGTAACATTAGTTCCTGCAGATGTTTTGGCAACTGCGGTTAGCAAAACCATTTTTGCAGCAGGGAATGATGATTTACGCCCGGTAATGTCTGGAGTTTTCTTCCAGTTTTCTCCAGAAGGTTTGATTTTTGTGGCAACAGATGCTCACAAATTAGTAAAATATGCCCGCTCTGATGTAAAAGCATCTCAAGTGGCTGAATTTATTATGCCAAAGAAACCTTTGAACATTTTAAAAAGTATCCTAAGCACATCTGATGCTGAAGTAAAAATAGAATATAACGACTCTAATGCTACTTTTTCTTTCGATAACTACATTTTATTATGTCGTTTGATTGATGGAAAATATCCAAATTACGAAGCGGTTATTCCAAAAGAAAATCCAAATAAATTAATGATGGATCGTTCTCAATTTTTGAGTTCTGTACGTCGTGTTGCGATTTTCTCAAATAAAACAACACATCAAATTCGTTTGAAAGTAGCTGGTGCTGAATTGAATATTTCTGCAGAAGATATTGATTATTCTAACAAAGCAGAAGAAAGATTGACTTGTGATTATCAAGGAGATGATATGCAGATTGGTTTTAACTCTCGTTTCTTGACAGAAATGTTGAACAACTTACAATCAGACATGATTATGCTTGAAATGTCATTACCAAACAGAGCCGGAATTCTTACTCCAATTGACGGATTGGAAGAAGGCGAAACAGTAACTATGCTTGTGATGCCAGTAATGCTAAACAGCTAGTTACCTAAAATACGAAACTAACCAAAACCATTTTTATATTTCGAAAAACCAAAACTTCCTAACCAGAGTTTTGGTTTTTTTTTGTGACTTAACCCTTTGAGTGAAATTATTTTTTACCACATAGAGACATAGAATTTATAGTATTCAAAAAAGAATGTAATAGTAGTTTTACTATTCACATAGCCCATCTATGTAAAAAAATAGGACTATTTCTTTTATTTCTTAAGTGATTTGCTATTAATCTATGTAGTGCATTTTTTTTTAAACTTGACCCGAGCGAGAGCGAATTGGCGTAGCAATTGCACCCAAAGACTTATGACTTATATTATTTGTATTGAAAATTCATTAAAACTTCGCTTTTACAAAGTTATTTTTACAAGCACATTCCATTGCTGATAATTTCAATTAAAAAAATATTTTAAAAATCTCTAATTATAATCAAAAACTCCGTCCCACAAAGCATCAATTTGAACAAGAGCTTTTTCTAAAGAAACAACTTCCCATTTGCCATTTGTTTCTATTCCGAGCCCAAGATTTTTTAATTTAGACAAAGCATCTTTTACATCAAAATCTAAATCTGTATTCAATTCTGAAAGAAACCAAAATTCAATTTGAGAATCCAATTCTTCTGCGGATAAAGGCTTTTCACTTTTGTCTAAAAAAGAATAAACCAAAATAGTCTCTTTCATTACTTCTTCTTCGGATGAATTTAAGAGTGAATAAAAAGCACCACTATTATTTCCTAAATTTTTGAAATATAAGCTATCTGAAAGCATTTTAGAATATCTTATTTTCTTATTCACATAATTATTGTATTGACGAAATAAATATGCAGATAGAATTCCCAACGCGATTAAACCTTGATTTAAAGAGGTTTTGCTATTCAATAAATCAATAGCTTCTCCAGTTTGATACGCTCTGTACATACCAACCAGAGCAGGGATTACTTTAGCACTCAATAATGAAATTCCACCAAAAATAGCCGGTATCCACAAAAGCAATTTGTCTGTCATAGACATCTTTGGTATTGCATTTGGAAAAATCGTTTCTAAGTCATTTTTAGGAACACGCTTAAAGATCTTTAAAGCAATGGAACCCGGTTCAAACGGAATACCTTTTAGTTTTACTTTTTTCTCTTTCAGATAATCAGCATCACTATAATTAAGGTAAACCATCACACGATCATAGTATTCAATTTCTACTTCTTTTTTCCAAAAAAAGAATTTTGTTACTTTCTCTTTGGCTTTATGCTCACCACGAACATACAATTCGTAATCTTTGAAAGCATTGAAATCAATCGCCAAATCCAAACCTATCAAATCTGAGTCTTTGAGTGCTTTGTCTAGAGTTTCTTTATCGATACGAGTGTAATTACTATGATCCAGAACCTTTAAGAGAGTTTCTTTGAAAACCGAAAAATCACTTTTACCTCTAAAACGTTCTTTTTCATGCTGACTCAAATCTGGATCAAACAGAGCATAATTTTGCTTTAGCTTCCTGTTAAGATTGAAAGCTTCGTAATGGTAATAATGTTCGATAATATCAAAAAGCTTTTTATAATTATCAACCTTTTTGTGGTCATTAGAGAAAGTTGCAAGTTGTTGCTCGAGTAAGAATTCCTTATTGAAAGGAATGTAATGGTCTCGTGTCATTTTAGATTTACGATTTGGGATTTACGAATTACGATGTGAAAATTACGATTTGATAATTATTATTTAGAGTGCAAAAATACTATTCGCAATTTAATTTTAAAATCATTTTTGTATGAGCTTTACTAAACAAGATTTTTTAAAACATATAAGTAATATTAGGATATATAAGCTTAGCAAAAAAAAAACATTAATTTATATGAACTTTATATCACTAAATACTGTGACTAAACTGCTAACTAAAATCTGCCAACTGCTATCTTGTTCTAAATCACACCCATTTTTTGCATTAGGAAAGTAGCACTTTTATTTTTACAGATACCATCACGGAGTTTGTAATCAAAATGTAATTCATTGTTGTTGATTTCAACTTCAAAGCATTTGTTGGTTAGGATATTTGGGTATCCATTGGTGGTTAAACATACTTCAATATCATGTGTTGCAATTGCTCCAATGGCTTTTTTGGCGATCACTTTTTTGACTACTTCAATCGTTCCGTTGCGTTTATCGTCTGAGTTGGTTCCTCTTAAAATTTCGTCCAGAAGAACGAAGGCAGGACGCTCTTCCAATTCGTCCATAATTTGTTTTAAGCGCTTGATTTCAGCGAAGAAATATGATTCGCTATCTGCTAAAGAATCGGAAAGTCGCATCGAAACTAAAACTGGCAACGGATGCACGTTTGCCTGACTTGCACAAACTGGTGATCCCATTCCTGAAAGCACCATATTAATCCCTAAACTGCGTAAAAAAGTACTTTTGCCCGACATGTTAGAACCGGTCAAAATCATAAACGACTGTGGTTGAAATTGCACCTCATTCCCTACTCTAGTTGCCGGATTCAACAATGGGTGACTAAGATTGGCGAAAGAAATCTCATAATTAAGATTTAATGTTGGATAGACAAAATCGGGATTGTTATAAGCAAAATTAGCCAAGCTGTTCAGCATTTCAAACTCGCCAATCACTTCCAGCCATTCTTCTAGTACAATTGCATGCTCTTTTTTCCAGGTAATCATTGCTTTTAAAACATGGATATTAAAAAGAAAAGTTCCATTAAATAATATGGCTGTTACAAAATTCCCAATACTTTCCATCTTAGAAAATAACTCGGCTAATTTTTGAAGATGAACACTTGCTTTTTGATTTTTAAAATGCAGTTTTTGTTGTAATGCAATTAACTTTTCGGACTGGAAATTTTCGTTTTCGATTTTTTGAACCAATAAACTATATTGGCTAATAATCTTATTGATATTATCAGATTGAGCAATTTCCATTTGAATTCGTTTCGTGAAATAACCTAAAATATTTAAATTAACCACAAACAAAACCGACATATATGTCAATAAAACAAGTTTTGAAGTCAATAAATATCCCAAAAAACATCCAAAAAATAGTACTGGAAATAAATATGAAATTATTACGGCTGCTTTGGACAATGGTTTGCTATTGAAAACGCTCCATTTCAATAAGGTTTTGTATAATGATTCGTTGTCTTGTCCAACTTTGGCGAAAGCCAAAAATTCCTGCCGCCAATTTAATTTATCTTTTAATTCCTGAACGGCTTTATGATTTTTCAGTATTTCGTCGTTTGGCAAAAGCGTCAAAAGTTGTTTTGCTAAAGTCTTTTTCCCTATGAAAGTTGCTGTTCTGTTTAGGTTTTGGAATAATGAATGCTCTCCAAAAATATCCAAATCGTAGGCATACGGATGATGAAAATCATTGAATTCAATACCATTTTCAAAAGGGATTGATTTTCTTTCTAAATAGATAATTTCATTTTCGTTGATAGCTATAAGGGCGGTTTTTACTTTTTTCTGAAAGGATAATTTAGAATGGATTCGCATCAGAATAACAAAACCAGCAAATAATACAATTGCCGTTATGACAAATATTCTCTCACCAGTTTTTATATAATAGAATAGGCTTGTTAACAAAAGTATAATACTTACAAACCTAAAAAAACTGATTGTATTGTATTTTGAATTAATTGCCTTTAAATCCTGTGAATATTCTTTGCTATTGCTTTTGTATACTTCCATTTTTTCTTTTTACTGATATACAAATGTAAGTAATTTTAAAAGCTTTTGGCTATTAGAGATTAGTGCTGGCGTTATACTTGAAAGCTAAAAAACGCAAAAATTTAATTAATGTCGATTTTAAAAAGATTTCAAAAAATCTAATTGATTTTAGTATATGACTAAAGTAATAATGTTTGAGAATTTTGGAATAAACTTGGGGGAAAATTAATTATTGAAGTAGAATTCCTAACAGGTTTTTAAAACCTGTTAGGAATATTGTGATTAGTTTAAATACTAAGATTCGTAACTACCTACAGAAATCTAAATTCTGCAAACTTACTCCTACTCCTCTTCATGCATCGCCAAAATAGGGACTGTTGAAGTATTTGAAAATTTTTGAGTAAGGCTTGGATGGAATAATTCCGAAAAGAAGTTACGTTTGTGTGTAATCATTGCCAAGATGTCTATGTTTTTGTCAGAGATGAATTCGAAAATTGTTTCTTTGACCAAATCACTGTATATTATTAAAAAGTCAACACTTTCGCTTTCAAACTGAAGTTTCCATTGATTTATAGTTTCCTCGGTTACATCAGATTTGCTGGTTTTTACATATAAACATTTTACGTTGGCATTTGCTTTTTTTGCTATTTTAAGTACTTGTCGTAAAGCCTTTTTGTCTTTATCTCTAAAGCGGGTTGTAATACCAATAGTTTGGATTTTGGAAAATTCGGCTTCGATGGGTACACTTAGCACTGGAACATTTACTGCGGATACAACTGCGCCGGTATTAGAACCTATAAAAAAAGCTTCCCATCCCGTAGCGCCAGCGGTTCCCATGACCACAAAATCTATATTTTCTTCTTTTATGGCTCTTTGGATGCTGTAAATTAAGTCTCCTTCTACGAGTTTATGGCTTAGTTTAATGTTTTCTAACTGTCGTTGTCGGGCAAATTCTCGGAGTTTTGGAATTTGGTTTTTGAAGGCATCAAACTGTCCCAACTGCATTGAATCATAAAGAGTATAATAATTGTCTGGCGTATATGGGCTTTCGATAATTGGCAGCTCAAAAGTATGCAATAATATAAGCTCTCCTTTGACAATATTGGCAAATTCTAAAGCGTAAATAAAAGCGTTATTAGCGACATCAGAAAAATCGGTTGGAAATAAAATTTTTTTCATTTTATGTGATTTTAGAGAATTAGTAATGTTATTAGTTTCGTATTTTGATTTGTGATCCTTCTTTTAACCCCAAAAATTGTTGTGTTCTGAGATTGCGTGAGGGATAGCAGCTGGCTACCGAAGTAGCGCGTATAGCCCGACCCCGTTGAGCAAAGGGGCTGTATATGCGTTGTGATAAGTAAGCCCCTTTGCTCAACGGGGTCACACCCAACATATTTTAGAACGTTTGTTTTTATTTAACTGATAAAAATGGAATATTGATATCTATCGCTAGTTTTTTGGAAAGGCTTACTTGAAATAGTTTTTCGAAAAAGCCTTTGTGTCTGGTATAAACCGCTATCATATTGATTTGGTTTTGCTGAATAAAATTCAAAATCGATCCCTCAACATCGTCACTTATAACGGAATGGAAAGCAACATTTTGGTCTTTGAAAACGTTTTTGAAATCGACTATAAAGTCGTTATTATAAGCCTTATGGGGAGGTTTGATATTGAGGCAATCGATATGTGCGTTGAGTAACTTGGCCAAATCATTCACCTTTTTTAAGATTTCAATGTCATCGATGTGATATCGTGTGGTAAAAAGTATTTTATCGATAGCATGAAATTGGCATTTGGCCGGTATAGCTAATACGGTTGTTTGGGCTTCGTCCATAATTTTGGTCGTGGTCGTACCAAAAAATATTTGACGCAACTGAGTAATTCCTTTGGTTCCAGTAACGATAATATCTATTTTTTCGTTTTTGGAAAACTTGAGGATTTCTGCAATCAAATTTCCTTGAATGAGGACATTTTTGATTGGAATATGGCTTAAATTGTTCGCTTCGGCTATACTTCTTAAAACAGGGATTTCGTCTTTATAATTTTCAAAATCGCGCAATTCTTTACGCCCATAAATCTTTTGTAAATAAGCAGATATGTCTATAAATTGTGGCGAATCTACGGCGTAAACATGCAAGGTTATGATTTCGGCATTTAAGACTTCTGCCAGTTTTAAAGCATATATAAACGCATTTTGAGAAACGTCTGAAAAATCTGTTGGAAACAATATTTTCTTCATACCTATTTTATTTAATTGAAAATCAATGTTATATATAAAATTACAAAATTTACTACTGATATTGTATGATAATTGTCATTTTGAGTTTTTTAGTCCTTAACCCTAGTCTATTATTTTAATTAATTGGCCTACATTGAAAGCTAAGGACTAGCCGCTAAAGATTAAAGCCAAAAAAAATGTTTACTTTTGCAGAAAATTTTTAGTTATGATTAAAAACGATTCTATAGTTGCTTTGGCCACTGCTTCGGGAGCGGGAGCTATTGCTGTAATTCGTGTTTCAGGAGATGATGCCATTACTATTGCTAATTCCGTTTTTAAGTCTATCAAGGACAAAGATTTAACTAAACAAAAGTCACATACGCTACATTTGGGACATATTGTTGATGGACAAAAAACACTGGATCAGGTGTTAATTTCCATTTTCAAAAATCCCAATTCTTATACAGGCGAGAACACTATTGAGATTTCGTGTCATGGTTCGACTTATATTCAGCAGCAAATTATTCAGTTATTATTGCGAAAAGGGTGTCGTATGGCTGATGCGGGTGAATTTACCCTAAGAGCTTTTTTGAACGGAAAACTCGATTTATCACAGGCCGAAGCTGTTGCCGATTTGATTTCGTCTGACAATGAAGCTTCGCATCAAATTGCGATGCAGCAAATGCGTGGTGGTTTTTCTAATGAAATTGCAAAGTTAAGAGAGGAATTATTGAATTTTGCTTCGTTAATTGAATTGGAATTAGATTTTGCCGAAGAAGACGTAGAGTTTGCAGACAGAACGCAATTTCATGAATTATTGAATAGAATTGAGTTTGTTCTTAAACGTTTGATTGATTCGTTTGCGGTTGGAAATGTTATTAAAAACGGCATTCCGGTTGCCATTGTGGGTGAACCAAATGTTGGGAAATCTACTTTATTGAATGCTTTATTAAATGAAGAACGCGCCATTGTTTCGGAAATTGCAGGAACTAC
>NZ_DATIDY010000035.1:0-2934 GCF_035456085.1 Flavobacterium sp.
TTGTTTTCTAAATCAAATTCTTTTATCAATCGTTTAATTTGAAAAGAATAATCGTCTTCAAAATCTTTACCTACTAAATGGAATGTCCAATCGGAATGTGTTGGTTTTAGTTTTTGAGCTACTTTCAAAAGTAAAAAATGATCTTTTTGTTCTCTCAAATTTGCCAAGAAAACAATTCTCTTCCCTCCAATCCCTTTTAGAATTGTAGTCTCACAAACATCTATTTCTTTTAGTGGAAAATTGGGTAAATAAATAACATTTTTTGCATTTAATTCCTCTTCTGACCACTTTTTCAACTTTTGGTTAACAGCAATGACTCCTCTAAAAAAAGTAGCAGTCATTTTCAACCCAAAATTGGGTCTGGAGGCTAAAAACTCATTGTTCCCATAATGGTCATGCCGAATCATTTTCAAGTAAGGACAAATCAATTTCAGCAAAAAAGCAAGAAAAAAAGAAGTGCTATGGGCATGAATATGAGTCACTTTATTTTTCACGACAAAAGACCGTAATCTAAAAAGAGCCGGAAAATCAATTTTCCTCTTTTTATCCAGATACAAATAAGCAACATTCGGATGAATTTGATTCAATAAAGCTCCTTCTTTTCGCGTAGCTACTAATCCGGAAAAATCTATTTGATCTGCCAAAACATTGGCATAACTAACTGCCATTCGCTCAGCACCACCCGCCTCCAAAGAGTCTATGATTTGAAGGATTCTCATTAAACCAATAATTGTTTTATTTCAGCTTCAAAAACATCAACCGTATAGTTTCGAGACCAATCCATTGCTTTTTCTCTTTTACTGTCAAAAAATATTTTACTCTCTAAAACCGCTACTAATTGCTCAATATCTCGTTCCAAATTCATTTCAAGTAAAACACCTCTTTCGCCATTATCCAACATAAAAGGAACACAAGAAACCGAAGTAGCCACTGGAACACAGCCCCAAAACATTCCTTCGGCAATAGCTTTGGGCCAACCCTCGCTTTTGGAAGGCAAAATCACAAAATGGCTGTTTTGGTAGGCTGTTTTTACCGTTTCCTGATTTTGATTTCCATGCAAAACTATACTTTCTTCTAATGCATTGAATGTAATATACGCTTCCAAAAGCTCACGCTCTTTTCCTTCTCCATGCAAATCCAATGACACTTCATATCCTTTCTTGATTAATCCTTCGACTAATTGTATGGCATATAAAGGATTTTTTCCATGCACCAACGTCCCAACAAAAACAAATCGTATTTTCCCTTTTAAACACAAAGGTTTCGCCGGTATTTTATCTGCTTCGGAATAAGTTGCGGTAAAAAAAGGTTTAATATTCTTGGTGCTTCCTTCCCATTGTCCATAAACCAAAACTTGCATGTTTTTGGTTAGGAAGGTATTGCTCAAAATCCATTTTTGCAAACGGTAACTCCAAGGCTGTTTTGCTTTGGGATCCCAGTTGCCGGCATATTTTGCCGTTTTCTTTTTATTTGGAAAAAAAATCTGTGCTATGCATCCTAACAAACCGATATTGCCAGGACAGCGCAAATGAATGTGGTCGGCATTATTCATCGCTTTAAGCAGAATAAAAAAATTAGAAAAGCTTAAAAAAAATGCTGTTACAATCTCTTTTATTGATTTGAGATTAGTATCAAATAATTCAAAGTGTTCTTTAATTTTAAAAGGGATTTCGGCAATAAGAAGACCATTGTCTTTTTTCCAAATGGGACAACAAAAAATAATATCCGCATATTTCTCCCATACTATCAACTCTTTAACGTATGGACTATACGCAAAAGCTTTCTCGTTTTTATAAATAATGGGAGCGTTTGAGACAATTAACAATTTCATTAAATATATCCTTTTGAACCTTTTTGAGAAATTAAAACTGCAGGAACACCTAACACAATTGCATTATCCGAAAAAGAATCTTTTACCATCGAACAAGCACCGACTACAATATTATTCCCTAAAATAATTTTACCTACTATAACTGAATTAGCTCCGATATATACCTCATTACCTAAAATAGGCGTTCCTCTGTTTTCATTTATCCCTGAAACTCCAATCGTAACGCCTTGAGAAACATTACAGTCATCTCCAATTATAACATTAGCATTTATAATAATTCCGCCAAAATGACCAATATAAAAAGAATGACCAATTTTTACAGTATACGGAATTGAAATCCCTGTAAAAATTTCAATACTTTTTTGCCATAATAAAGCAAACATCAACAACGGAAATCTAAAAAATTTCCATGTTACTTTTTTATGAATCAAATGTGCGATTCTATATTGAAAAATAGCCCAAAAACCTTGCGTCAGAAAAACGATGCTAAAAAAATTTCCACCGTATTTCTGGTACTTTTTATAATCGGATTGTATGAGTTGAAAAACATTCATAAAATAACTTTATTCTTTAGGCCTACTAAAAATCAAACTCCACCATCCAATCATTCTCCCTAATGCCTCGATAAAAGCTTCTTTTCGTTTAGTCATGGTAATAATATTGCTAAACCTAATCATTGTCAAAAGTATTGTGATAGCATGCCATTTCAAAAAATCTATTGTATTCGGTTTGGGATTTTTAACCCTCCAAACATACCAACCATTACGAACGACCATTTTACCATATTTATATTGGTTTGGGCGTCCTGATGGATTATGAAAATGTTTTAATTGCACTTTTGTATTGATTACATTCTTTCCAAATTGCAAAGCTCTAATGCTAAAATCGGCATCTTCATAAAGTCCATAACCTTCAAAATAAGATGAAAATTGAATTTGATTAACAACACTTTTTCTAAAAGCCATGGACATTCCAATTAACAAATCGACTTCATAAGTTTTATTGCTCAAAGGAAAACCGCAAGTTCGACCATGGGAGTAATTTGGCATTTTACCTGCTCCCAAATTAGATTGTAATCCTAAATAATTACGGATTACATTCCG
>NZ_DATIDY010000036.1:0-3434 GCF_035456085.1 Flavobacterium sp.
TTCGGCACATTTCAAAAGTCTTACTTATGGACAAGGAGCCGCAATGGCATTGCCAATTTGGGGTTATTTCATGAAGAAATGTTATGATGACAAAGGCTTAACAATATCTAAAGAATCATTTGAACGACCTGCGAATCTTTCAATAAAAGTAGATTGTTATACACCAAGAAAAGCCGTAGTTCAAGACTCAACCGCAGTTCCAGAACAAGATACCGAAGAGTTTTCATTGTAAACCATGTTCTAAAATAATCATTAGGGCGTGACACCACTAGAAAAAGGAGCCCAATGTAGCACGCTTATTCGGCTCCTTTTTCTATTGCTGTCGGGCTATCCGCACTACTTCGGTAGTTTGCTTCTATCCCTCACGCAAAACCTGATAGTTCAATTTGTTATAATTCAAGTTAAAGTTCATTTTGATATACCAAAAGTTGTCATTCTGAAAAACGAAGACACAAGGGTAGTGTCATTAAGTTAAGTTTTGTCTTTTCTACCAATGACGTTTTCAACATTCCAATAATCCTCAAACTTGTCATTCCGTAGGAATCTCTGTAACGTGAGTAACTAACGTGAGATTCCTACGGATGACAAGTTTACGAGTAATACCAGTTATTTTTATTAAATTTACAGTACAAACTAAATCCATGTAGTTTTAACTTTATTTATGATTAACAAAAAAGTAAATACCGTTCAGGAAGCACTTCAAGGAGTAGAAAACGGAATGACAATTATGTTTGGTGGTTTTGGATTATGCGGCATACCCGAAAACTCCATAGCCGAATTAGTCAAAAAAGAAACTCACAATTTGACCTGCATCTCCAATAATGCCGGTGTAGATGATTTTGGACTCGGTTTGCTTTTGCAAAAGAAGCAAATCAAAAAAATGATTTCGTCCTACGTAGGCGAAAATGCCGAATTCGAACGTCAAATGCTTTCGGGCGAACTCCAAGTAGAACTTGTGCCTCAAGGAACTTTGGCCGAAAGATGTCGTGCTGCTCAAGCAGGAATCCCTGCATTCTTTACTCCAGCTGGATATGGTACCGAAGTAGCCGAAGGAAAAGAAGTTCGCGAATTTAACGGTAAAATGCACATCATGGAACATGCCTTCAAAGCTGATTTCGCTATTGTAAAAGCATGGAAAGGCGACGAAGCCGGAAATCTAATCTTCAAAGGAACAGCGCGAAACTTCAATGGATGCATGGCTGGTGCTGGTAAAATCACCATCGCCGAGGTTGAAGAACTTGTTCCAGTCGGAACTTTAGATCCAAATCAAATTCATATTCCAGGAATAATGATACAACGTATTTTTCAGGGGAATGTTTATGAAAAAAGGATTGAACAGCGTACTATAAGAATTAGATAATTAGAAAATGAGGAAATTAGATGATAAAACTACCACCTGGAACACATTATCTAATTTTCTAATTAACAAATAGAATCATTTAACAAATGGGATTAGATAAGATAGGAATCGCTAAACGAATTGCACAGGAACTTAAAGACGGCTATTACGTCAATTTAGGAATCGGAATTCCGACTTTGGTAGCCAATTATATTCCCAATGGAATAAATGTTGAAATACAAAGCGAAAATGGTGTTCTGGGCATGGGACCTTTCCCTTACGAGGGCGAAGAAGATGCCGACATTATTAATGCAGGAAAACAAACCATCACAACATTACCAGGAGCGAGTTTTTTTGATTCGGCTTTTAGTTTCGGAATGATTAGAAGCCAAAAAGTTGATTTAACTGTTCTCGGTGCCATGGAAGTTTCAGAAAACGGAGATATCGCCAACTGGAAAATACCCGGAAAAATGGTCAAAGGAATGGGTGGCGCAATGGATTTGGTAGCTTCGGCCGAAAATATTATTGTGGCAATGATGCACGTTAACAAAGCTGGCGAATCCAAAATATTGAAAAAATGCACTTTGCCCTTAACAGGTGTAGGATGTGTGAAAAAAGTAGTAACCGAATTAGCTGTTTTGGAAATTACGCCACAAGGCTTTAAATTATTAGAACGTGCTCCCGGAATTACAGTAGAACACATTATAGCTTCAACAGAAGCAAACTTAATTATTGAAGGAAATATTCCGGAAATGCTGATTTAGTAAGCTGTTATGAGCTAGTTGAAGAAATACTGCACTTTAGCAACAAACATAAAAAATCAAACAAAACACATGAAAGAAAACAAACACATAGAAAGAGAAGAAAAGGGAGCGACGGAAATGTATGATAATAGAAGTTTAGAATATGATTACAGAACATTGAAACCAATTCTAAAAAAAGGAATGATAATATTAGATGTCGGGTGCGGTACTGGTGCTATTTCTAAAGATATTGCTAAAATTGTAGGGGAAAAAGGAAGAGTAATTGGAATTGACAACACGGAAAAATTTATCGAAAGTGGGAAAAAAAACTATGGGGAAATTAAAAATTTAGATTTAATTCATTCAGATTTATTTGACTTTCAGTCAGAGGAAAAATTCGACTTAATAATATCTGCACGAGTTTTACAATGGCTAACTACACCAAAAGAAGCTTTATTGAAAATGAAAGAATTATTAAAACCCAATGGACAAATATCAATACTAGATTATAATCATCAGGCATTAGATTGGAAACCATTACCACCGAAATCAATGCAAGACTACTACAAAATATTTCTAGAATGGAGGAAAAATGCAGGGATGAATAATAAGATTGCTGATGATTTATCAGATATGATGAATGAAGTTGGTTTTAGTTCAATAGAAGTACTGAATTCAAATGAGCATTATGAAAGAGAAAATGAAAATTTCGAGTATAATGTTGGAATATGGTCAAAAGTAGCGTTGGGCTTAAATCAAATAGTAGAAGAAGGCTATATAGAAAATGAATATAGACTACAAGCTATTGAGGAATACAATGAATGGATAGAAAAAGAAGCGATTTCCATGACAATGAAACTAAATGAAGTTAGAGGAAAAATGCCTGTTGCTAACAGATAGCTGAAATTCAGGCACGAATTAGGGAATTTTAGTCGGCCAAAAATAGGCTGAGAATCGATTAACAATCAGTAATACTTACTAGAAACAACCAGCTCATAACAGCCACTACAACGGATTTGGGCATTGGGCTTAATGGAAAAATGGTTTTGTATTTGGGATGATTTGGCAAATCCGAAATAGGGCTTAATTTAACCCCAAACCCGTTGTAGTACCAAGACGTTATAGCTACAAAAACAAATTATAAGATTTTTTGGATGATAAATATGCATAAAAATCAATTTTCTGCGTTTTGTCGGATAAATTTGCTTTTAATCGTAACTATTTGGGTTTTAGGTCATTATTTGTAATATTTTTAATTTTTTATTTATATTTGTTAGAAACAAACAAACAACAAAACTATGAAAAATTATGTTTTAATATTAGTAGCATTTCTGTTTTCATTTGGTATAATG
>NZ_DATIDY010000037.1:0-5400 GCF_035456085.1 Flavobacterium sp.
AAGCACATTTTTCGTTCATAGTTAAAATAATGAAAAATCATTTTTCAACTTTCTATAATTATCTAACACATAATACAAAAGCTAACGTTGTATATTTTAACACGGTGTTAATAATCAATCAATAAATTTTAATTAATTTTGGTGTAAATTAAGACTAAAATGAAGAATTTTCACATAATAGCAATCGTATTATTTGGCTTTTTATTGATGCCAAGTAGTTCTTTTGCGTGTGAAAATAATTCTGCAAAACATTCTTCTCAAAAAGCAGTTTCATCAAATACTTGTAATGAAGATTGTTGTAAAAATGATGGTCATTCAAAAAACAAAAAACACCAAGGTTGCGGTAAATGCAACCATTCGAATTGTGGTTGTGCTTCTTCTTGCAATTCATCTGTTTCTATAAATGAATGGTACATTAATACCAATTGTTTTAATTTCTCTTCAGAAAAACCAAATTTTTACAACTATGAAACCGCCATTTCTTCCGGTTTCAATTCTTTATGGCTTATACCAAAAATAAGCTAAATCAAATTTTGACAGCCATAAGTGTGTCAAATTCAAAGCAGTATTGCTTTAAACCATTTGTTTTATAGATTAATTGAATTAATAAATTATAGTTTGTCACTATTGTTTAGCTATTCTTCATTTATTCAATTCAAAATTATTTACGCAAAACAAAACATTAAAACACTATATCGATGCATTCGCTATAGTTAATTCCCTGTTCAATAAAATCACGAAAAAATGAAAACACTAATTATCGTATTAAGTGCAGTTTTTGCATTTAATACCGTAGCATCAGCACAAATTGCTACAAAAGAAGAAGAACAAAAAATTGTGTATGTGTGTCCAATGCATCCTGACGAGACGAATCCAAGCTCTGGAAAATGTTCCAAATGTGGAATGGAATTAAAAAAAATTACCGAAAAAATACCCACCTATGCTACAAAAGGAAGTCAGCCTATGAGCAAAACTGTGACTAGATACGTTTGCCCAATGGACAGCACGACTTCTGATAAACCAGGAAAATGCTCCAAATGTGCAATGGCAATGGTAAAGATTACAGAGCAAGTAGACTTACAGCCTCTAAAAGGAAGTCAGCCTAAGACTAAAACTGTGACAAAATATGTTTGTCAAGCAGATGGTACAACTTCAGCTACTGCAGGAAAATGTTCTAAATGCGGAACTGAAATGGTAAAAATTACCGAAAAAGTGGACTTACACCCGCTAAAAGGTAGCCAGCCTAAAACAAAAACTGTGACAAAATACGTTTGCCCAATGGACGGCACAACTGCCGACACCAAAGGGGAATGTCCTAAATGTGGAATGGCAATGATTCAAAAAGAAGACCATAAACATTAAATCAATCTTTCAAAAACTTAAAATTTAAAAAAATGAAAAAAATAATTCTTTCAGCCGTAGTACTATCATTAGCATTAGTTTCTTGTAACCAAAAAAACAAACAAGAAGAAACCGTTAATCCAGCCACAGAAAATACTGATACTGAAACTACAACTGTAAAAGTCGACCCAAATGCATTTTCCGTTAAAGATATTGTTACGGATTATTTGTCTTTAAAAAATGCATTGACCAAAGATGATTCTAATGGAGCTTCAAGTGCAGGAAAAAAATTGGTGGAGACTTTAGGGAAAATTGATATGAAAAAATTGTCTGGCGAGCAAATGAAAACCTATATGGATATTGCTGATGATGTTAAAGAACATGCGGAACATATTGGAGATAACGCAGGGAATTTACCCCACCAAAGAGAACATTTCGTTTTATTGAGCAAAGACATCAATGATTTGGTACAAACTTTTGGAACAGAACAAAAACTGTATCAGGATTTTTGCCCGATGGCAGATGAAGGAAAAGGTGCCATTTGGATAAGCGAAGTGAAAGATATTAAAAATCCATATTTTGGTTCGGAAATGCTTACTTGTGGTTCAGTGAGAAAAGAATTCTAGAAATGAAAAGTATCTTCAAAAAAACATTTTTTATTGGGATAATTATTTTTTTATTGATTCAGTTTTATCATCCTGCTCGAAACATTGGTTTTGAGCAGGATTTAACTGCCGATTTCACAAGAGTATATCCTGTTCCCAAAAATGTAGAAGTGATATTGCGAACCTCTTGTTATGATTGCCACAGTAATAATACCAATTATCCGTGGTATTCAAATATTCAGCCTGTTCGATTTTTTATGGATAGCCATATAAATGAAGGAAAGGAGGAATTGAATTTCAATGAATGGGGAAATTATTCAAAACGCAGGCAGAATAGTAAACTAAAAGCTATAAGTAAAGAAATTAAGGAGAATGAAATGCCTTTGGCTTCTTATACTTTGATTCATAAAAATGCAGTTCTTTCCAGTATTCAAAAGCAGGAGGTTATGAATTGGATAAATTCACTTGAAACAAATGAATAAGCAGACACAATTATCTTTATAATTATACCAAACTAAAAATGAAAATAAAAAATAACATAGATAAATTAGGCACACTTGGACTTTTTTTCACAGCATTGTTTTCTCCTTGCTGTTTTCCTCTTTTTGCATTCGTAGCTTCTGCCTTTGGATTGGGCAGTTTTGAATTATTTGGTGGCTGGACAATGTGGATATTTCAGATAATGATTTTAATATCAATTGCAGGATTAATAATTTCTTTTAGAAAGCATCACAAATTTTATCCCTTACTGTTCGCTATCCCAAGTGGAATTGTCATTTTATATGGCTATTATTTCAGTTATGATTTTTACCATATTTACGTTGGCATGTTTGGGTTACTGATTGCTACTGTAATGAATTACTATTACAATAAGTTGGATGGTAATTGTGAAACCTGTACGCTATATAACGGTAAATCAGTGGAACTAAAATCAACTTTGACCTGTCCAAACTGCGGACATAGAAAAGATGAAATGATGCCAACGGATGCTTGCCAATTTTTTTATGATTGTGAAAATTGCAAAACAGTTTTAAGACCCAAACAAGGAGATTGTTGTGTTTATTGCAGTTATGGAACTGTAAAATGTCCTCCTATCCAAGCAGGAGATAAGTGTTGTTAAAAAATTAAAATATTATGGTAGAAAAATTAATATCATTTTCATTAAAAAACAGATTTATAGTCCTGCTCATTTCGGCATGCTTATTTGCATGGGGTGTTTATTCTGTGCAACAAAATCCCATAGACGCGATTCCTGATTTGTCCGAAAACCAAGTGATTGTATTTACGGAGTGGATGGGTAGAAGCCCACAAGTTATCGAAGCACAAGTGACTTATCCCTTAGTCTCAAATCTTCAAGGCATTCCAAAAGTCAAAAATATTCGTGGTGCTTCTATGTTTGGAATGAGTTTCGTATATATTGTTTTTGAGGACAATGTAGATATCTATTGGGCAAGAACCCGGGTTTTGGAAAGGCTCAATTATGCTCAACGTCTTTTGCCTCAAAGTGTGGTTCCAACTCTTGGACCAGATGGAACAGGTGTCGGTCACGTTTTTTGGTATCATTTCAATGCAAACGGAATGGACTTGGGCGAGCAAAGAGCACTACAGGATTGGTATGTGAAATTTGCATTGCAAACTGTTCCGGGAGTTGCCGAAGTAGCTTCCTTTGGGGGATTTGAAAAACAATACCAATTGGTTTTAGACCCTTTGAAAATGCAACATTACAAAGTCAGTATGATGGAAGTAATGAACGCAGTAAAAGCCAATAATAATGATGTAGGTGGACGGAAATTCGAAATGAGCGATATGTCATATATCATAAGGGGTTTGGGATATATAAAAAACATAAAGGATGTAGAAGATATTGCTATTAAAAACTACAATTCAATTCCAGTTCGAATAAAAGATATTGGTTCACTACAAATGGGTGGCGATTTGCGTTTAGGAATTTTTGACGAAAACGGTTCTGGCGAAGTAGTTGGCGGTATTGTAGTGATGCGATATGGAGAAAATGCAGATAATGTCATAAAAGCTGTCAAAGCAAAAATGAAAGAAGTGGAGAAAGGATTGCCGGAGGGTGTGACTTTTAAAACCTCTTATGACCGAAGTGAATTGATTGAAAAAGCAATCGATTCTGTCAAAGGAACGCTAATCGAAGAGATGATTGCAGTATCAATAGTGGTTTTACTATTTCTTTTTCATTGGCGAAGCGCATTAATAATACTCATCCAATTACCCATATCGGTTGCTATTGGCTTTATTTTACTTGAAGCATTTGGTATTTCGTCAAACATTATGTCATTGACGGGAATAGCTTTGGCAATTGGAGTTGTCGTAGATGATGGTATCGTAATGGTAGAGAATGCCTATAGAACAATTTCGGAAAAACAGGAAGAAATGGACAATAACCAACATCTTACTTAAAATGAAAGATAAAATCAAAAATATATTCACAAAAGAAAACGACCCGTTATCTTCTGATGAGAAACTAAAGCTAATAGAAGCCTCTTCTAAATTAGTTGGCCCCGGTGTGTTCTATTCGACAATAATCGTAATTGCATCTTTCTTGCCCGTATTTCTGCTTACGGGAATGGAAGGGAAATTATTTGGCCCATTGGCATGGACAAAATCGTTCATACTGATAGTTGATGCTTTTTTAGCCATTACACTTGCTCCAGTGCTGATTAGTCTTTTACTAAAAGGAAAACTTCGTCCAGAAAACAAAAATCCAATAAACAGGAAATTGGAAAGCATTTACACTCCT
This sequence comes from Flavobacterium sp., assembly GCF_035456085.1. Lineage (GTDB taxonomy): Bacteria > Bacteroidota > Bacteroidia > Flavobacteriales > Flavobacteriaceae > Flavobacterium. The sequence goes on from NZ_DATIDY010000037.1 coordinate 4,711, forward strand.
ATTTTAACGCTTTGTTTAAAATGGAGAAAAACAGTTTTGGCGGTCAACATTGTGGCACTGTTAATAGGCATATTGATGTTTACTCGTTTGGGGTCAGAATTTATGCCCCCACTCGATGAAGGCTCGGTTTTGTTTATGCCGGTAACCTTGCCCGATGTGTCCAATTCCGAAGTAAAACGAATTTTGCAGGTTCAGGACAGATTGATAAAATCAATTCCCGAAGTGGCTCACGTTTTAGGGAAAGCAGGAAGAGCCAATACTGCAACCGACAACAGCCCTATAAGTATGATAGAAACAATCGTCTTACTTAAACCACATAACGAATGGAGAGAAGGCAAAACAAAAGCCGATATCATAAATGAAATCAATAATAAACTACAAATACCAGGAGTTACTAATGGTTTTACGCAACCTATTATTAACCGTATCAATATGCTTTCCACAGGTATTAGAACCGATGTAGGTATAAAAATCTACGGCGAAAGTTTAGATACCATTAATGCTTTATCACAAAAAATAAAAAGGGCATTGGATGGAACTTCGGGCATAAAAGATTTGTATTCCGAACCCATTACAGGTGGAAAATACATTGATATCGAGCCTAAAAGAGAAGTTATAGGCAGATATGGACTTTCAATAGACGATATAAACGCTGTTGTGGAAGCTTCTATCGGTGGAATGAAACTCACC
>NZ_DATIDY010000038.1:0-5992 GCF_035456085.1 Flavobacterium sp.
TTTTCAAATTGTTTTAGCAATTCATTTTTAGCGCGTGTCAGATCTTCTTCGGTAAAAGTCATTGAAGGAACTGAGTTCATAGTTTCCAAAAAGGCTTTTTGAACTGTATTAATGTCTTTGTCTTTGCTGATTTCGCAAGCAAAATAACTATATCCAGGATCTCTTAAGCTTATTGTATATCCATATACATTTGTTGATAATTTTGTTTCAACTAATGCTTTATAGAGTGCTCCTGAAGGATTATTGGTAATTATTGAAATTAAAGCATCATTGGCAGCAAATTCTTTATCAGAAAAACTTGGAGTATGGTAAGCCATCCCAATATATTGAAGATCTCCATTTCTTTTTAATTCAACGAATCGTTCTCCGTCCTGAGCAGGTTCTACGGTGTATGTTTTCTCAATTTCGTCTTTTGATTTTGGAATTGGAGCAAAATAGTCTTTAATCCAAGAAAGCGTTTTTTTCTCGTCAAATTTTCCTCCAATTATGAGTGTGGCATTATTTGGCTGATAATATTTTTGATAAAAAACCTTCAAGCGATTGGCTTTAACTCTTTCGATATCTTCTTTGCTTCCAATAGTTGATTTCCCATAATTGTGCCATAAATAAGCCGAAGAAAGAATTCGCTCGTTTAAAACTCCAGACGGATCATTTTCTCCAATTTCAAATTCATTTCGGACAACGCTGAATTCACTATCTAAATCCGATTGAAGGATAGCCGAAGTTACCATTCGGTCAGATTCCATTTCCAGTGCCCATTTTAAATTTTCATCAGTGGCAGGCAAAATTTCATAATAATTGGTACGGTCATAATAGGTTGTCCCATTGGCTTGAGCACCTTTATCAGCAATAGTTTTTTTGATGTCGGTAAATTTTGATGAACGTTTAAATAACATATGCTCTAATAAATGTGCCATTCCAGATTCGCCATATCCTTCATGACGCGAACCTACATTATACACGATATTCACAACAACATTTGATTGTGCAGCATCAGGAATCAATAGGATTCTTAATCCATTCGGTAGGTTATACTCTTTAATACCTTCGACTGAAGTAACAAGAGTTGGTTCTTGGGAATAAGATGCTGAACCTAAAAAGGTTACAAAAGACAGGATGAGAAATAATTTTTTCATTTTATAATTGGTTGTAAGGTTTATATTGTAAAAATATATTTTTTTTTGAAAGAATAATCATTGTTTTTTAAAAATTAATACAGTTTTAAGAACTTAACTGTTTATTTTATAATTTCTTTAAATTTACAAAAGCTTTAATTATAAAATAATGTTTACTTGTTTATTTTCAACGTTTTATATTAGAAGCTTCAGGCGATTTAGAATAGCAATAATGTGGTCATTTGTGCAGCAGATATAGAAAAATAAAATAAATGAAAAAATTAGGACTCATAGGAGGTATTAGTTGGGTATCAACAGCAGATTACTATAGATTTATTAATGAAGGGATTAATGAAAAATTAGGAGGGGTCAATTTTGCAGAATGCATGATTTATTCTTTTAATTATAATGATATTAAAAAGAATAATGAAAATAACGATTGGGATTCCACATTTAATATGTTGTTTAAAGCCTGTCAAAATCTGGAAAATTCTGGTGCGGAAGCGATTATTCTTTGTGCCAATACTATGCATCTAATTGCTGATCGTATTCAGCAAAATATCAATGTACCTTTGATACATATTGCAACCGAAACTGCCAAAGAAATTCAAAAAAACAAGATTAAAAAGGTGGGTCTTTTAGGAACAAAATTCACTATGGAATTAGATTTTTTCAAAAATAAATTAACAGATCTTTCTATTGAAGCAATTATACCAAATGAAGATGATAGAGATTTTATTCATGAAACGATCTTTTATGAATTGGGCAAAGGATTGCTGTTAGAAAGTACAAGAGAAAGATACCTTTCAATTATAAACAAATTAATTGATAATGGAGCAGAAGGAATTATTCTTGGTTGCACAGAAATCCCTCTATTAATAAAACAAGAAGCTGTAAAAGTCCCCGTTTTTGATACTGCCTTGATTCATTCAACTGCAGCGGTAGCATTTGCATTGAGTTAATTTTGGACAGATAAATTTTTTAAAGGCCTTATTCAAGGTCTTTTTGTTTTTTTGTATTTGGCTGAAATTAACTGTTTTATGATTTGTTTGAGCGTTGAAATTGCTTAAATTTGAGTTTGAAATATTTTTTTAAATGATTGAGTTTATTTTTTTAATTGAATAATAGCTAAAAATCAACAAAATGGCATTTATAGATTATTATAAAATATTGGAAATTGACAAGAATGCTACCGAAGCTGACATAAAAAAAGCCTACCGTAAGTTGGCCAGAAAATACCATCCCGATTTAAATCCAAACGATAAAGAAGCCGAGAAAAAATTCAAAGAACTCAATGAAGCCAATGAAGTTTTGAGCAATCCGGAAAACCGTAAAAAATACGATAAATATGGAGAAAACTGGCAACATGGCGAAGAGTACGAAAAAGCAAGACAGCAACAACAACATTATCAAAATGGCAGTTCACAACAGAGCGGATTCGAAGGATTCTCTGGCGGTGGCGACTACTCAGATTTTTTTGAATCAATGTTTGGTGGAGGATCAGCAAGAAGTGGTTATCGAAATGCGGTATTCAAAGGACAGGATTTTAATGCCGAATTGCATTTGGATTTAAAAGATGTTTATACTACTCATAAGCGCACTTTGACTATTAATGGGAAAAACATTCGTTTGACAATTCCCGCCGGTGTTGAAAATGGTCAGGTCATAAAAATAAGCGGACAAGGTGGAGAAGGGGCAAACGGCGGACCAAAAGGCGATTTGTATCTTACTTTCAATATTGAAAATCATACTAATTTCAAATTAGACAAACACAATTTGTACACCACCATTGATTTAGATCTTTATACAGCGCTATTGGGTGGAGAAATTACTGCCAATACTTTTGACGGAAAAGTAAAATTGACCGTTAAACCTGGCACACAGAATGGCACCAAGGTCAAACTAAAAGGAAAAGGTTTTCCGGTTTATAAAAAAGAAGGCGAATTTGGAGATTTATATATTTCATACCAAATTATTTTGCCTGAAAATCTTACTGATAAAGAAAAAGAATTATTTACCGAACTTGCTAAGCTTAGAACCTATGAAAAACGATAATTGGATTCTTCTGCAAACAATAAGCTCTCATTATAAAGTGGAGCTTTCTTTCTTCACTTACCTTCAAGAGTTGGGTTTGATTGAAATTAAAATCATTGAACAATCTCCTTATATCCATTCAGATCAGATTTATATTTTGGAACGAATAATTCGCATTCACCAACAATTGGATGTTAATCCCGAAGGAATAGACATTGTTTTGAATCTTTTGCAAAAAATTGAACATTTGCAAAAAGATTTAATAGCTGCTCAAAACAGACTGCGTTTGTATGAAACAGCTTAACAAGTTTTAAGCGCTTCAATCAATAAATCAATGTCTTCTTTGGTATTAAAATGGCTGAAAGAAATACGGATATTTGGTTTTTTCAAGTCATTTTCAGAAAGTATTTCGGCCAATACATGCGAAGGTCTGATACTTCCGGATTGACAAGCACTTCCTCTGGAAACAGCTATTCCTTTCATGTCTAAAAAGAAAATAATCATAGAGGTTTTGCTTTCGTCCAAAGGTAAAATGACATTTAGCAGATTGTAAAAAGTATTTTCACCATTGATTTTAAAATCTGGGAATTCAGTTTTTAATCTTTCGATAGTATATTCTTTTAGCGAAGCAATATAGGCACTTTCGTTTTCAATATTTTGATAAGACAGTTCCAAAGCCTTCGCCATTCCTGCAATTTGGTGAATAGCTTCGGTCCCTGGTCGAAAACCTTTTTCTTGTTCTCCTCCAAAAAATAAAGGTTGCAACGCAGTATTTTTTCTAACAAATGCAAATCCAACGCCTTTTGGCCCATGAAATTTATGAGCGCTGGCGACTATAAAATCAATCGGAATATGTTGTAAATCAATTTTGGTTTTCCCAACAGATTGCACTGTATCTGAATGAAACAAAGCTTTATGTTCTTGACAAATTTGACTTACTCTCTCGAGATCCAGAATAGTTCCAGTTTCATTATTGACATGCATTAACGAAACCAAAGTCTTTTTTTCATCTGATAATAATTCGACCAAATGTGTCAAATCCAACTCGCCATTTGGTTTTACATTTACATAATCGACTTGAATGCCATATTCATTTTGAAGTGCTATTGCTGTATGAAGCACTGCGTGATGTTCTATTTTACTTGTTATAATACGTTCAACTTTCAAATCTTTAACGGCAGATCGCATGATCCAATTATTGGCTTCGGTACCACATGAAGTGAAAATGATTTCAGATGCATTAGCATTAAAATGTTTCGCTATTGATTTTCGGGAAAGTTCAAGAATGCTTTTGGCATTGCGCCCCAAACTATGAGTAGAGGATGGATTGCCATAATCTTCGGTCAGTATTTTGGTCATTTCCAGAATTACTTCGGGATGAAGCACAGTTGTAGAAGCGTTATCGAGATATACTTTTTTCATGTCTAAATAGATTTTGAATCCTGAATAACCACTGTGGATTTCTTTTTTTTGCCGAAAATTATTTTCTTATTAAAAATAATAATTGAGATCAAAATAAGCGAATAAGAAATCATTTGCAGCAAACTTATTTCTTCATTGAAATAAAAAATAGCCAGTGAAAAATTAATTATAGGGTTGATATACATCAGGATTCCGACAGTTGACGAGTCAATGCCTTTCAGTGCATAAAGGTTTAAAAAAAGAGGTATAATGGTAAAAAATACTACTATACAAAAGAGACAGATGTAAAATAAAGGTTCTGTAGGAATTGCTTCACTGTAATTGTGATAAAAGGGTAAAATAAGCAAAGCAATAAAAAGCAGCTGAATATTTAATACTACAAATTTATCCAGTTCACTATTCTTGCGTTGACTTACCAAATACAAGGCAAACGAAGAAGCGATCATTAAGCTATAAAAAATATCCTGAAAATGGTTTAGCGATAATAAAATGCAGCTAAAAGCGCTTAAACACACGGCTAGCCACTTCCATTTGCTTAGTTTTTCATTTAAAATAAAGAAAGCGAAAACAGTAGTTAAAATGGGGCAAATCAGGTAGGCCAGAGAGCCAGCTTTGACACTTACATGATTTACGACATAAATAAAAATAAACCAGTTACTGGCCAAAACCAAACTTCCTGATAAGGTCAGAAAAATGACTCTGTTTTTAGCTTTTTTTGGCATTGTATTTAAATCTGCCCAATTTTTTTTGATGATTTTTTTCCTAAAAAAAAGATTTAATGCTGTCATCGTAAATGCACTAAAAAACACACGATAAAACATAATATCGACAGAAGGATAACTCGCTATTGGTTTTAGAGCCAGGCTAAAAAATCCCCAGAGAAAAAACGCGGAAAAAGCTGCTAAGTAATATTGGTATTTTTTCATTGAAATTTAAAAAATTGCTACAAAGATAGGGATTTCTGTTTTTTTTGAAGTGGCTAAGATGCTAAGATTCTAAGTTGCCAAGATTCTTAGAGTTTAAGAATTTTAAACTTAGAATTTTCGTAGCCGTAAATAAAACTTAGAATCTTAGAGACTTCACCTCTTAGAAGCTTTTTTGTTGCGTAAAGTTTAGGAAACAAATTAAATATTATATTTTTGTTCAAAATAAAAAAAGATAATGAAACGACTTTTAGGAATATTGATTTGTGTAATTACGTTTGCTAGTTGTGATGATGGAGATTTGATAGTAGATGAAATTAATTTTGATGAAATTGCAACAAGTACTTGTGGCGATCAAAATCACTTACTTTTTAAGCTAAAAGAAGCTGAAGCTTTGATCTTGAACATTCCCGAAGAAACTTTCCAAGAAGAAGCAACTGATGTAAATGAGCCAATAGAGTTAAATGTTAATTCGACGAATCAAGTGGTATATAATTT
>NZ_DATIDY010000039.1:0-4485 GCF_035456085.1 Flavobacterium sp.
CTGTCTTTTAGCTTCACCAACCACAAAAGCAACCGAATTGGCAATATTAAAACTTCTGATTTTATTAGACATCGGAATAGTTAAATGATTGTCGAATAGGGCCAAAACTTCCTTGCTCAAACCAACGCTTTCTTTTCCAAAAACCAACCAATCACCATCTTGAAATTGATTTTCTAAATACGATTTTTCAGCGTGAGAACTCATCAGGAAAACCCTTGATTTATCAGGAATTTGAGACATCCATTCGGAAACATTTTGATATTCGGTTACATCCAAATGCACCCAATAATCGAGTCCAGAACGCTTCAGGTTTTTATCATTAATCACGAATCCGAAAGGATGAATTAAGTGCAAACGGCTTTCTGTTCCGACACACAAACGGCCAATATTTCCTGTGTTATTAGGGATTTCTGGTTCTACGAGAACAATGTTTAGCATTATTGTTTATTTGTTTAATCGTTATTTTGTTTAATCGTTTAATTATCCAATTGTCTAATTATCGTATTAACTAATTTGAAAATCATCAACTTCCAAAACTTCTCCAGCTTTTAAATTATTCAAATGTACATTGCCAATTCGGACTCTTACCAATCTTAGTGTAGGAAACCCAACTGCGGCGGTCATTTTACGAACTTGGCGAAACTTTCCTTCATTGACAGTGATTGAAGCCCACGATGTTGGACCATGGCGTTCGTCTCGAATCTTTTTGCCTCGTGGTCCAAAATCAGGAATTTCGGTAATCAATCGAGCATCACATTTTTTTGTTTTGTATTTGCCACCATCAAAACCGATTTCGACACCTTCTTTCAAAATATCAATTGCTTCCTGAGTAATGATGCCATCAACTTGAACGTAATATTCTTTATCGACTTTTTTGCTTCGAATGATTTCGCTCATTTTCCCATTGGTAGTCAATAAAAGTAATCCTTCGGAATCTTCGTCCAACCGACCAATTGCCATTGTACCCGCGGGAAAATCATATAATTCGCCCAAGAGTTTCTTCTTGCGTTTCAATTCATAAATAAATTGGCTTAAATATCCGTAAGGTTTATGAAGGATGAAATGTTGATACATTCTAACAAAATTTTGTAAAGCAAAGATAGTTTTGTTTGAGTAAATTTCCATTTAAATGTATTTTATCACCTAAACATTTAAACAAAAATCAATGTTAAATGATTGATTATTAAGCTATAAAAATCGTATTATTGATATAAGTAAACTATTCACTTTAAAAACTAACGTCATGGAAAACAAAGATTTAGGTTCCAAAAAAATAAATGGAAAACAGGAAGCCAATGAAGATGTTGGCGGTAAAATTAATGAAGCCGAATCAAATTCTCCAAAATTTAAAAAAGAGTTGGAAACTGATACTGAAGGAAATAAAAAAATCGTGGAAAGAGCCCGAAATGTTGACGGTAGCGGTCCAGATCTTCAAGATGAAATCGAAAATAATGAACTTGCAAAAGAAGGACTTAATCGCGGAGTTCCGACAGAAAAAGAGACTAAAAAAACTGTTGAAAATATAGATCACAACTCGGATATTACACCCAACCGCTATCCTAATTCACACCCCGATAATCATGAAAACAGAGGGAATTCAAATGCGGATGAGTAAGATTTGAATACCTATTATAAACCCGTGATTGGCTTGCGAAATTATATTCCAAAATCTTGAATTAAATCAACTTATACCCCAATCTATCACACTAAGCATTAAGAAAACTTATAGTTTTCCTAATACTTGCTTAACCTGGTACACTGTAGATTTGACTTTTAAAAACTTAAATTTTTATCAGATGAAAAACATTTACTCAAGCAGGTTCTTAACGATTTTTTTCTGTTTCCTTTATTGCTTTTCTGTGCCGCTTTTTGCCCAGACTATGCCAGCGCCACAAACGTTGCCATACACACAAGATTTTTCATTTCCTGCTACAACGACAAGCTATCCAGACGGATTTCAAGGATGGTCTGTGAGCACATCTTCAATTCCTACTCCGAGTAATTACGTCACAAGCGGCACTCCAATTGCAGACAAAAGTCTGACAGCTAGCGGAAGTGCCTCTACATCAAGTGGTAATATTTATAACTATAACGGTAAAATTGGTTTTTTGAATACAGGTTCATTGGACTTAAGTATAGCTTTTTCTATGATAACAACCGGAAAAAATGGAATCGTAGTACAATATGACGCTATGGTGATACGCAATCCTTATGATGGAACCAATAATACCCGCGTTAACGAAATGAGTTTGCAATATAGAGTTGGCGAAACAGACGCTTTTACTACGCTACAAGAAACGGCTTATACAAGTACAACTGTTTTGCAAACAGGTACAGGAGTTACCACACCACAAAATCCTCAGACAATAACAGTAACATTACCTGATGTTTGCAATAACAAACCTATAGTTCAGATTCGGTGGATTTCCAAACAACTTTCAGGTTCTGGTGCACGCCCTTCTTTTGCAATTGACAATATTGGTATTAACGAAGCCGTTGAAGATACGACACCGCCTATTACTGCTGTAGGTTATCCAAAAACGAGCAACATTTTTGCACAAAGTTTTGATTTTTCAAACCAATTAGACGAAGCAGGCAAAACGTATTATGTATTATTGCCTTCGGGAAGCGCAACTCCAAGCGCAAGCCAAGTAAAAGCTGGACTTGATGCAAATGGAACAGCAGCTTTGCAATCAGGTTTTTTGGATATTACAAATCCGTCTCAGGTATATGTAAAAAATGTAACAGGTTTAACACTTAATACATCCTATAGTGTTTTCTCTATTTCCGAAGATTTACACAACAATATACAGTCAACAGTAAATCAAATTGATGTTACAACTTCTAGTGTTGTTGCGCCAATTTTGACAACTACAATCACTTCGCTTGATTTAGGATTTTCAGAAGTAAATTATAATTCAGAAAGTTTGAGCTATCAAATTCAGGCTTCAAATATCGCTGATAATGTTGTTGTAACTGCTCCGACTGGTTTTTCAATTTCTAAAGATAATAGCACTTTTGGTTCTTCTTTGACTTTTAGTGTCTCTGATTTTGCAGCAAATGCAACCCAAACCGTTTATGTGCAATTTACACCAACTGCTTTGGGGAATTTTTCAGGACAAATAACAAATGAATCTACAGGTGCTACTACAAAAAATATTGCAGTATCAGGAATTGGAATTAATCCTTACGTACAAGGTTTTAATGATGTGAATGTTTTGGCAAATAGCGGATGGACTCAATATAATGTTGCCGGAAGCATAAATAAATGGACAAGCACAACTGTTGCCCGAAATGTACACTCAGGAACGGGAGCTGTACTAATGAACGGCTATTCAGACAGTGGTGCGAGTAAAGACTGGCTGATTTCGCCAAAATTACGTTTGGATACTTTTAGTCAATTGCCATTATTGTCTTTTTATTCACGTAAATTTTATTCAGGTCCAGGTTTAAGATTATTGATTTCTACAAATTATGACGGAAAAAGCAATCCAGAATCTGCTACATGGACAGAACTAAATGGAGATTTCCCTGTAGAAACGGGAACTTACAAGCAATCACAATATATAGATTTGAGTGATTATAAAACTAGTCATACTTATGTGGCGTGGGTTTATGAAACTACTGCGGGAGGAAATAATTTTGCTGCCGAATGGTCTTTGGATGACATCGCCATTACAAATGAAGCAGCATATGTAGCTTCGAACCCAAATTTAGATTTTGGAGAAGTAAGTTCGGGTAGTGTTTCTGTTAGTCAGTCTTTTGTTTTTAAAGCTAAAGGATATAATGATATTACTATTACTGCTCCTACTGATTATCAAATTTCGTTAGATAATATTTCTTTTCAATCGAATGTTGTTGTAAATGCTGCCGATGTTTCAACCGGAAAAACAATTTATGTGAGATTTACACCTTCTGTAAAAGCATTAAGTATTTCAGGGGCATTAACGGTAACAGGAACAACTTTGAACAAACAAATTGGAACTTTGACAGGTTCCTCGTTACCTAAAACAGATACTTTTGATATTGTGACTTACAATCTGGAATTTTTTGGTTCAGATGTAAAAGGCACTGATGGTGTTGAATTTGGTCCAACTGACGATGCTTTGCAAATTGATAATGTTGCAAAAGTGATGAACAAATTAAATGCCGACGTATATGTGGTTCAGGAAGTATCTGATGAAACAGCTTTAGAGCAACTAATCCAAAAAATTAGCGTTAACGGAAAAACATTTGACAAAACAATTTCGCCTTCATGGTCATATTCTTTTAATGCTCCTGAACCGAATTTTCCTCCACAAAAATTGGTAGTTCTTTACAATACGCAAACCGCAACGGTAAAAAATACCCGCGTAATGTTTAAGGATTTTTATGACGAAGTTCGTGCAGGAACAAAAACATTGCCAAACTATCCGGGAGGAAATGGATCCAGCTTTTTCTCATCTGGACGTTTGCCTTATATGGTACAAATAGAAACAAATCTTG
>NZ_DATIDY010000040.1:0-77673 GCF_035456085.1 Flavobacterium sp.
CCTTACATTTGTATCATAAAACTTTTATAATGGCAAGATTCCAAGAAAATGATTTACCAAAATCAAAAATCACAGCAAATTCACTACAGAAAGCAGTTCTTATTTTCAAATACGCCAATAATCACAAATGGAAATTCTATCTGGGATTAGTTTTTTTGCTTCTTACTAGTGTCACTGCCCTAGCCTTTCCAAAATTTATGGGGATGCTTGTAGATTGTGTTAATAAAAAAGATGCTCATTTAGCTAATCAAATTGCTTTGGGTCTAGGAGGTGTTTTATTATTACAATCATTATTTTCATTCTTCAGACTTTCATTATTTGTCAATTTTACAGAAAACACCTTAGCCAATGTCCGATTAGCATTATATACCAATTTGGTTAAATTACCCATGTCTTTCTTTTCGCAAAAGCGAGTTGGAGAATTAAATAGCCGAATTAGTAATGATATTACACAAATTCAAGATACACTAACTTCAACAATAGCTGAATTTCTAAGACAGTTTATATTAATCATTGGAAGCTTTGCGATGTTAGCAAGCATCAATATCAAACTAACTATAATGATGGTTTCAGTCGTGCCTTTGGTTGGAGTTATTGCTGTTGTTTTTGGACGCTTCATTCGAAAATATTCTAAAAAAGTACAAGACCAGGTTGCCGAAAGTCAAGTTGTGGTTGAAGAAACTATGCAGGGAATTAGTATTGTTAAGGCTTTTGCAAATGAGTGGTACGAAATAGCACGTTATAAAGAGCGAATTAGAGAAGTTGTTAAAATCGGAATCAAGGGTGGGCAATTCAGAGGGTATTTTGCTTCTTTTATTATTATTTGTTTATTTGGAACAATTGTAGGTGTCGTTTGGTATGGCGTTCAATTGAGTATTGCTGGTGAAATTACCGTTGGACAATTATTTACTTTTATATTGTATTCAAGTTATGTAGGCGCTTCTTCAGGTGGTATTGCCGAATTATATGCACAGATGCAAAAAGCAATCGGTGCCACCGAAAGAGTCTTTGAATTATTAGAGGAAGAACCCGAAAAAATCAATGCAGATATGCATATCCCCTCTATCAATAAAATTAAAGGAGAAGTTACTTTCAATCATGTTGCATTTAGCTATCCTTCCAGAAAAGAAGTTCAGGTTTTGAAAGACATTAACTTCACCGCAAATTTTGGTCAAAAAATAGCACTTGTAGGACCAAGCGGAATGGGGAAATCTACAATTGCATCTTTATTATTAAGATTTTATGATATTGAAAGCGGTGAAATCTTAATTGATGGAAAAAGCATCTACGACTATGATTTAGAAAATCTTCGTGGCAATATGAGTATTGTTCCGCAAGATGTAATTCTTTTTGGAGGAACTATAAGAGAAAATATTGCTTATGGAAAACCAAATGCTACGGATGAAGAAATTATTAAGGCTGCTCAACAAGCCAATGCCTACACATTCATCGAAGGTTTCCCTGAGAAATTCGAAACGGTTGTTGGTGAACGTGGGGTTAAACTTTCAGGAGGACAAAGACAACGTATTGCGATTGCTCGCGCTTTATTGAAAAATCCTTCTATATTAATTTTAGATGAAGCTACTTCTTCGTTAGATAGTGAAAGCGAAAAATTAGTTCAAGAAGCTTTAGAGATTCTAATGGAAGGGAGAACTAGTATTATTATTGCTCACCGTCTTTCTACGATTCGTAGTGCTGACCAAATTTTAGTTTTGGATAGTGGAAGGATTAGTGAAAAGGGAACTCATCAAGAATTAATCAATTTAGAGAATGGCTTATATAAAAATTTAAGTAATTTACAATTTAGTAATTCATAAATAATTAAAATCAACAAAAAATCCATTTGATTGTAAACATTACATTCAAATGGATTTATTATTTTAATTCACAGATAATTAATACATTAACACTTAATTCTGCTGATTAAATACTATTTTTCCTTTCTTCTATTTCGCTCTGCTTTAATCATAGCCAATTCACGACTTGTTTGCCCAGCTACAGAAGTGTTTTCTTCAGCACGACGAATCAAATATGGCATAACATCTTTTACTGGACCAAAAGGTAAATATTTTGCAACATTATAACCTGCTGCAGCTAAGTTATAACTAATATTATCACTCATTCCATACAGTTGGCCAAACCAAATTCTATTGTCATTTGATGAAATTCCTTTAGATTTCATCAATTCCATCAATTTATAAGTGCTTAATTCGTTATGAGTTCCTGCAAAAATAGCCATCGTATCCAAGTGTTCAACCATATACTCAACAGCAGCGTCATAATTATCATCTGAAGCTTCTTTGGAAGCGCATATTGGTGTTGGATATCCTCTTTCTATCGCACGTTGATTTTCGTTTTCCATATACGCTCCTCGAACTAATTTCATTCCAATAAAAAAACCTTCATTTTTGGCTTTTTCATGTAATTTTTTCAAATAATCTAAACGATCCCAACGGTACATTTGAAGCGTGTTAAATACAATAACTTTTTCCTTATTGTATTTACGCATCATTTCGGTTACCAAATCATCAGCAGCATCTTGCATCCAGCTATCTTCAGCATCAATTAATAAAGCAACATCTTTTTTGTGTGCTTCACTACAAACTTCTTCAAAACGAGCCACTACTTTATTCCACTCCGTTTGTTCTTCTGGCGTTAACGATGCTTTTGTTCCTACTTTTTCATATAAATCTATACGTCCAAAACCTGTTGGTTTGAATACTGCAAAAGGAATTGCTTTTCTTTCTTTAGCAAATTCAATGGTTTTTAAAGTCATTTTCAATGCTGCATCAAATTGGTCCTCTTCTTCTTTGCCTTCAACTGAATAATCTAATACTGATGAAACGCCTTTAGTGTACATTTTATCAACTACAGTTAAACAATCGGTTTCATTTACTCCACCACAAAAATGATCAAAAACTGTGGCACGTATCAAACTTTCAACAGGAAGATTTGCTTTTATCGCAAAATTTGTAACGGCTGTTCCGATACGAACTAAAGGTTGACTGTTAATTAATTTGAAAAGAAAATAAGCCCTGTCGAGTTCAGTATCACTCTTCAAAGCAAATGCAATTTGTGTGTTATTGAAAATATTATTCATTTTTTGTTATATTTTTTTGCAAATATAAAGAGTGTGAATCATTATAATACGCAAAATTTCCCTTATTTTGCGCTTTCAATAAAAATAAAATGATGCAATCTATTCAAGCAAATAATTATCCTGTACATTTTAATGAAACTGGATATGAGAAACTAAACCAACATTTAAAAGAGAATAAATATTCCAATCTTTTCATCATTGCTGACACTAATACTAATGAATTTTGTTTGCCAAAATTTCTTCCATTATTAGAGACCGATTTAAAGATAGAAATAATTGAATTTGAAGCAGGAGAAATCAATAAAAACATAGAAACTTGCATTGAAATTTGGAATGTTCTAACTGAACTCGGTGCTGATAGAAAAACTTTAGTTATTAATATTGGTGGTGGTGTTGTAACAGATTTGGGAGGTTTTGTTGCTTCAACTTTCAAAAGAGGAGTTGATTTTATTCATATTCCAACAACTTTGCTATCAATGGTGGATGCTTCTGTTGGTGGAAAAAACGGAGTTGATTTAGGAAATTTAAAAAATCAAATTGGTGTAATTAATACCCCTAAAATGGTTTTGGTTGATACGAATTATTTAGAAACAGTTCCTCAAAACGAAATGCGATCTGGTCTTGCAGAAATGTTAAAACACGGATTAATTTTTGACAAAGCTTATTGGGAATCTTTTTTAGACATAAAAGCAATTGATTTTGATCAACTAGATTCTTTGATTCATCGTTCAGTTGAAATCAAAAATATCATTGTAATGCAGGATCCAACTGAAAAAAACATTAGAAAATCACTAAACTTTGGCCATACGTTAGGTCATGCAATAGAAGGTTATTTCTTAGAAAGCACAGAAAAAACTACATTATTACATGGCGAAGCAATTGCTGTTGGAATGATTTTAGAAAGTTACATTTCATGGAAGAAAGAATTGATTTCTGAAGATGAATATTATCAAATAAAAACGACACTTAAATCAATATATAATGATGTAGTTTTTGAAGAAAATGATATTGATCCAATTCTCCAATTACTGATTCACGATAAGAAAAATGAATATGGAACTATACAATTTGCTTTAATCGAAGGTATCGGCAAAATAAAAATCAATCAATCTGTTGAAAATGAATTAATTCTAAACGCATTCGAAGATTATAAATTGTAGTTTTTTTTTAATAAAAACCATTGCTTTACGTTTATTTTATTTTTTACATTTGCGCCAATGAATAAAAGTAAAAATACCAAAATATTTTCCGCTAGAAGGAACAGAAGCAATAGATCATTTTTGAGTTTATTGAAGCGTTTTGGTATAAAAGGGAATTTTAGTTTTGATGTATTTCAATATTTTAAGGCAGATTACGAAGAACTTCAAATTATCTATGCCAATATTAGAGTTTGAATTTAAAATTAATTCTATTTTTTAATGCAATTAATTCATAAAACTCTGAAAACAAATGAATACAAAATATTCTGATCTTATAAATCAAACGTATTACTTTCCACAAGAAGAATTCAAATTAAACAAAGATAATCTTCAGTTTCATAACATTGATTTAATGAAATTGGTGGAAACTTATGGCACTCCTTTAAAGTTTACTTATTTGCCGCAAATTTCCAACAACATTAGCAAAGCCAAAAGCTGGTTTCGTAAATCGATGGAAAAGAACAAATACGAAGCAAAATATTTCTATTGCTATTGTACAAAGAGCTCTCATTTTGAATACATTATGAATGAAGCTTTCAAGAATAATATTCACATAGAAACATCATCTGCTTTTGATATTAATATTGTTGAAAATTTATTAGAAAAAGGGCAAATTAATAAAAGTACTTACATTATTTGTAATGGTTTCAAAAGAGATCAATACATTGAAAACATTGCCAGATTAGTCAATAATGGGCACAAAAACACGATTCCGATTATTGATAATTATGAAGAATTGGATTTACTCCAAGAACAAATTAATGGGAAATTTAAAATTGGCATTAGAATTGCTGCAGAAGAGGAACCTAAATTTGAATTTTATACTTCAAGATTAGGAATTGGATACAAAAACATTGTTCCATTTTACAAAAAAGAGGTAAAAGAGAATAAAAATTTGGAACTTAAAATGTTGCACTTTTTTATCAATACAGGAATCAATGATAATGCTTATTACTGGAATGAGCTTGTAAAATGTATCAAAGTTTATGTATCATTAAAAAAAGAATGCCCTACTCTTGATAGTTTAAATATTGGTGGTGGTTTCCCTATCAAAAATTCACTAGCTTTCGAGTATGATTACCAATATATGATTGATGAGATTATCAACCAAATTAAAATTGCTTGTGACGAAGCTGAAGTTGATGTACCTCATATTTTTACTGAGTTTGGTTCATTTACAGTTGGAGAAAGTGGTGGAGCAATCTATCAAGTGTTGTATCAAAAACAACAAAATGATAGAGAAAAATGGAACATGATTGACTCTTCTTTCATTACTACTTTACCAGATACTTGGGCTATTAATAAGCGTTTTATCATGCTTGCTGTTAATCGTTGGAATGATACATACGAAAGAGTTTTATTAGGCGGAATGACTTGTGATAGCGATGATTATTACAACTCTGAACAAAACATGAATGCCATATATTTGCCAAAATATAATAAAGAGAAACCTTTGTATATTGGTTTTTTCAATACAGGTGCATATCAGGAAACTATTGGCGGTTACGGAGGATTACATCACTGTTTAATTCCACAGCCAAAGCACATTCTGATTGATCGCGATGAAAATGGAATTCTTGCTACGGAAGTATTTTCGGAACAACAAACTGCCGAAGATGTTTTAAAAATATTAGGCTATAATAAATAATAAATTATTGGGTTATATTAAATAATTAAATAAAATTGAGATCTGGGAAATTAGATATTTATAAATTTCTTTTATTTGTAAAACCTAAATCTCAATTAAACCCTTTTTGAAAAATAAATAAAAAAGAAAAAAGAAAATGAGTAAAGGACCAATAAGTCAGTTTATTGAAAAGCATTACTTGCATTTCAATTCTGCATCCTTAGTTGACGCTGCAAAAGCTTATGAGCAGCAATTAGCCAATGGTGCAAAAATGATGGTAAGTATGGCAGGTGCAATGAGTACCGCTGAAATTGGAAAAATTTTTGCCGAAATAATTCGTCAGGATAAAGTTCAAATTATTTCCTGTACTGGAGCAAATCTTGAAGAAGATATAATGAATTTGGTAGCACATTCTCACTATGAGAGAGTTCCACACTACCGTGATTTGACACCACAAGACGAATGGGATTTATTGGAAAGAGGTCTAAACAGAGTTACAGACACTTGTATTCCTGAGCACGAAGCATTCCGTCGTCTTCAAAAACACATTTATAAAATTTGGAAAGATGCTGATGATAAAGGAGAAAGATATTTTCCACATGAGTTTATGTACAAAATGTTACTTTCTGGTGTCTTAGAAGAATATTATGAAATTGATTTAAAAGACAGTTGGATGTATGCTGCAGCTGAGAAAAACTTACCTATCATTGTTCCAGGTTGGGAAGATAGTACAATGGGAAATATCTTTGCATCGTACGTAATTAAGGGAGATTTGAAAGCTTCTACAATGAAATCTGGAATTGAGTATATGACTTATCTTGCAGATTGGTATCCAAAAAATAGTGCCAACGGAATTGGTTTCTTCCAGATCGGAGGAGGTATTGCTGGCGATTTTCCAATTTGTGTAGTTCCTATGTTGTATCAAGATATGGAAATGCATGACGTCCCATTTTGGAGTTATTTCTGTCAAATTTCTGATTCAACAACAAGTTATGGATCTTATTCTGGAGCAGTTCCTAATGAAAAGATCACTTGGGGGAAATTAGATATTTCTACTCCAAAATTCATTATCGAATCGGATGCTACAATCGTAGCTCCATTAATTTTTGCCTATTTGTTAGATTTATAAAAATTATTTATGAAAAGGATAATAGTTGATTACGCCAAATTGACCAACGAAATTTTGAACCTTTTGGTTGATAAATTTCCTGATGGTTATGATGATTCAGATATCATTAGATTTAGAAATGCAAAGAATGAATTAATTGAAGCTGTTGAAGTTAGGACAGAAGACACTATTTATTTAGTAAAAGTAAGTACTAAACTAGCTGACAGAATCGGTAATTTTGATGAAGATGATGAAATTGATGATGTGGTTGAACCAATTAGCGGTTTAGAATTGGATGTTGATGATGCTGACGATGATGATGAAGATGACAATATCGATAAACCGGACTTAGATGGTGAAGATGATGAGGATGATGATTCAAATGACAAAGATATCGTAGATGACGAAGATGATGAGGACGAAGATTAATTTTTAATTTTTTCTAAAATATAAAAAAGGAACTCTATTTCGAGTTCCTTTTTTTATTATATTTATTTTTATAAACTATACGCCAAAAATGACAACAACAATTTTACACGCCAAACTTAAAGAAAATTTTGGGTTTGAAAAATTTAGACCCAACCAAGAGGAGATAATCAACTGTATACTTTCTGGAAAAGATACTTTAGCAATTATGCCAACCGGAGGTGGTAAATCGATTTGTTTCCAACTACCTGCTTTGGTATTTTCTGGAATTACTATTGTTATTTCTCCACTTATTGCTTTGATGAAAGATCAGGTTGATAGCCTGAAAGCCAATGGTATAGCTGCTTGTTTTATTAATAGCAGCCAATCTAATGAAGAGCAAGAAATGCATATTCAAAACTTGAAAGACAATAAAGTCAAACTTGTGTATGTTGCTCCCGAAAGTTTATCGTTTTTGGAAAATGCTTTTAGCCAAATTACTGTAAACTTAATTGCCATTGATGAAGCTCATTGTATTTCTGCTTGGGGTCACGATTTCAGACCAGCTTACACCAATTTGGGATATTTGAAAAACCGCTTCCCTTCTACTCCAATTCTAGCATTAACAGCGACCGCTGATAAAGCTACACGTACAGATATTTGTGAACAGCTAAATTTAAACAGTCCCAAAATTTTTATATCTTCTTTTGATAGAAAAAATTTAAGTCTGGAAGTAAGACCAGCTTTGGATCGGGTAAAACAAATTATTGATTTTATAAAAAACAAACGGAATGAATCTGGCATCGTTTATTGTTTAAGCCGAAAGACCACTGAAGAACTTGCAGAAAAATTGCAAAAAATTGGAATTAGAGCCAAAGCATATCACGCCGGATTGGATAATAAAATTCGTTCCAAAACTCAGGATGAATTCATAAATGATGAGTGTCAGGTGGTTTGTGCAACAATTGCTTTTGGAATGGGAATTGACAAATCCAATGTTCGCTGGGTAATACATTATAACTTACCAAAAAATATCGAAGGTTATTATCAGGAAATTGGAAGAGCTGGTCGTGATGGATTACCTTCCGAAACAGTATTGTTCGAAAGTTATGGTGACGTAGTCCAATTACAAAAATTTGCTTCCCAAGGGTTGAATGCTGAAGTGCAGCTTGCAAAACTAGAGAGAATGAAACAATATGCTGATGCTTTGAGTTGTCGCAGGAAAATTTTACTTTCTTATTTTGGCGAACTAGTTCCAGATAATTGTGGCAATTGTGATATTTGTAACAATCCGCCTGCTTTTTTTGATGGAACAATAATTGCACAAAAAGCGTTTTCTGCTATTATTCGATTACAAGAATCAGAATCTTTACCGGTTATTGTTGATTTTTTAAGAGGTTCTAAAAATGCATCTATTTATGACAAACAATATCAAAATTTAAAAACATATGGAGTTGGTGCTGATATTTCCTGGTATGATTGGAATCATTATATTATTCAATTAATTAATTTAGGATTTTGTGAAATAGCTTTTCATGAAAAAAATAAAATCAAATTAACACCATTTGCTAAAAAAGTTTTATTTGAAGGTGAAAAAGTACAACTGACCAACGTTCAGAAAAAAATAAATCATTCTGAACAAAGCAAAGTTGAAAAAACTAAAACTACAACTAATTCTCTTTTTGAGTTTTTAAGAAAGCTTCGTGCAGAAATTGCAAAAGAAGAAGCTGTGCCTGCTTATGTAATTTTTAATGATGCCACTTTAAGACAATTAGAAATTGAAAGACCAATGAATGATGAAGAATTTCTAAGTATTGATGGTGTTGGAAAAGCAAAGCTAGAAAAATACGGCAATGTGTTTATGAAAGCAATAAGTGAATTTCAAAAAATAAAAAAAGAACGTTCCAAAAAAGAAAGTACTACTTATAAAGAAACTTTAGAATTATTCAAAAGTGGTTTGTCTGCTGAAGAAATTGCAACTAAAAGAAAATTAGGAGTTCCCACAATAATTTCACATCTAGCAAAATTATACACCGATGGGCATCCAATTGATTTAAGTAAATATATTAATAAAGATGAAATCTCTAGAATTGCTGAAGCTAAAATTAAACTTGAATCTCCATCAGCATTAAAACCGTATTTTGATTTTTTTGAAGAACAAATATCTTATGATAAAATAAGAATAGCTTTAACCGTCCTAGAAAAAGAAAATGTAAGTATATAATTTTATGAAAATAAATTCATTTCCATATTTTATTGATTCCGATACCGAAATTTTGATTTTAGGAACTATGCCTGGAGCAATGTCTCTGGAAAAGCAAGAATATTACGCTCATCCAAGAAATCATTTTTGGAGAATTCTATATACTATTTTTGATGCATTACCCATTGATGTTGATTTTGAAGATAAGAAAAAATTCTTGAAAGCTCACAAAATAGGACTTTGGGATGTATTAGAAAATTGCGAAAGAAAGGGAAGTCTGGATATTCATATCAAAAATCAAAAAGAAAATGATTTTGAAGTTTTGCTAAAAGAATTCCCAAGAATCACTAAAATTATTTTTAACGGAAAACAAAGTCATGCTTTCTTCTATAAAATATTTGGACAAATTAAAGGCATTACTTATTTTGTAATGCCTTCAACTAGTCCTGCAAATACTATGAGTTTTGAGAATAAACTAAAAATTTGGTCAAGTTGTTTTGAATAAATATTTGATTAAATTTTACAAATATCTTTCCGCAAAAACTTTTTGATGATGTTTTAGATGACCTAAAAGTAAAAAACCTATTGCTCTCACTGAAATCTCATGATTTGATGCAATTCCAATTCTTCTCAATTGCTCATCAGAAAAACTTTTGAACATTAACAAATTTGAATGTCTCACTGCTGAAAATTCAGTTAATAAATCCTGAATACTTCTTGATTTTGCATCTGTGTTTGCAACAAAATCATTTTCTTCAAATCCTGGCAAAGGAGTTTTATCATTTCTGGAAATCCTCAGTGCACGATAAGCAAAAATTCTTTCGGTATCGATTACGTGCTGAATTATTTCTTTTATAGTCCATTTTCCTTCAGCATAACTGTAATCAAATTTGTCCAAAGGAATATTTTGGACAAATTTGATAAATTCATGCAAACTAATTTCTAATTCTTCGAACAATTCAACATTTTCTAACGCTTGTATATAAGTCGCATTAAATTTTGAATATTCATCTACTGGCAACTGATTAGAATTCATATGTCAATTTTTTTAGAAATTTTATTTTTTAATATTTTAAGCAGAGTTTCTACTTGCGTTAGTATTTCCAAAAAGAGAACGAGTAACTATCTTTTCATAAACTTTTATTAAGTTTTGGTCTGGATTTTCATTCTTATTAAGTTCACTAATTTTTAATAAAGCATATTGTTGTATTGTCAACAGTGGCAATACTATACGTTCTCTCATTTCAATCGAAGCTATACCGTCTGGATAATTTTCCATCAGTTCTTTATGGCCAGCAATTTTTAATAACAACCTTTTTGTATCTAAAAATTCATCGTAAATAATTTGCCAGAATGCACCAAATTCAGGATCATTTTTCATGTATGCCGTTAAAGGGAAAAATGATTTTGCCAATGACATCATACTATTTTCAAGTAACGTTTTAAAGAATAATGAATTGTTGTATAAATTCTGAACTTTATCCCACTGACCATTATCTTCAAAATGTTTCAATGCTGTACCTACACCAAAAAATCCAGGAACGTTTTGCTTTAATTGGCTCCAAGAACCCACAAATGGAATTGCTCTTAAGTCAGCAAAATCAAGTTTTTCAGATTTGCTTCTTTTTGAAGGTCGGCTTCCAATATTGGTTTTGGCGTAATATTTTAAAGTACTCATTTGTTCCAAATACGGAATAAATTTAGGATGATTTTTAAAACTTAAATACTTATCATATCCTAATTCAGCCAATTTGTCCAAAATATTCTTTTCATCAGAACTTAGTTCATTTTGACCTTGATTAAATACTTGATTGGCAACACCAGCGCTCAAAAGATTTTCTAAATTGTAACGACAAGAATCTAAGGTTCCAAAATTAGAACTGATTGTTTGCCCCTGAATCGTTATCTGAATTTCGTTATTTTCAATATTTGGTCCTAGTGATGCATAAAATTTATGAGTTTTCCCACCACCACGTGCTGGAGGTCCTCCTCTACCATCAAAAAATATTGCATGAATGCCATACTTTCTGGAAATTGCTGTTAAAGCTTCTTTTGCTTTATAGATACTCCAATTTGCCATTAAGTATCCACCATCTTTTGTTCCATCAGAAAAACCAAGCATTATTGTTTGCTTATTATTTCTTTTTTCCAAATGCTTAAGATATTCAGGATTTGAGTATAATTTCTCCATTTCTAAATGTGCGTTCTGTAAATCGTCCACGGATTCAAAAAGAGGAATAATATCTACTGTTGCATTTTCCCAATTACATAATTTGAATAACGCATAAGTTTCCATAACATTCAATGCACTTTCGTTGTTACTTATAATGTAACGGTTTGAACCAAATTCACCATTTTTATCCTGAATAGTTTTAATGGCATAAATTGATTCAATTGTTGATCTTGTCATTTCGTTATCAAAATCAGTAGGATCTAAATTTCCTTTTAATTTTGACAAAACATTAATTTTTTCAGCTTCGGTCAAAGAAAAATAATTTTCAGGGAATACATTTTCTTTAGATTTTGAATAATAATTTACAATATCATAAAAGACACTTTGGTGAATTTTACTGTTTTGTCTAATATCTAAAGTAGCAAAATGGAAACCAAACAAATTCAATCTAATAAGTAAAGCATCTATTTGGTCAACGTATAATGATTGATGTTGTTCAATTATTATAGTTTTAATTTTAATAAGTTGAGATTTGAATTCTTCATGAGTAATAAATACTTCACCTTTAGAATAAAATACAGAACGATATAATTTTTGTTCCAATTCCATTACTAAAGAATCAACAACTGGGAAAGTAAGCTTTCTTTTTAAGTTTCTTATTTCAAAATAGTAGCATTTTAAAATCGAAGTTCTCAAGCGTTCAGCTACTTTAAGAGTAATTTCGGTAGTTACAAATGGATTTCCATCACGGTCACCCCCTGGCCAGAAACCAAGTTTGATTAATGGATTGTTTATTGATTCACCTTCGAAAACATTTTTTTGCAGATAATGAATCATCTCTCCAGAAGTATTGTAAAATACATTTTCTAAGTACCAAATTAAACTTACCGCTTCATCAAATGGATTTGGTTTTTCATTTTGGATAAAAGGAGTTTTACCTAATTGAGCCAATAATTGCTTGATTTCAAGCAAATTATTATTTCTAATTGCTTCTGTCAAATCATTAATGATTCCTAATACAGGTCCAGGATAAAATTGAGTCGGATGTGCAGTTAAAACAGTACGAACGTTGAAATTTTCTAAGAAATTAATTAACTCTTCCTTATTGTTTTTAACATCTGATTTTTCTTTGATGTCGCGAAGAGAGCCTCTTCCTTCCATATTATTGACTACTGGAAAAGCAGCATCTTCAATAGCATCAAACAAAACTATTTGACGTTCAATATATTGTATAAAATGAAACATCAAATTGATTTTGTCCTTTTCAGAATCACTATGCATATATTTATCCGAAAAGAAATCAAATATTTCTATTGGAGTTTTTTGTTTTTTGAAACCACTATCACATAGTTCTGCAAAAATTGGCAATAAAACACCTGTATTATCCACAGAATCAAATGGTAATGTTATAAATACACTATTGTAAATGTGGTATTTAGATAAAACATTTTGATTAAAACGTTCTATTTTAGGTAACGTGTACATAATTATACTGTTATTTGGTTATAGTTAATTTTACATAAAAAAACCTCAAGAGTACACTTGAGGTTATATTTACATATAAGCAATCAAGATTTTTACATTTCTTTGAAAATGGTATGCATCAAGCGCTTCTTATCATTGATACTTTCTTCAAGAGAAATCATAGTTTCAGTTCTATAAACGCCATCGATATCATCAATCATAAAGATAACATCTTTTGCATGCTTAGTATCCTTTGCTCTAATTTTACAGAAAATATTGAATTTACCAGTAGTAACAGATGCTACTGTTACAAATGGAATCTCATTAATACGCTCTAAAACAAATTTAGTTTGAGACGTATTGTTAAGAAAAACACCTACATAAGCAATAAATGAATATCCTAATTTATCATAATCAAGAACTAATGAAGATCCCATAATAATTCCAGCATCTTCCATTTTTTTAACTCTAACATGCACCGTTCCAGCTGAAATCAATAATTTTTTAGCAATGTCAGTAAACGGAACTCTTGTGTTGTCTATCAACATATCTAAAATCTGGTGATCTACTTCATCTAAACGAAACTTACTCATAATTCTTTTATTATATGGTTATTTTATACTTAAAAAGTTAAAATTATAAATTAAAATTAAATAATCTGCAAAAAAATCATTTTTTTATTTTTCCATTAACGAAAAACACTTTATGATCAAAATTAAAATTAGCCATTTGTCCAATTTTTGGAGAATTACCTAAATCATCGTGATATAAAGCTCCTTTTGCATCATATTCGAAATGACCGAATTTTTCTTTTAAATCACCAATTTCAACTATATAAGAATTAAAATTTAAT
Source organism: Flavobacterium sp. (assembly GCF_035456085.1). Taxonomy (GTDB): domain Bacteria; phylum Bacteroidota; class Bacteroidia; order Flavobacteriales; family Flavobacteriaceae; genus Flavobacterium. The sequence goes on from NZ_DATIDY010000040.1 coordinate 14,133, forward strand.
TTATTATCAATTAACTCTTCTTTATACTGAGCGACAAAATTCGTAATTATTTCAATACCATCATAATTTATTTTGACATTTTTATACATAAAATCAAAAAATACAACATTATTCTGAGGAATGTTTAAATATTTATCATTTCTATTATGAACTATATCGTTTTCGTTAAGAATAATGAAACTTGAAACTAAAGACATAAATACGAATTTTCTTGTTTTTTCTCTTTCGTAATCATCTTGAAAATGACCAGCTTCAAATAAAATTGTAGGAGTTCCTAAATATTGAAAAGTATCTCCAATACAATTAATATTAAAAGAATCATCAAATCTTCCAATTTGTCCGGGAATATATTTTTGCAACACTTCATTTATGCCAGCTATCAAATTAATTGCTTTCAATCTTGATTCATTGACTTCCCTTTCTTCGTTATATGATGGAGCTAAAAAAGAAAGAGTAGCAGGTTTACCAGTATCCGCAACGCCGAAAATGGTACGCTGATCATGAAGATTGAAACAGAAATCTGGTTTAAATTCTTCATAAACCGCTCTCAGAACTTTACTTTCTGGTTGAGAAAGATCTTGTGAATCTCTGTTTAAATCAATATTGTTTGCATTGGCTCTGGTATATAACTCAGCACCATCGGGATTCAACATCGGAATGCAGTAAAATGTAAAAGTATCTAAAAGTTGATTAGCTAAGTCAGAACCATTATTTAGAAGATTAATAAAATCAAATAATGCTTTTGTAGTTGTACTTTCATTACCGTGCATTTGTGACCAAAGATAAATTTTTATCTTACCGTGTCCTTTTTGATAACTATAAATTGGTTTCCCTAAAATTGATTTTCCAATTATTTTTACATCCTTTTTAATGGAATCTTTATTTAATAATGGTTCAATTTCATTCAAAGTAATATAACGCCCTTGAATTGTATTTTCTTTATTCTGATTAAATAGTTGTTCTAAATCCATGTTATTATTATTTGGTTTACAAAAGTAAACATCTTTATTTTTACAATTGTAAACAAATGAAATTTATTAAAAATTAGAATTGTAAACACAATCCGTTTAACTTTATAAACAGCTATCCATTAAAAGATATAATTGGATCTTTAAATTAATATTTATATTATTATTTCCTAAATATCAACTAATTATATTGTTTATTTAAAATATTACTTTAATACTTTATAGAACAATAATTTGTTTTAACATTATAATTTAGCATAATTATTAGCTTTTATTTACTTTTGTAAATACATCAATTTTAAATAAAATTTACAATGGTAAACACAGATGATTTTATAAAAAGATTGGAGATTATACTCGATTATTATAATCTAACAGCTTCTTCATTTGCAGATAAAATTGGGGTTCAACGATCTAGTATGTCTCATTTATTATCTGGTAGAAATAAACCGAGCCTAGATTTTATTTTAAAAATTGTGGAGTTTTTTCAAGAAGTTGATTTGTATTGGTTGCTAAATGGAACAGGATCATTTCCTAAAAAAAATGAATCTATTGAAAATTCAAAGCCACCAATTCAAACTTTAAATTCCCCTACTCCAATTGATTTATTTTCTGAAATTCAAACTGTCACACAAAAAGAAAAAATTCAGGAAGAAGTAAAACCAAAATCTTTTTTTATTGAAAATGAAAATCCGAAAGAAATAGAAAAAATAGTTATTTTTTATAAAAACGGAACTTTTAAAGCGTACAATCCAAATTCATGAGAATTCAATATTTCGCACAAATGATCAGAAAAAATAAAATATGCGATTCTCAGGCGTTTAGTTTTTAAGATACAGAATACCCATTTTCAGGTATTTTCCCTTTCGCACCAACAAAATGTTTGTTCAAAATAATAAAATCTGACTCTATATTTCCAGTTGGATTGAAAGGATTTCCAAAATGAACCACTTTTTTTTCAAAGTTTATAGAAACTGGAATAATTGGTACATTTGCTTTTAATGCAATATAATAAAATCCCGTTTTAAGTGTTTCAACTTTTTTACGAGTTCCTTCTGGTGACAATCCCAAGCGAAAAGTCTCTTTTGTTTTAAATATATTAGCAATAGATTCAACTTTATTCAAACCTCCGCTCCTATCAAGTGGAACACCGCCTAATGAGGTGAAAAAATAACTAAAAGGAAAACGAAATAATTCTTTTTTGCCAATCCAATTTATTCCGCTTCCAACTGCGCCTCGACAAATAATAGCAATATAGAAATCATGCCAGCTTGTATGCGGCATAACCATTAAAATACTTTTTTTTATTTGCTCATCGAAGTTACCTTCTATTTTCCAGCCCATTAAATTCTTAAAAATCCACTTATAGATTTGTTTCTTCATTTCTCATTTCATTTTGTACAAATAAAACAATTAAAATGTTATTTTTGAAAAAAACACCAAATTAATGCTGAAGAAATTACTGAGTTACCTCATTCCAATTAAAATATTTAAAACCAAATCAACTTTAAGTAAAACCATTGAAGTAACCTGGGCAAACGGAGAATTAGTACTGGATTCTGAAAATACAAATTATTCTTATGGCAGTTTGCAACGCATTTTAAGATTAGGACTAAAACATTTTGGCTTTGAAAAAATAGTAGCAATGCAAAACATCCTGGTTCTTGGTGTGGCAGGAGGAAGTGTTATCAAAACGTTAGTTGATGAAATTCAATATAAAGGTAAAATCACTGGGGTTGAAATTGACTCAGAAATTATTGAAATTGCTAATAAATACTTCCAACTCAATGAAATTAAAAATCTTGAAATTGTTATTGAAGATGCATTTGACTTTGTATTAAAAACAAAAGATAGTTACGATTTAATTATCATTGATATATTTCAGGATACAACGATGCCTAACTTTTTATTCGAAAAATTTTTTATTGACAGAATTTGTTTTTTACTCAAAAGTAAAGGAGTTGTCCTCTTTAATACAATGTGTTTAAACAATAATAATAATGTTAGAAATCAAAATTTCATCAAAGAATTTGATATAATGAATTATAAAATTCAATCTATTCCTAGAGTTGAAGTACACAATGAATTGATTATTATTGAGAAATTGAATTAGGCATTGAACAAAAATATTCAATGCCTAATTTTATAGTTTATACTGTTAGCATTTTTCTTGCTTTTTCTAAATCTTCAGGAGTATCGATTCCTATTCCAACATGAGTGGTTTCAACCATTTTGATACGTTTTCCAAATTCCAAATAACGCAATTGTTCTAATTTTTCGGATGCTTCTAATGATTTCATTGGCAAACCATAGAAATCCAATAAAGCCTGTTTTCTAAAAGCATAAATTCCGATGTGCTGCATGTAGCGAACGCCAACATTAACTTCTCTAGGATAAGGAATTACCGAACGTGAAAAATACAATGCAAATTGATTTTGGTCTACAACTACTTTTACATTATTTGGATTATTGATTTCGGTTTCATCTTTTATTTCACGCATTAAAGAAGCTAAATCGACTTGTTTTTGAGTATCATTTTTAAAAACTTCAATAACTTTCGCCAAAGGTTCAGCATTTATAAATGGCTCGTCACCTTGCACATTTATGACAATATCAACATTGAGATTTTCAACAGCTTCTGCAATACGGTCACTCCCCGACTCGTGTTCTTTGATACTCATTATGGCTTTTCCACCATTTGAAACAATTTCATTATAAATTAAATCGGAGTCGGTTACTACAAAAACATCATCAAATAATTGTGTGTTTATTGCTGCTTCATAGGTTTTTAGAATTACTGTTTTTCCTCCCAAGTCCTGCATTAATTTGGCTGGAAATCGTGTAGATGCGTAACGTGCGGGTATGACTGCTATTATTTTCATTTATATTTATTCTTCAATTATAATTTTAGTTTCCAAATATATGTTTTTTATAATATAAACTAATTCGAAATCTTAATGGAAGTCATACTCAACGAACCTCCAACCAATTTATCATTAAACAAACTCAACTCTTCTTGATTTTCTTTTAGTCCTAAAGTATAAATTAGAGGTAAATAATGCTCTGGAGTAGGAATTGATAACTGAAATGCTTTGCTCTGTTTTTCAAAATCAATAAGTGGTTGAAAATTCCCGTCTAACAAATAATTATTGATATTCTCCCTGGCTTCAAAGGCCCAATCGTAGCCATAATTATCGGTATTGATGTTTCTAAAATCTACCAAACGCAAATTGTGAATAATGTTACCGCTGCCTACAATCAGGATTCCTTTGCTTCGCAATACACTTAATTTTTGCGCCAAATCAAAATGATATTGACCAGATTTTGTATAATCTATACTCATCTGAATTACAGGAATATCAGCCGCCGGATATAAATGTTTAATTACACTCCACGCGCCATGGTCCAAACCCCAATGATGATCTAATTCAACTGCTGTTGGCAACAACAATTCCTGAGTTAATGTTGCTAAATTTGGATTGCCTTTAGCTGGATATTGTACCTCAAATAATTCTTTAGGAAAACCTCCAAAATCATGAATGGTTCTTGGCATTTCCATCGCGGTAATTTTGGTACCATTAGTAAACCAATGCGCCGAAATACATAAAATTGCATTGGGTTTGGGTAATGTTCTGGCTATATTTCGAAAACCTGTTACAAACTCATTCTCTTCAATGGCATTCATTGGGCTTCCGTGTCCAAGGAATAATACAGGCATTTTTTCGGTATTCGAAAAAGTGATTGAAATATTATGTAAATCGTTTAAAGTGTTCATAGACAAATATCTAAAATTTAAAACAGACAAATTATTTTTTAAACCATATAAGTCATATAAGGTCATTTAAGTTTTAGCATGATTGTTTTAAAAATTTATAAAAACTTAAAAATTCATCTCAATACTAGCTTCAATGAACTTATACGGTTAATTATCAATTTATTACACAAAACTATCATCCTTAAATCCTATCAAATATAGCTTATTTTTGGCTCTAGTCATAGCGGTGTATAACCAACGAATGTAATCTCTGTCGATTCCATTCGGCAGATAAGGTTGTTCTATAAAGACTGTATTCCACTGTCCTCCTTGCGATTTATGACAGGTAATGGCATAAGAGAATTTAACTTGCAGTGCATTGAAATATTCGTTCTCTTTTACTTTTTGAAACTTTTTGTATTTGGTAGTTTCATTTTCATAATCTTTCATCACTTCCTGATACAATCTGTTTGATTCTTCAAAAGTTAATGATGGCGACTCACTTTTTATAGTGTCCATTAAAAGTACGGTTTCAAACGGCTTTTGATCAGGGTAATCAATCATTCGGATTTTTACTTTGGCAAATTTAAAACCGTATAATTCTTTGATTCCGAACATTTCTAAAACTTCGATAATATCACCATTGGCAATAAATCCCGCTTCATCCGAATCCTTTAGCCAAAAATAATTATTCTTCACCACCATCAAGAAATCGCCTGTTGATAGTTCACTTTCTTTATCAAGGATTTTGGTTCTAATTTGTTCATTGTATTGATTCGCTCTTTTATTGGAACGGACAATAAAAGCCGTGTCTTCGATGCTGTAATTACTATAAGCTGAATTAATAGCATCTTGAATATCATAACCGTCAATCAGCCGGACAATGTCTTTGAATTTTCGGACATTGAACTTGAATTCGGATATGAAAGAATCTTTTAATAATTCTCTTAATTCGGTGGCGTTGTACAAGATCCCTGAGTTTTCTTCCTGACGCATTACTTCGTCAAGCTCGATATGTTCTACTTCTTTATTATAATGAAAACTTAAAGTTTCAATATCCAGAGCTGGGCTTACTTCTAAATTTACCGGTGGTAGCTGAGCAGTATCTCCCAACAGTATCATTTTGCAATTGGTTCCTGAGTATACATAGGAAATCAAATCATCGAGCAAAGAGCCGTTTTCATATAATTTGGAATCCGAATTAACATCGGAAATCATCGAAGCTTCATCGACTATGAAAATGGTGTTTTTGTGTTTGTTTTGCTGTAAAGTGAATGAAACGCCTCCACCTGAATTTTTCTTTGGAAAGTATATTTTTTTATGAATTGTAAAAGCAGGTTTATTCGAATAATTTGAAATTACTTTGGCCGCACGACCAGTTGGAGCTAACAAAACATACTTTTTATTAATATCCAATAGACTATTTACAATCGTAGAAATCACGGTTGTTTTTCCTGTTCCGGCATATCCTTTTAGCACAAAAATCGTATCATTATGAATGTCAGTCAAAAAAATGGCTATCTTTTGAAAAAAAATATCCTGATTATACGTGAGTTGAAAAGGAAACTTTTTTTGTAAATGATTATAAAATGCAGAGGAGTTCATTGAGTTTTATTTGAATTACAAAGAACGGCTTTTTCAATATCAATTTCAATATCAATAAAAAATTCAATGCTGTTCACCATTAACTTTTGCAATTGACTTTTGCTATTGTAGTTGATATTGATTTTTGAAATTGATATTGCTATTTTAATTTGTAAGTTTGCATTGTTGAAAAAAAATCTATGAATATCACTGACAAGAAATATAAAAAACTTTCAATTCAAGTTTCACTTACGGGGCTTTCGTTTTGTTGCTTTGACACGCTTCATAACAGAATTGTGTCTATAAATGAAATTCAGTTTGATACTTTTCATAAGTCGATTAAGATTGAAGAATTGTTTTCGGATGCTTTTAAAAATTATCCAGAGCTGAGTGATAGTTATGATGAAATTCAGGTGATTCACAATAATAATCTTTCAACATTTGTGCCTACTGCCCTATTTGATGAAAACTTTTTAGGCAGTTATTTACAGTACAATACCAAAGTTTTTGAAACGGATTTTTTTGCATTTGATGAAATCACTAATTATCAGATGAATGCGGTTTACATTCCTTATGTGAATATCAATAACTTTTTTATTGACCAGTTTGGTTCTTTTGACTACAAACATGCTAATACTGTTTTGGTTTCTAAGCTTTTGGATGCTTCCAAAAACAATGACAACAAGAAAATGATTGTTCACTTTAATCCGGGTCATTTTGAAATTATTGTGATTCAGAATCAAAAACTGCTTTTATTCAATTCATTTGAATACAAAACGCCTGAGGATTTTATTTACTATCTGCTTTTTACAGCCGAGCAGTTAAATATGAATCCGGAAAGTTTTCACTTAGAATTATTAGGAGCGATTTCGGAAGAAGATGATTTTTACAAAATTGCGTACAAGTACATTCGCAATGTTTCTTTCTTGGATGTAAGCGATTTACAAAAAAACAACAACTTTTCAGCAGCACAAAATCTGCAACATTTTATACTTTTAAACTCATGAGAATCATATCTGGAAAATACAAAGGAAGACGCATTTTTCCGCCAAAAGGTTTGCCCGTTCGACCTACAACCGATATGAGTAAAGAGGCATTATTTAATGTTTTGAATAATCATTTTAGTTTTGAAGGCTTGAAAGTATTGGATTTATTTTCGGGAACAGGGAATATTAGTTATGAGTTTGCTTCGCGCGGAAGTTCACCAATTACTTCGGTGGATGCTGATTTTGGTTGTGTGAAATTCATCAAACAAGTGGCAGCAGAATATGATTTTAATATTGCAGCGACCAAAAGTGATGTATTTACTTTTTTAGAAAAAAACAAAACGACTTACGATATTATTTTTGCTGATCCTCCTTATGGTTTAGACCAAAAGACTTTTGAAAAAGTGGTTTTAACGGTTTTTGAAAAAGGATTATTGGATGAGGAAGGCATGATGATTATTGAACATTCTAAATACACTAAACTGGATCATTTGATTAATTTTTCTTTTCAAAAAAGTTATGGTGGTTCTATTTTTAGTTTCTTCGAATTGAATTCCACTGATGAAGAAGAAGAACTTCCAGAAAATTTATCAAATAAAGTTACTGAAGACGACGAGCTATAATCTATCGTATTCTATTCGAATTGTCGTCAATATTTTTTTCTTTAAACTTAGAAGCTTTTATTTTTCCAAAAGAATATTTAATTGCTATCGAAAATTCATTTGCATCGACCAAATACCTAGCTTTTGATCTAATATTATTTATCGTAAATTTTTCTTCGTAGATCGTGTTTTTAAAAATATCATTGTAACTCAAAGTACAATTCCAATTGGTAAATAATGTTTTAGAAACACCTAAATCCATAATGAACCAAGCTTTTCTTTCAAAAACTCCTTCTTTTTGATCTGTTAAACCATAGGCTGTCAGCACAAACGAATAGCCTTTTGGCAGTTTAAACTCATTGCTTGAATAGTAATATAAATACGGTTTTGAGTCCATAAACAATGCAAAATCATCTTCAATTTTATTCAATATGCAACTTAAACTATTAGTTGATGTCCAAATTTTATAAGTAAAAGGCAAACTAAATTCTAAATTGAATCCTGATTCTTTTTCGAAATTAATTTCTTTAAAAGTCAATATATTATTTTGATTATCAAATACAAAACTACTATAAACAGGATCTGTGTTTACATAATAGCTTAACTTCACCGATTTGTCATTATATTGAAAACTGGACGAAATTTGATTGCTGATAATTGGATTTAAATTAATATTCTTGGAATACAGAAAGTACGGATTGATATAAGTGGCTCCCTGACTAGTAGATGAATAATTGGGTCTGGAAATACTTTTTGAATAATTTAAAGTTACAGATTTCGTACTGTCAATCGGAATATCAAACTGAACCTTCGGAAAGAAATCGGTGTAATTCTTTTTGATTAAAGGTATATCATCATTTTTGAATTTCCCTTTTATGTCTGTATTCTCAACTCTAAAGCCAACTGAATAGCCAATCTTTTTTAAACTTCCTGATAACTGCGCATATCCAGCGCTATTTTTTTCATCGAAATCATAAATTGAATTGATTGTAGAATTGGTTTCAAAATTTAAAGTTTCGAAATCAGTTTTGGCATCGGCAGACAAATAAAGCCCGCCATATTCCAGCTTCATTTCATTTTTAAATTTCTTTTCGAAATCAATTCTTCCGGAAAACACATTCACTTTGAATTTTTGATCGCTGTTTTGTACTTTTTCAAATTGAGTTTCATTATAATTATTCTGCACAAAAGCTTTTGAATCCTGATCAAAAGCAGAATATTGAAAACCTGTAAATAACTGTGTATCTATTGGTTTTATTTTCTTCGAATAGTTGATAAATGAATTGATAAAATTCTTCTGGCTCTTATTATCACTGTAAGTCACCACATTATTTTCGACATCGCCATTCTTGTTGTATGATGTGGTATTTATGTCAAAAGGTTCGCTCTGTAGCTTGCCATTCATATTAATTGAGAAATAATCTTCTTCATTAATTTTATAAAAAAGACCACCACCAAAAAGATACTGCTTCCTTTTGGTATTTGCTGTGGCAACATTATAATTTGAAATAATATCCTCATCTGGAATTTGATAATCGATGCTATGGCTTTCCCAAGGACTTAATTTATTGTAATTAAAATTAGCTTTCCATTCGAGTTTATTCTTTTTGAAACTTGAATTTATCCCGAGATAGTTATTGTATTCTTTTTTAAAAGATGCCACCTCAGATATTGTTGTTTGCGAACCTTCCTTTTTACTAAATTTTCTGGTAATCAAAATAACGGCTCTCCCTTCAGCTTCATATTTGGAGGATGGATTATTGATTATTTCGATACTTTTTATATCATCTACAGACAGGGCATTTAGATCATTCATTCCAATTTTTTGATTGTCCATATAAATCAAAGGAGTTCCTTTTCCAATAACCGTTATGTTTTCCTTGTCGGCGCTGATGGTAACATTGGGCAATTTGGACATTAAATCCAGTGTATTTGGAACTGAATTTAGTATCGTATTGGCCACATCAACTTTGATATTACCATTTTTATTGGTGAACATTTTCTTTTCTTTGGTGACAACTACTTCAGTTAATTTATTGGATATACTGTCATTTTCGGTTGTATTTTGTGCAAACCCAAAAACAGAAATCATAAGAAAAATGACAATAATTATATTTTTAAATTCTAATCTGTTTTTTATTGATAGCATTACATTGCAAATTTTATAATTGCAAAAATGAGTTTAAAAATATCTTCTATAAGTTAATCGAAGGTTAATGCAGGGTTAATGACGAATTTGAATAATAAAAGAATTATTTTTGACCACAATTTTCATCGAATGAATAAGAGAATCAATTTATTAATAGCATTTTCGGTAGTAGCTTTGATTGCTCTGTCGACTGTGCAATGCTATTTGGTAAAAACTGCCTATGACTACAAAGTAGCTCAATTTCACTCTGAAATTAAAGAGGATATTGCTAAAATAACGAATGAATTCAGTGATATTGATTCGGCATACGTCAATAAAAAGGAATTACTGTATAACCAATTGGCGCAAAACTATGTTATAAATAAAAGGTCAAAGATTGATATTAAAAATACTTTAATTGAAAATGAGTCTAACGACCCATTAACCCGAAAATTACAACTTAGATTTAAAAGAGATTTTCCAAATATTGATATTGATTTTGCTATTGTTCTGAACAAATTTGTCATTTATAATAGCTATAAAAAACCCGACACTCTTTTTTCAGAAAAGCCTGTTATACAGAATAAAATATATGGTCATTTAAAGTCTTTGGATAATGCCTTTTTGGTCAGAAATTATGTGAGTACCACAAACGGGTCTGCAGTACTGAAAGATTATAAATTACTCACTGAGGACTCCATGTACGTTTCTGTAGCTGATTGGGAAATGATCATTTTTGAAAGAATGAGAATGGTTTTATTACTGTCATTAGCATCCATTCTTACCTTAATAACTCTTTTTGTTATTGCGATTAAAGCACTTATAAAACAAAAGAAAGTAAGCGATGTCAAAACCGATTTTATTAATAATATCACCCACGAACTCAAAACTCCTTTGACAACTTTGGGAATTTCCACTAAAATATTGGAACGAAAAGACATTCGTGAAAATGATGGGCAATTCGACAGTATTTTGAATACAATTTCACGTCAAAATAGTCGCCTTCAAAATTTAATTGATCAGGTAATGGCTAATTCACTGGGAGAGAACGAAGTTGAACTGCAAAAAGAAAAAGTTGAAGCAGAAACCTTTTTGAAATCTATTGTTGCTGATTTTAAGGTTGCATTTCCAAAAGTTACTCTTGAAACTCAATTTAATACTAACGAAACGCTATTGGTTTTGGATAAGTTTCATTTAACGACAGCCATCTTAAATGTATTCGAAAATGCCGTAAAATATGGCAGTAGTACAATTACACTCAAAACTGAATTAGTTAAAAATCAATTTAACATCAGTATAAAAGATGATGGAATTGGGATTTCAAAAAGCAAACATTCTCTATTGTTTGATAAATTTTACAGGGTTGAACAAGGCAATTTACATAATGCAAAAGGTCTGGGATTAGGACTGTTTTATGTAAAGCAAATCATAAAAGCGCATCAAGGCACAATTGGTGTTATAAGTGATTTAGGAAAAGGCTCGGAATTTACTATTATGTTTAAAATTCAATAATTTAAAGTTGAAAAAAATACTTTTAGCTGAAGACGATGCTGACTTTGCAAGCGTTCTCAAACAATATTTAGAATTGTGTCAATTTGAAATCACTTGGGCAGAAAATGGTGAAGAAGCATTACAACTGTTCCAATCCAAGACTTTTGATATTTGTGTTTTTGATGTAATGATGCCAAAAATGGACGGCTTCACGCTTGCTGAAAAAATCATTACAATAAATCCCGAAATTCCTTTTGTTTTTCTAACTGCCAGAAAATTAAAAGAAGACAAAATTATTGGTTTAAAATTAGGTGCCGATGATTATATCGTAAAACCTTTTGAGGCTGATGAACTTGTTTTACGCCTGAATAATATCATAAAAAGAAGCAGTCAAAATCATTTTTCTAAAGTAGCTGATGAATTGCAAATTGGCATTTATGTTTTTGACACTAAAAGGTTATGCCTCAAAAATGGCGAAACAACTCAACAACTTACAGAAAAAGAAGCTGATTTAATTCATTTCTTTTATACTCATAAAAATCAGATGATAAAAAGAGAGCAGATTTTGAAAACGATTTGGGGTAATGACGATTTTTTTTCAGGAAGAAGTATGGATGTGTACATCAGTAAAATACGAAAATATTTCAAAGATGATTCGCGAATAAGTATTGAAAGTGTACGGAATATTGGATTGGAATTTAAAATAATATAAAAAAGCGGTTAGAATGACTTCTTCAAACTATTTGTAAGTTCATCAATTTTATAAAGTGGATAAGAAATAGTTATAAATAAATTTTAAATCGTTCAAACAAAAAAATATTAGTAAATTCCGAAAACAACTTCCATAGCGTTAATTTGTTTGTTACTGTCACAACACGACAAAAACTAAGAATAATGCTTTAAATGGAAAATTACATGCAAAATCAGTGATATCAACTATTGAAATCAAACAAAAATTACATTTTATATCTAGAAGTAATTTTTCGAATGAAGATGTTTTAAATCAGATCAAAAAACAAAGAAATTCAGTCAACAAGATCGAAGAACAGCTTAATAATTATATATCTATGGATGTTAATAAAAAAAGCTATTACAAACTGTTAAAATGCTTTTTTGGGTTCATTAATTTTTTAATTTTAATATAAAGATTATTAATCTAAAATGATGGAATATGGAAAAAGCAGTACTTTTAAGAATTCGCAAAGACTTAGATAGCCGTCAGCAACAAAATATAATCAAATTGAAGGGAACTTTAATTTCAAAAGGATATACAGAAATAATCCACATTAAAGATCAAGATGAAGACTTTCATATCAATTCTTTTGAAATCCCAGAAGCCTTCAGCAATGAAGTCCACGAATATATAAGTGATTTTATCGCAGGTCAAAATTTAGGAGATACAATAGTACTTTGTTAAATCTCATCCATTATTGCTTAGTCCCTACTTTTGAACTTAATCCGTATTTTTTTAAGCAAAAAAAAACGTTTCAATTGCTTGAAACGTTTTAGTGGGGAGAGCAGGATTCGAACCTGCGAAGTTCACACAGCAGATTTACAGTCTGCCCTCGTTGGCCGCTTGAGTATCTCCCCGAGCCTTATTTGGTAATGCTTATTGCGTTATCCGGGTGCAAATATAGAGACACTTTTTAGTTTTACAAACTTTTTTTGCACTTTATTTTAGTATTATTTTACTATTATTTTTAATGTATTGGTATTGAATAAAATAAAAAATCTCCACTAGGGAGATTTTTTATTTTTAAATATTACCAAGGCTTATTTTCCTAGTAATTCTATGATTTTTGCTTTCAATTCGGCACCTCTTAAATCTTGTGCAACTACATTTCCTGATTGATCAAGGATAAATGTTGCTGGAATTGATTCCACTTTGTATTGCATTGCAATTGGTTCTTGCCAACCTTTAAGATTTGAAACCTGTGTCCAAACTAATTTATCTTTTGCAATAGCTTCTTTCCATTTTACTGGATCTTCGTCTAGAGAAACACCAATTATATTAAGACCTTTTGAATGTAATTCTTTATAAATTGCAACAACATTCGGATTTTCTTTTCGGCATGGACCGCACCATGAAGCCCAAAAATCAACGATTGTTACTTTTCCTAAACTTTCTTTAAGGCTAATTGTTTTGCCTTCTGTATTAGGAGCAGAAAAATCTGTTCTTCATTTAGCTGGAGTACCTGTTGGAGCAGCTGTTGCGCCTACTGAAGGTTGTTTTGCTGCAGCAAGTTTTGTTTTTACATTCTTACCGTGTTTAGAATCTTTTAATGAAGCTTCTAAATTATTGAACATCGTTTCAATTTTTTTAGAATCTACAGTTGGATCATTGCTCATCCCTTCAATAATTAATAAACTAATGAAAGCTTTTGGATGAGTATTAGCATAATCCACATATTTATTTTTTGAAGTATTACCAATTTCAGTTTGGATTTTAGTGTATTCTTTCATTAAGCTATTGATAACAGCAGTATCTTTAGTTTGTTGTGCTGTTTGCATTTTTTGCATGTTAGCATTTTGAAAGTCCATTAAAGGTTTCTGAATTTTTGTGATTTCTTCATTAAATTTCACATACTCATCGTTATTGTAAGTACCAGAAATTTTAGATTTTTGAATTGTATCTTTATTTACTACAATTGTAATTTCACCATTTTCTAAGATAAATGGAATTTTACCTTGTACTCCTTCAATTTGTAAAGTATGGAAAGCTGGTTCTGTTACTTTTCCTTTAATTTCAAATTTACCGTCTTCGATTTTTACTGTGTCAACAGGAATTAATCCCATTCCTTTATCATCTTGTGCTTCTAGTACAACTGTTTTTCCGTTTTCAAATCCTTTCGCAGTTCCTGAGATAGTGTATTTGTCTTTGCTACAAGAAGTAAGTAAAGCTGTAGCGGTAAGAAATAAAATAATTTTTTTCATTTTTATTAGTTAATTGTTTTTAAGGTTACAAAAGTATTTAAAATTATAAATTAACAATAACTTTAGAACCCTAAATTTATGTTATAATTTTCCTCATTTTAAAGCTATTTGTATAAAGAAATATTGTGTTTATAATTTTTTTAAATATTATTTTCTTTAAATAGTAATCATTTGAAATTTAATTCCGTGCATGTTTTAAAAGTATTATTTTTTATAGGCTTTTTATTTAAAAGGTTAGTAAAATAATTTAAAGATTGTATTGATGAAGATATGACTCAATATGCTCAATTTCATTTTGAGTAATTGTAATATCTAAATTTACATCTCTTAAATCTTTGTTTAAATAAGAACAAACAGGATTATCTTTTAATTTCAAATCGATGTCAGCTTTTATTTGTTTTAGTTTTTCAATTGTTACCAAAGCATTTTTGTATTGCTTTTGATAGTTTTCAATTTTTTCATTCATTTTGGTTAAGTTAAAATAGTTTGGGATTGCTAATTTATCGAAAACCTTGTTAAATAAATGTTAACTATTTTTTGTTTTCAGTTTATCGTTTTTTTTAAAGCGTTTCATCTTCTATGAACAAAAAAAAAGCACCCGGTTAAGAGTGCTTTATAATTATTTGTTTTTTTTAAACTATTCTTGGTTAGTTGTTTTTCTCCAAGGATAAGCATTAAAAATATGTCTTTTTGCAAAACGACCTGGTGAATCTGCATTGACCATTTTTACATAAATAGCTTTAGGAACACTGATATATTCGTAAACACTACCATTTGAGAAATTCACGATTAATCTAGATTCAACATATTTATAGTCAGTGATTGTTGAAGTAGAGATAGTCTCAGTATATTCAGGTAAAAGTTGTTTGATTGTCTCTGGGTTGATGCTTACCAAGAAGTGGTATGCTTCAATTATTTTTTTACTGTTTTCTTCAGCTTGTTTTAAACCAGCTTCATCACCTTGAAATTTATCGGGATGCGCATCTTTCATCGCATTACGATAGATGGTTTTCAATTCTTTAAGCTCTACTGTTTTTTCTACATTTAGTAGTTTGCGGTATTCAACTATTTTTTTCATAAATAAGGTAACTACTTGTCTTTTACTATTAAACCAAAAAAACTGGTTGGGTTTCGACAAATTTTTTGCAAAGGTACACTTTTTTTTAACTTTTCCTTTTCGAGCAAAAAAAAAATCAAAAAATGTACTTTTTGATTTTTTATATTATTCTAAAACTTTAAACAGCTGTTATTCAGGCTTGTTATTTGCCTTATCAAAATTTCTAGATTTCTTAGGGTATTTGTTATAACTGATATCACTAGGGTTTTCAATTACACTTTTGATCGTAATCCAATCACCCAGATTGTGTTTTTGAGCCATTTTATAATCTAAAAGATATTCTCCACAAAAATAGTTTTTGTTTTCATCTTGCTCCATTATTCCAGTAAAAACGCCTTTTTGTAGCATTTTTTGTTCTCCTGATTTGCTCATATCTATTTTCTTTAAATGAAAAATTATACCGCAAAGGTATGTATTTATTGAGAATTAATTTTATAAAGAGATCACATTACAAATTTAGTGCATGCAAAGATTTTGTTAATGGTAAGTCCTACTGCAAAACTGATATACCATTTATACATTTTTAAAACTTAAGTGAATTTCCTTTGAAGCAAGCTACCAAAGTAGCGAAAAGCCCGGCCCAAATAGAATTAACAATTGCTTATTTTGAAATACTTTGGTAAGTGATCGTTTGTGAGTACCTTTGTTTCATGGAAAAAATGTTTCGTCCCAGTCCCAAATCGTTTAAAAATACATTTTGTGTTTTTCATGAAGTTTTACCCGAAAGAATTGCGGGTATGACGGTGCAATATGATAGTCAATCGGGAAGCAAATACTATTATACCACAGAAGGAATGTACCGATTATCCAATCATTGGGGGCGTTTGGCAAATAGCAAATGGCGTTTGGAACCGATGGAACCCGAAACGGAATCAAAGTTTAAAATTGGTTTTGCTCGTTGGAATGAATTTTATCCGGATAATGCAGAGGATGAATTATATTATTTGGAGGCAGATTTTGAAAAGAAAAAGGTGAATTATCAGCATCGAAATAATCCTAAATATAATGGAAAACCAATCCTAAGAACGAGTTTTGAGACAGGGAAAAAGATCAAACAGATTCGGAATTTATTTGAGTTGACTTCTTGGGCAAAGTATTTTGATTATGATGATATTGATGAATTGCGCAAGGAAATTATTAATGAACTGATTTTTACCAACAGAACATTAGAAGAAATAAAAAGAGATATTAACGGTTATACATCATAAAATGGGCAGAAATAACGAAGGAAATATCAAGAAACACAACGATAAACTGCATAAAGCTCAGGCAAAAGCCAAGAAAGCTGAAATGGATCGTAAGGAAAAATTGAAACTGATTACTAAAAAATTCAACGAGGATAGAGCTTCGGAGAATAACTAAAAAATATTGACATGGATGCAACTAAATTTGACGGATTAAAAAATGGAGTTCAGGAAATAATTGACTTCATTGCAGCTAAAAATGCTACAGATGCTTATAATAAATTAGCAGATGTTAGCGAGGAATTAGACGAACTTTTGGATCATACTGATGAGGATGAAGATCTTATTGAGATTAGTAAATTTCAAGTGTTATTGAATCAATTGCAACAGAAGATAGTTTTGCTTAAAGCACAACTTAATTGAGTTTGTTTTTTTGGAGACGAATTTCACTAATTAACACAAATAAAACGAACAAAATAATTTCACTAACTATTTTGGATGAAAAGCAGTCGATAGTTTTGTGAATATTATAATTATGACCATGCTTGAAAATATGACAGATAAAAATTGTTACTGCGGTTCTGATAAACCTTTTGCTTTATGTTGCAATCTTTATATTAGTGGAGTTGAAAAAGCTCCAACAGCTCTGGCTTTGATGAAGTCCAGATATGCAGCTTATGCTACACATCAAGCTGATTATTTATTGGCAACCACTCATAGTTCTGAAAGGAAATACTACTCGAAAGAGGAAATTCTGAAATGGGCTGTTTCCAATCAATGGCAAAAACTGGAAATTATTGCTTTTAGCGATGATACAGTTGAGTTTAAAGCTTATTATAAAGATGAAAATAAATTAGATCAAATACATTATGAGTTTTCCACTTTCAAAAAAGAAAATGACTGTTGGTTTTATGTAGATGGGAAGTTTAAATAATTTTTTTTGAAATAGTTTCTAAGTTGCTAAGACTTGATTGGTACTTTTTATAAAGCATTAATAAGAGAAAAAATTAGAGACTCGATAACTTGGTAACTAAAAAATATGGCAAAAGGAATTCAATTATTAGCAATCACTTTGATTTTTGTTTGTTGTAAAACTCATTTGCCAGCACCAAAGGTTGTTGAAACTACTGAACCAACAACTGCTTACAAACAGCAAATAGAAAATTTGGAGAGCGGGATTTATTTTAGAGGCAACGGAAATGAACCTGAATGGGTTTTAAAAATATCTGAGAAAACCATCACATTTACATCATTAAAACCTGGCTATGAATCTTTGAGTGGAAATCATGTAGAACCAGTTCAAGCGATGGATGCGAATGTAAAAATGTATCGTGTTGCTACGGTTGCGGGTTTGATGATCATTCAAATTATGCAGCAAGAATGTATCAATACAATGAGTGGAGATAAAGCATCATATTCAGTTAAAATTGAGGTTGTTAAAGATAATAAATCTATATTTTTTAATGGATGCGGAAACTACATTACGAATCCAAGTTTGCATGATATTTGGGTTTTAGAAAAACTAAACGGCAAGGAAGTTTCTGTAACAGATTTTACAAAACAGTTGCCAAATCTTGAAATAAATACCACCAAAAATACCTTCATGGGTTTTGCAGGTTGCAATAGTATGAGTGGTGATATTTTCTTCGAAAGAGGTTTGCTTCGGTTCACAAATGTTATTACGACCAAAATGTTTTGTGGGGAAAATAATAAAGAAAATAGTTTTCTTAAAACCTTACAAAACACTACAAATTATAAAGTCGAAAATTTAAGATTGACACTTACCAATTCATCTGGTAGTGAATTAGTTTTCAAAAAAGTAGATTAATCACCCTAAAACCTTTTAACTTAAAATTATAAATTGTTTGTTGTCAGTTCATTTAAAAATAATCTAAATTTATATTTATGAACAATACAGTAAAAAAAGGATTTTATTTTAAGACTTACGAAGCTCCGTTTCAATCGCCTTTTGATAAGCTCTTTGCTATTTTCAAAGAACTTATCACACATACTTCAGGTGATTTTGATGAAGCTATCAATTGGTTGCGCGAATTAGACAAAGAATACAAATTAACCGATTCGTCCTATACTATTGATGATTTTATTGAGGATTTAAAGAAAAAAGGATACATCCGAGAAGAAATAAAAGATGATGGAACATCTGGTACCGGTATCACAGCTAAAACAGAACGCGCCATTAGACAACAAGCTTTGGAAACTATTTTCGGAAATATAAAAAAATCAGGGAGTGGAAACCACAAAACCAAGCATGTTGGTAATGGAGATGAACATGCCGGTGAATTTCGGGAGTTTCATTTTGGAGATGCATTAGAAAATATCTCTATAACGGAAAGTTTACGCAATGCACAAATCAATAATGGCGTTGGTGATTTTATACTCACAGAAAATGACCTCATTGTTGAGGAAACGCAATATAAATCCCAGATGAGCACTGTTTTGATGATTGATATCAGCCACAGTATGATTTTGTATGGTGAAGACCGAATTACTCCTGCCAAAAAAGTAGCAATGGCGCTAGCCGAATTAATCACAACACGTTACCCAAAAGACACTTTAGATATACTCGTTTTTGGAAATGATGCCTGGCGAATTTCGATTAAGGATTTGCCGTATTTAAAAGTTGGCCCTTATCATACCAATACCGTTGCTGGTTTGCAATTGGCAATGGATTTGTTGAGAAGAAAGAAAAACACCAACAAACAAATTTTCATGATTACCGATGGAAAACCTAGCTGTGTGATAGAAAAAGATGGTACTTATTATATGAATAGCAATGGTTTAGATCAATATATAGTTGACAAATGTTATACTCAAGCGCAACAAGCTAGAAAATTACATATTCCAATAACCACTTTTATGATTGCAAATGATCCTTATTTGCAAAAATTTGTAAATTATTTTACCGAAGCCAATCAAGGAAAAGCTTTTTATACTGGTTTAAAAGGTTTGGGCGAAATGATTTTTCAGGATTATGAAACCAATAGGAAGAAACGGATTAAGTAATTATAAATTATGAATTATAAATTATGAATTATGAGTTTTTGCTGCTTTTTTGCTATTATAAAAACAAACAAAATTAATCAAACTTGATTCTTAGAATTAGCAACTTAGAATCTTAGCAACTTTAAAAAGAATATATGAAAATTGAAAACATAAATAATCTGGGCGAATTAAAGAAATCCGGATATCAAAGTAAAAGTATAAAAAACGAATTACGCCATAATTTGAGAGAGAAAATTAAATCAGGAGAGCCAACTTTTGAAGGCATTCATGGATTTGAAAATACTGTTATTCCTGAATTAGAACGAGCAATACTTTCTCGCCATAATATTAATTTATTGGGGCTTCGTGGTCAGGCAAAAACTCGATTAGCTCGAAAAATGATTGAGTTGTTGGACGAATATATCCCATACGTAACCGGATCTGAGATAAATGATGATCCATTGCAACCGCTATCTCGTTTTGCAAAAGATTTAATTTTGGAAAAAGGTGATGATACTCCAATTTCCTGGTTGCATAGAAATGATCGTTTTTTCGAAAAACTAGCAACACCTGATGTAACCGTTGCCGATTTGATAGGCGATGTAGATCCAATAAAAGCGGCAAATTTAAGGTTATCTTATGCAGATGATCGAGTAATTCATTTTGGAATGATTCCTCGTGCTAATCGTTGTATTTTTGTGATTAATGAGTTACCTGACCTTCAAGCTAGAATTCAAGTAGCTTTATTTAACATTCTACAAGAAGGAGACATACAGATTCGAGGTTTCAAACTTAGATTGCCTCTTGATATGCAGTTTGTATTCACCGCAAACCCTGAAGATTACACCAACAGAGGAAGTATCGTTACTCCTTTGAAAGACAGGATTGGCTCTCAAATTCTGACTCATTATCCTGAAAACATTAAAATCGCACGTACTATCACAACTCAAGAAGCTAAATTAGATACCAATCAAACTGACTTGGTTTATGTTCCTTCTTTGGCAAAAGATTTACTAGAACAAATAAGTTTTGAAGCTCGTGAAAGTGAATTTATTGATAACAAAAGTGGTGTAAGTGCCCGATTGAGCATTACTGCTTACGAAAATTTATTAAGCACAGCCGAACGTCGCGCTCTAAAAGCTGGAGTTGACCGAACTTCAATTCGTTTATCTGACTTCATGGGGATTATTCCATCGATTACTGGTAAGGTAGAATTGGTTTACGAAGGAGAACAGGAAGGAGCTGCTATAGTGGCAAGTCATTTGATAGAAGATGCCATCCGCACTTTCTTTCCATTATATTTTCCTAAAATTGAAAAATTAGAAAAGCAAGGTGTTAGAACTGATTATACCGATATTTTGGATTGGTTTTTTACTGAAAATGGTTTTGAAATATTAGACGATTATAGCGATGAGGAATACCAAACAACTTTGAATAGCATTCCGCCATTGAATAAACTAATTAAGAAACACCATCCAGATTTAAGCCCGGAAGATCAATTTTTCATGAAAGAATTTGTGCTTTGGGGATTAGTTGAATTTAAAAAATTGAGTAAAGATCGCTTTTCCGAAGGATATCAATTTAAAGATATGTTTGGGAGCTACATTAATAAATTATAAAGAATAAACATAGATTTTATTTAACCATTAAGAAATTGACAAAAATGATTTAGCTCAATTTCTTAATGGTTATTTTTATTAAAATATTGAATCAGTGGAAAAACATGGCAATCATAATTTCCAAAAAGATTAGAATAATCACGATCCATTCTAATCGAGAACTTTCCCGAACATTTAAAACATCTGTAAATAACCTAAGATTATCTTCGACAATATCCAGACGATAGTCCAAATCCCTGAAGCGTGGATTGATATCAAAATTAGCTTTTAGTTGCCTGTTTAAAAGGTTGAGTTCTTCATTATCCCAAACCAAATTAGGATCGTCCAGAATATACAGATTATCAACGATGCTATTTTTGACATTCAGCACTTTTCCAATGTATTTAAGCAAATTACTTTTTGAAATACTGAGTCTTCCTCTTTTCTCCAACTCTAATATATAGACTCTGGAAGAGCTGATAAGCTCATTTGTAAGTTCTTCATAATAATCTAAAGCGACAGATTGCCCGATGTTGAGCATTATAATTCTCATTACTAAAGGATTTACAAAAGGAACTGTAACATAATCATTCTTGATTACTACTTTTGGAATATTTGGGTTAATTTCTATTTGGTACTCTTCGGACAAGTCCAAATCAACTATTGTGGTGGCATAATTACGAACAAAATCAATCAATTCCTTTTTTTCAGAAGCAGAATAATTAGCCAAAACAATAACTCCATAATCGAAAATATAGAGATAACTATTTTTGTCATTTAACGTATAAAAAATTTCAGATGGAGAACTAGAATGTGATTCATGACCGAATTCGTTGCGTAGTTTTTTAATATTAAATGATTCGGCAATTTGAATAGCTTCGATTTTTATAAAATCAGTTTCGACCATATTTTACTATTTGATGCTTTTTTAAATTTTAATCTTTATAAACGCCTTAATGGTTTTACTGTCTAAAAATTAAATTCAGAGAAAGGTAGCAGACAATTATAAAAAATCTAGTTTTCCATTGCTTTCAATAATTAATTTTTCTAGAATTTGTGCTGCCTCATTATCAGAATTAGCCGAAAAACCAGAAACAAACACTCCTTTTACACCAAAAATAGAAGCGATACCATACACAACCGATTCATCACCTGGGTCTGTTTCACCTTCATAACGATACACATGTTCGACACAATAGTCTTGTGGATTTGTTACAATAATTTCATGATGAAGATTAAAATCATGAACGAAACCTTTTTCTTTTAAATCTTCTAAAGCCTCTAGAACTGTGGTATAATGATAGGTCGGTTTCATCTTTAAAATATTTACAGTTATCATCTAAAGTTAACCATTTTAATTTTAAGTCATTATAAAATGATTGTTAAAGTAAAAAATGTAATTCTTGACTTACCATAATTAATATTGTAAGTTTGCACCGCAGACCGCCTTATCGTCGTCCGCCTCGGCGGAGGGAGGAAAGTCCGGACACCATAGAGAAGCATAGCGGGTAACACCCGTCGGTTCCAAGCAATTGGAATTAGGACAAGTGCAACAGAAAGTATGTACAGGTAATGCTGTAGTGAAACCAGGTAAACTCTATGCGGTGAAATATCAAGTATATCAGCATTTAAGGGCTTCTCGTCCGTTGCTGAAGGGTAGATAGCTTGAGCTTATGAGTAATTATAAGTCTAGATAAATGATAAGGTATCGTTAGAAATAACGAGAACAGAATCCGGCTTATAGGTCTGCTTTTTAATTTTTTTTAATTTCTCTTCCCTGATAAATATTTTTATTCTTTTCGTTCTAAAGTAATAAAATTCTAGCTGAAATGCATTTTCACTTCAAATTTTAGTATTTACAATAGAACTCAATAGTGATTTGTTGTGCGGTTGTTTTGCAATCGCTTTTTTTATTATAAGATTAATTATTGAGTTTTATTTTTCTTAGCGTTTTATCAATTCAATATTTTTTTACTTGTTTTTTTAGTAGATATATTTTTTTATACTGAAAAAACATGATAAACACTTAGCTAAGACTATAATATACCCTAAAACGTACTTTTTTACTCTCTGTTAGAATCAATATTATTCAATTTTGTATCGAAATCATTATGACAAAATGTGATGGTGATTTTAAAAAAACTAATCTATTTAATAACCAAAAATTACAATCTAGAATGACAAATTTTACTAGAATTAAAAAAGATACTGATTGCGTATCTGGATTTAATTTGAAAAAGAAAGTGATGATCTTCTGTTTATTGCTTTCTTTATCTCAGATCCATGGATACGCCATTAGTTCTAAAAGCACGGATGTGTCAAAAGATTTACAACTCCGAAAAGAAATTAAGGGACAAGTTAATGATGAAAACGGTATACCACTGGCAGGTGTGAATGTTTTAGAAAAAGGAACTAAAAATGCTGCTTTAACAGATTTTGACGGAAAATTTACTTTAACAGTAGATAACGAAAATTCAGTATTAGAATTATCTTATTTAGGTTATATAACTAAAGAAGTTATTTTAAAGGGCGAAACTTCAATTACTGTAAAATTGCAAAAAGCAACAACTTCATTGGAGGAGGTTGTCGTAGTCGGGTATGGTAAAATGAAGAAAAAGGATTTAACTGGGGCGATCGTTCAGATTACGCCAGATAAACTGGCAAACCAAAACCCACAAACCGTTCAAGATATTTTGAGAGGAGTTCCTGGTCTAAAAGTAGGTTATGACGCTTCTGCAAAAGGAGGAGGTAAAATGCAAATTCGTGGACAAACTTCTGTTTACAATCCCAATAATGATGGCGTTCATAACTCACCACTTATTATTTTAGACGGAATGCAATTTTACGGTGAGCTTTCAGAAATCAACCCTGATGATATTGGCCAGATCGATATTTTAAAAGACGCAGCGTCTGCATCTGTATATGGTGCAAAAGCGGCTGCAGGTGTTATTGTTATTTCAACCAAAAAAGGTAAAACAGGCAAACCTATTATTAGTCTTACTACAAACACTACGGTTAATACTAAGAGTGCCTATCGTACTGTGTATTCTCCAGAAGGGTATTTAAAATATCGTGAAGATTGGGAGACTGCAGCAACTTATGGACCTAATACAACAACAGGCCAATACGAAGCGTGGATATCCGGGACAGTTGCTAATGGTAAACCGGGATATTTCTCAAATCCTAATGATTTAACCAAGTGGGGTATTACTGAAGCTCAATGGTTAGCTTATCAACCAGCTACGCAAACAGCAGGCAAAAGTGTGAAGGAAGTATGGGGAACTCGTTTGGGTTTAAATTTCGATCCTTCTCTGATGGCCAATTTCTTAGCTGGAAAAACACAGAATTGGAATGATCTTTCTTTTAGAACAGGAATTAACCATGACAATAATTTGAGTATTTCTGGAGCAGGTGACAAAGTAAATTATTATATGTCTTTTGGTTATTTAACTGCACAAGGAGCTATTGTTGGAAATGATTATAAAGCAGCTCGTGCCAATATGAAAATTGATGCTAAAATTACTGATTGGCTTGACTTTGGAGCAAACGTCAATTTTCAAGATCGTTCAGATGGAGATATCACACCTTCATTAGGTACTAGATCTGGAGATAATAATATGTTGCGAACCAGTCCTTTTGGAACCCTTAAAGATGCAAATGGCAACTATGAAAGACAACCAATGGGAAAAAATGTTTCCGGACAGAATTACAACTATTACTACGAACGCCAATTTATTGAGAAAGAGACAGGATATGTTACATTGAATTCCATTTTCAATACTAAGGTGACTTTGCCTTTGGGGATCACTTACACATTTAATATTTCTCCTCGTTATCAATTCTATCACGATCGCTATTTCAAGTCTACAGCGAATCCAAATAATCCTCCTGCTACCAATGGAGCAAATAGAAATAATAATATGAGATTTGATTATAGTTTAAATAATACATTAGCATGGGATTATACATTTGCTGAGAAACACCATTTCGTAGCAACTTTTGTTCAAGAAGCTGAAGAACGCCGTTATTGGTCAGATGGAATGGATGCATATAATATTCTGCCTAGTGATGCTTTGGGTTTTCACAATGTTGATACAGCAACAATGGCAAATAGCAAGCTTAGATCAGAAGACACGCATCAAACAGCAGATGCATTGATGGCAAGACTTTTCTATTCGTTTGATAATCGTTATATGTTGACGGCTTCTATCCGTCGCGATGGATATTCAGCTTTTGGAGCTTCAAATCCTTATGCAGTTTTTCCTTCTCTAGCTGTTGCATGGAACTTTAAAAATGAAAACTGGATTAATTGGGATGCGATGTCCGCTGGTAAATTACGTTTGTCTTGGGGTGAAAATGGAAATAGATCGCTTAATGATCCGTACATTTCTTTATCAAACTTGGTAAGTAATGGAACAATGGGTTATCTCGATGCTTCAGGAAAAGCTCTTGAGATGAAGTATTTATCACTTGATCGTATGGCAAATCCAAATCTAGAATGGGAAAAAACAGGCGCAGTAAATATTGGTCTTGACTTAGGTTTCTTAAATAATCGCATTTCTGCTACTGTTGACCTTTACAAAACGGCTACCCATGATATGATTATGAGTCAAGCTTTACCTGGGTTTACAGGTTTTTCATCAATTGCAACCAACCTTGGAGAGGTTCAAAATAAAGGTTTTGAAATAACTATCAGCACTGTTAATATGACAAAACCTAATTTTGAATGGCGTACCGGATTAGGAATATCTTATAACAATAATACTATTATATCATTATATGGCAATATGGTAGATATTAAAGATGCAAATGGCAATGTTATTGGACAGAAAGAAGGCGATGATTCAAACAATGGATGGTTTATAGGTAAATCGATCACTGAAATTTGGGATTACAAAGTATCTGGAATTTGGCAAAAGGATGAGTGGAAAGAAGCTGAAAGATACGGACAACGTCCTGGTGATCCAAAAGTCGAAAATAGCTATACTGGAGACGATGTTGATGCCGTAGACAGAGATGGTGTTGCTTATAAAAAAGCAGTTTATAATGAAAAAGACAAGCAGTTTTTAGGCGATAAAACTCCTCCTGTACAGTGGTCGTTGCGAAATGAGTTTAAGATTTATAAAAATTGGGATCTTACTATAAATATGTATTCTAATATGGGTCAAAAATCACTTAATTCAAGCTATGTGAATACTTTCAACGATAGTAGTTTGTATAAGTTCAACTTCAATCCATATGTAAATCCATATTGGACACTTGACAACCCAACCAATGATTGGGCGCGTCTTGATGGTAAGGGTCCTGCTGGAACTCCAGCTGCACCAGGGAAATTGTATGACCGTAGTTTTATCCGTCTTGACAATATTTCGTTGGCCTACTCTTTTCCAAAAGATCTTACAACAAAACTAAAAATTAAAAATTTAAAAATTTATACTTCGGTTCAAAACGTAGCAACATGGTGTGCTTCTAAAGAATGGAAATATTATGGAGATCCAGAAGGAGATACTGATAACGGGGGATTGGCCACACGAATGTTTAATTTAGGTTTGAATGTACAACTTTAAAGATTACTCAAAAATGAAAAAATATATAAAAAATAAAATTTCAAGACTGGTGCCTTTGGCAGTATTGGCCGCTATGTCTGTTTCTTGTTCCAAAGATTTTCTTGAAGCAGATCCTCTTTCATTTTATAAACCTGAAAATACATTTAACACCGAAGCTGGGTTGCAGGCAACATTAGCACTATGCGATAAACAGCTTCGTAATAATTATGTTCATTATAATTTTTCTGGTGTTAGTGTTCCTATTGGTACTGAGTATCTTTTTTCTGATATGGCGCAATATGGAAAAACGGATACGAATGGTAGTATTGCTGATTATGCTAATACTATCGTTCCTTCTGCCGGTACAGATGTGTTCCGAAGAGATGCAGGTGGTGAGTCAATTTATCTTGGGTTTCTTTGGACTGAAGCCTATACAGGGATTAAGAATGCTAATACCATATTAACGTATATTGGTGATGTGAAAAGTTTATCCGAGGATGTTAAAAATAAATATATTGGACAAGCTTATTTTCATAGAGCTTACCGCTATCTTAATCTTGTGTATGAATTTGGAGACATACCATTGATTACTAAAATTTTGGAAGTTCCAAAGCAGAGTTATTACTCTACTAAAAAAGAAGCCATCATAGAAATGATTACAGCTGATATGGAGAAAGCTGTACAATGGGTACCAGACCAATCAAAAATTGGGTATGTAGGTATGGTTAGTAAAGGAGCATGCCGTCAGTTACTGATTAAGTGTTATTTGGCGTCGGGCAGATTTGCTGATGCTGAAGCACAAGCAAACATTCTTATTAATCAATCAGGTTACTCTTTGGTGCAAAACAATTTGGGAATTTTTGATCCGGGAGGAAATCCTACGGCATGGCCTATTACCAGAAATGTGATCTGGGATTTACACAGACCTGAAAACAAAGTTATAGGTTCTAATACTGAAGCTATATTGGTTGCACCAAATGGAGGAGCACAATCATTTTTAGCATTTGCTTCGATGAGAATTTTTGGGCCTAACTGGAATGATGCTAATTTAATTACTCCTGATGGTAAGACTGCAGCACCTCGTTTCCCATTGACTGATAAAACTAATTATAATGCAAAATATGATTATCAAAGAGCATTAGGACGCGGTATTGGTACCATAAGTGCTTCTTATTATTCACAACATCCTATGTGGGTTGTAAACGGTGTTGAGGATAATCAAGATCTTAGACATAATAGCACTGTCGGTAACTGGGTGCATATGAAAGATCTAAAATATGCTTCTGGTGCAGGTGGTAGTGTTACATGGGCTGGACAAAATTTTAGAATGAAAGATGCAAATGGAAAACTGTTAGCATTGGATTCTATTCGTGATTGGTTTGATTTTCCTCATTATAAAATCTTTTATCATGATGTTGTAGCTGAAACCACCCCAACTGCTAATGATTTTCAGGGAGCTACTGCTGGAGCCAGTGCACATATGTACATATATCGTTTGGCTGAGACCTATCTATTACGTGCAGAAGCTCGTTTTTATCAAGGGAATGTTGCAGGTGCAGCTCAGGATGTGAATGTTGTAAGAACAAGAGCAAAAGCTTCACAAATGTATACCACTGTAACTATTGGTGATATTTGTGCTGAAAGAGGAAGAGAACTTTATCTAGAAGAATGGAGAAATGTGGAGTTAAAACGTATTTCGCACTGTCTCGCTCTTAGCGGAAAACCGGATGAATGGGGTAATATTTACAGCAAAACCAATTGGGATAAGCAATCTGGAAGAGATGCATCTGGAGGCAGTTATTGGTGGCAACGTATTGTGCATTATACCCTTTACAACAAATATCCAGCTGGTATTTCTATTAAACCAGGTGTAAAGTTTTATACTATGGATAAGCGTAATAATTACTGGCCAATTCCATACAAACTTGCTATAGAACCTAATATTAATGGACAATTAAGTCAAAACTTTGGGTACGATGGTTATGATGCGAATGTGAAGGTTTGGACTAAATGGCAGGATGCTGTTGAAGATGAAAGCAAAATTTAAGCCGCTTTTAAATAAATTATTCAAATTAATTGAGCGCTTAAGGCTAAACCATTAAGCTATACACTTAGCTTTTACATACTAAAAATCCCTAACAATCAAGATTTAAATTCTGTTTGTTAGGGATTTTTTTTAAATAAAAAGTATATCATCTTACATTCGTTTGAATTAAAGAGGTCATTTTAATAACATTTTTTTGTTTTGTTTGCTATTAATATGGACCACCTCCTCCTCCACCAGTTCCGGTAGTTGAGCCTTTCATAAGTATTCCGCTGATTTCTCCACCAGGATTACTTGTGGTATGTAAGTTAACATAATAATGATTAGCCATAAGCTCCAAAATTTGAGCATCAGTTATAGTACCAGTAACAGTAAATGGTGAGGTTGCAATAGTTGCATCAGGAAAAGGAATTACAACTGCTCCATCGGCTCCATGAATATGACCATGGGTCGGTGTTAGTCCTGTGTAAGTTACGGTAATTTCAAATGTTTTTTTGGTTTGATTTAATTTAAGTACTGCAGTTCCAGATGCTGATGAAGTGACACCAGTTGCAGCGGACAAAGTAGCATTAAAAACAGTAATGACATCAGTTGGAGGATTTGTATCCTCATTATCATCATTGGAGCACGAAGGAGTTATCAAAACAAGAAAAAACATTGCGGGAATAATTAATAATCGTTTCATAATTGCAATTTTTTATTAGTTAATAATGAATTTAAAAGGTTCAGTAATAATTGGATTATTCCAATTGTAATTTTGGTAGAAATAAGTAGAAATAAATACTACTATTTCACTTTAATTTTTAATTAAAAGTGTGGCAAATTTTTTAGTCTATACTCCAACATTCAAATTAAAATGTTGCAAAATTTGTTTGGGCGGCATTATTACTTCTTTACAAGCATTGTCAAACCACTCTACTTCTATCGTTACTTCTGCACAATGTTCTCTTTTGGAATTTAAAAAGTAACTTTTAATACTGATTTTATTATCTATATAACATTGTTTCAACTCAACCGAAAAGCGTTCGGTAAACATTAGATCTTTATAACAAACTAATGCTTGATTTTTTTCCTGCAAACCTAAATTCAAAATGTTGAGTTTCTCTTTAGAAAATCCTTTATCAAACAAAAAATGATATAATAATCGAAGTGTGTATGAAATATAGGCTTTGCTTTCCATTACCATATAATCATTCACATCTTCTCCGGTAACACTATAGTTTTTACTGAACATATAAATTTGTTTAAGGTTATAAAAAAATAAATATTGAATTATTAATTAAATGATAAAGAGCATTTATTTAAACTATTACATCAATTAAAACTAAATTATTTAACCAATAAAAAATTGTAATTGATTTTCACTTTGTCCGCCACTTTTTGTCTGACAATGCTTGGAATTTTAATATCAAAATCTTCAGGTTTTACTTCAAAGGAACCTATAATAGTAATCCCATTTGCAACTTTAGAAGCTCTCACAATTACTGCTAACGGCTGTATTTTTCCATGTATGGTAAGCTCACCTTTTAAATTAAAATCTTTAGAGATGTTTGTGATTTTTGAAATATCAAAATCTTCAATTTTACCTTTTAGAGTTGCTTTTGGAAACTTTTCAGATTCCATATAGTTTTCATTGAAATGTTCTTCCATTAGAGCAACTTTAAACCGAAAACCTTTTACAAGAACCAAAGCAGCAAAATCTCCAGTTGATGATTCCAAAACCGCCGAAACACTTTTGCTTTCTGCTGCCACTTCTTCATACCCTGGCACAGAAGCCTGAAATTTTATAGTTCCCGTTTTTGTTATTAATTTTTGGGCAAAACCATTTGTATGTACAGCAGCAATCAACAGTATCAGAAAGATTTTTAGAACTGATTTTTTCATCACTATTAATTTTTTAATCCATCTGTATTCCATTTTAGAATCAAATCAATATTGGCTTGAGACATTCTTCCAGTTTTAGGCATAAGACCTTCCTGACCATTTTGCAACTGAATTCTATCTAATAATTGTGCGGTTTGTACAGCTGCTTTTACTTCAGCATATGTAGTTAGTGGTCTGAAAGATGCAGCCCCTCCACTTTTGTGACAACCTATACAATTAGCATCAATAACTGCTTTTACATCTTTGGTATAAGTTATTATCGATGGGTCAGTTATAGGTGGCGTAACAGTTTCTGGTGGTGTTGAGATATCGTCATAGGTATCAGAATTACTACAACTTGCTAATGAGGCTAATAAAATTGTGAGTGCGATTGCTTTTTTCATCGTGTATATATTTATAGTTATTAAAATACTCTGTATATGTTAAATCCGAAGAAGAAATCTCCTTTACCCCAATTTCCGGCTGCATTTGTGAGATACCCGCTTTCGCTCATGGATTGTGAATTGGTAAATAATAATTGAAAAACATGCCCTCCAGTTTCAATATCCAAACCTACTGACAATGGATTTTCATAAAAACTAGGTTGATCAAAATTGTACATATATTCTAAGTTTACGGACAGCCTCTTAGTGATTTTATAGCGTCCTCCCCCACCAAACGAAAACTGATTATCATTTTCTAAAGCTGGATCGTAAAGATTTCTATGTATAAAAGAAGGGATCACTTCTAATGATAATTTTTTATTGACTTTTCTTGAAATCAACAACTGTTGAATGCCTATATTCCGATGCTTAAATTCTAAACCCGGATATTGATCCGTGTCTAGAAATGTGTTGATATCCCACACACTATACCCAACAATATCCAGAGGAAAATTATCGTCTTGTCTCATCAATCGGTATTTCAGTCCGATTTCGTACATTTTGTTTAATGTATGTCTGGAAAGGCTAACAGACAACCAATCGGTAATTCCGTAAATACCACCCAATTTTGTAGTCGCATTATCAAGACCAAAAAAGCCATCCAAACCATCCTTGACAGAACCGAAACGATGTGATATCACAAAATAGAACTCCTTTTTGGCTGGTAATTTTGTGGATTGTAATGTTACCAATTGCAAAGCTTTGAAAGTGGCTGTTGCATAGCTGTCTTCTACCTGCGTAGAATCAATACTTTTGAGTAAATCATCTTGGGAATACGCTATCGTGGCCAAGAAAATACAGACTGTGACAAATAATTTCTTCATAAATTCATTAATTGTTTTGTTTACTAATAATGCATTGATCCAATTTAACTTCCTGAAATAAATCATCGTAACCGATACATTTTCCTTTAATGGTTACTATATTGTTTTTAGGAATATTTTTTATTTTTTTAGTAAAAAGACAGAAAACTGTATTTTCAAGAATAAGTACCGAATCTGTTTTTTTGGTTATTAGTCCCGTTATTTCAATAGTTTTATTGAGATAAACTAAATCCGCTTCTTTCGGATTTGCATCATACTCTTTAAGTAAAGTTGTTGCTGTAATGTTGGAATCAGGCATTTCTAAGGCTATATTGCGTGCTTCTTTAAAAACAACTCCGTAATACAGATAAATACCTACGGAAATCATTAATAACAAGACGATTACAAAAACTATTGATTTTTTCATTTTTTTCTTATAATGAGATTCAATAGTAAAACAGTCTTGTAGTAGATTACCCTACCAAAAAATTGTTATTTTTTTTGGAAAAAAATATATGAATTTTATTTTGACACGAATTACACGAATTAGCACGAATTGATTGTTTTTAAAAATTTCACAAATCAATTAATGGAATTATGTATAATCGAGTCATACTTCACAATCTGGTCATTCTGACGAAGGATGAATCCCAGTGCCGTATATCCATATCGTATTTCCATCATCTAATAGTAAGAATTACAAAACTATTTTGATATTGATGAATTACTTTGTCGAGCTACTTGCGGAGATTCTTCCTTCGTCAGAATGACAAGATTGTGTCAATATTTTGTGAAGCAATGAAGTAATAATGTAACATAAAACCTTAAAATGAAGCTCTAAAACTCACATTTGGAGTTCTTCGGAGTGCGAAAGTTTCGACTTGTTCGATAGAATTTGTTATTGAGCTGATTCTGTAATATTCGCCTATTGCATTCTTTCTGTTAAGGATATTTAAGATAGAAACCCCTATTTTGAATTGATTTCCATTTGCCGTTTCCCACTTGTAAGTCGATGAGAAATTAATTTGAGCAAAAATATTGATATTGGTATTATTGGGTTTATTATAAATCAAAGTAGGATTCGAAAGGTCAATTTGCGAATTATCAGGAGTCGTGGTAGGTTTTCCGGAGGACCATTTTGCACCCAAAGCAATTTTGAAATTGTTCTTTTCATAAATTCCTGCCCAAGATAAAGTGTGAGTCAACTCAAAGTTGTTTGGAAAAGTCGGAGGTATATAATTGGAAAAATTATAATTATTGTTATTGTAGGTATAACTAAACCAGGTCAGGAAGGAGTTAATTTTTTTCTGAACAAGCATTTCTGTCCCAAAAACTTCGTAATCGCCTGCCATTCGGATAAACTCTAATTGGTTTTGAAAACCTTGGCTTGAAGTCGTAATTCCGCTTACTTTTTTATAAAAATTCTCTATGTCTAACAACCAATCATTCTTTTGGTAGATTAGATTTAAAGATAGCTGTTTACTTCTTTGAATAGGAATTGTGGAGTCATTTGAGATAATCCAACGCCTTTTTTCAATGCCAAAATAATCTTTTTGCAAATCAATAATTTGTTGAGAATTTTGGCTTTTTAATTCGCCCAAAAGTTCTAAATTCAAGCTTTTACTAACTCCATAAACCAGTTGCACGCGCGGTTCTACAATGTACTTTTTAAATTTTTCGATATAATTAATTCGGGTTCCGACTTTAGCATACATTCTGGATAGTGTGTCATTGTATTTTCCTTCCAAAATTAATGCATGAGTTCTCAAAACATCTTTGACTTTGCGGTAGAATTGAGGAGTATTTACCTGCTCAAAATTTGTAATCCCAATTTCGTCAAATTGATATCCATTGTTAAAACTCAATTTAGGGCTCAGAATATGATTGTTTTCTAAATTTACTCCATTATTATTTACTTTATTTTCCTGAACAGCTACTTGGTCATTGACAGTGCTGTTTTGATTAGCCAGAAGTTCATAGGAAGAATTATAGATATTAATTTTGGTCGAATTGAAGCTGTTCCAGTCTCTTTTCCAAGACAGATTTCCGCCATAATTTTGTTGTTGCAACGTATTGTTTTCCGTTTTGTATGTGTCGTCTGAAGTGGCGCTTTGAAAAACTTCCAGATTGTCTTTTATTGTTATTAAATCTAATACTAGCTGGTCTTTGTTTCCTATTTTTTGCGCAAATTTTAATGTTGCATCATAAAAATCAAATTTTTTATCGCTTTTATAATCAATATTTTGCGGAAGCGAAAAATCAGTAATGGTAGTGTTTTGAAATACTTTATTAAAATATTCTTTGTATGTAGGAGTTTCTACAAAATCTGTGATGGATTTACGAGCTGAAATTTCGATATAATTTTTTTTCGAAAGATTGTATTTGCCATAAATATCAGCATTAATCATATTGATTCCTGCACTAAAAGAGTTCTTTTCCGGTATTTCGGGAGTAGATGAGATAGCAACTACGCTCGAAACACTTTCGCCATAAAAAGCAGAACTTCCGCTTTTATAAATAGAAATCGTGTGCGCCAAATTGGGATTAAAGACTGATATTAAACCAAAAAAATGTCCCGTTTGGTACATTCGTATTCCATTCCATAAAAACAAATTTTGATCATGTGTACCACCACGAACATTAATGCTTGAAACACTTTCGTCAATACTGTTTACACCAGGAATTTGTTGCATGGTTTGTAATGCATCTGGCTCAATAAGTCCAGGCAAAATACCAAATTTCTTAGGTTTGATTTCAAATGAACCATCTTGTTTTTTTGAAATACCCGAAGCCAAGATTGCATTGGTTTTAATTTCTTCTAGTTCGGTTATTTCTGGTTCTAAAATTATTTCGAGACAATCGGAGTCTGAATTATCCACTTCAATTCTTTGGGATTTGAATCCTACATGGCTAATCAAAAGTGTATTTTGATCTTCTTTTTTAAATTCAAAATATCCTTTTGGATCAGTTGTAATTTGTGATTTATCATTCAAATTAATATTTACGTTTTCGATAGGTTTTTTATCAGAAATGGAAAAAACGTAACCACAAATTGTTTCCGTGTGATTTTCTTTTTTATAAATATTAATGAATTTGTTATCTAGATTTTCAAAAGACAAATTAGTTTTTCTGGCAAGATATTCGAGTTTTTGCTCTAGAGAAAGTGTTTTTTTGGGTGGAATTAATTGCAGTCCGGCAATTGTATTTTCGGTATAATTGAAAGTAACCTGATGTTGTTTTTCAATATCGTTTATGATTTTTTTGAAAGGCACAAGTTTCCCCGAGTCCTGGGCAGAAAGATGCAGAACACAGAAAAATATAAAAAGCAAAAAACGAAATCGTTTGGGGAGCAACATTTATTTTTCTTCAAAAATTATTTTGTCTTTTGAAACTTTTTTTGCTTCTAAATGATAAGTTGTACTGATAATTTGCAAAGCCACATCTAGATCTTTACTTGGCAATTTTCCAGTGAATAAC
The DNA here is from genome assembly GCF_035456085.1 of Flavobacterium sp. Classification (GTDB taxonomy): domain Bacteria; phylum Bacteroidota; class Bacteroidia; order Flavobacteriales; family Flavobacteriaceae; genus Flavobacterium. The sequence goes on from NZ_DATIDY010000040.1 coordinate 49,658, forward strand.
GAAACTGTATCTTTTGCTTTCAATTCGACTTCGATATTATATTGTCTTTCAACTTCATCTAATAAAGTTCTGATGTTTTCTCTGGAAAAACTGATTTGATTGTCTATCCATTCTGGTCTTGCTGAATTGATAAGCATTTTAACTTGTTTTCCATTTTCAAAACTAACACCTTGTCCGTGAGTCAATAGAATTTGAAAGTTTGAATAATTCACCTTAACACGACCTTCATAACACACAACATCAAACCTGTTTTTTCGGGTTTTGACATTAAATTGCGTTCCTAAAACAGAAACTTTTCCAAGGCTGGTTTGTACTTCAAAACGTCTGCCTTTTGCAACTTTGAAATAAGCTTCTCCTTTAAGTTCTAAACGCCGATTGTTATCCCAATTCCATTTTTTATACTGAATTTCAGAGCCTGAATTTAGCACCACTTCCGAATTATCAGGTAATAAAAACATTGTTTTTTCTCCAAAGTTTGCTGTTTCTGTTTGTGCCACTAAAACCTTCAAAGCATATGTAATTCCAAGCGCCAGAACCAAAACAGCTACTGCTTGAAAAATCCATTTTTTGTATAAAGGAACGACTTTGACAGGCTTTTTTTCCTGTTTGAGAATATTAAATAACATGGCATTTTCATCCAAATCATCTACTTCTAAATGATCTGTATATGCTTTTATTTTTTGGTATTTCTCAAAATCAGGACTTGCTCTAAATTCAACTAATTCAGCCTCCGATAAATCGTTGTCGAGCCATTTTGCTAATAAGCGATTCTTTTTCATTGTATTCGTATTACATCATTAAAACAATTGAAACTCCTTGTACCCTACTTTTATAACTCTACCTCTTTGCGCAAACTCAGCAAAGCCAAATGAATTCGTTTTTCTACTGCCTTTACGCTAATATTAAGCTCTGAGGCAATTTCGCTGTATTTTTTTCCATCAATTCGATGCATCAAAAAGGCAACTCGCTGTTTTTCGTTTAAATTTTCAATAGCTTTCAAAAGCTTTGCTTGATACTGTTTCTCTTCCAAAATATATTCGGGGCTTTCATTGGTTTTATCCAAACCTGTGAAGTTTTTTTCATACCTCAAAACAACTTTTTGATGTGCAATTTCATTAAGACTGCTATTGTTTGCAATCGTATAAATATATGATTTCGCCTTATCTAATGGCACCGAAGCACAGTTTTGCCAAAGTTTTATAAATGCTTCTTGTGCCAAATCCTCGGCTCGACCAATATTGCCGTATTTGTAAAAAAGAAAATTCCGAAGTGATTTTACATGACTTTTAAAAAAAGACGAGAAAATAACTTCGTCACAAGTATTTGATTGGTTTTTATCTGGCATGTAGGTTTTTCTATTGGTATAAAAAATATTTTAATTAAAGTAGGGTAAAAATCAAGCTGAATGTTTTATTAGAGTGTCTGGACATTGGTTTATTTCAAACAAACAAGAACAGATAATTGGTTTAAATTTATTTTGCAATTATAGCAATAGCGTAAATTCTTGTAATTCGTGGCAACAAAACAACTTAAACCCTTGATGTCAAATTTATTAAAAAAAACAATTTCTTTTAATTTTATTACATTTGTAAAAATATAAATATGTCCCCTTTAACAAAATATTTATCAATAGTCATGATTTTGTTCTTATTCTCCTGCCAAAACGAGATGGAAGAACAGAGTTATAATGCACCGGAAACCGTTACAAATACTTCTCCGCTGACTTCGTATTTGCAAAGAGTTTCAATGGTAAAAACGGTTCAGGATAATGTGATTGACGGATCTACTTATTGTACCATTAAACTCCCTTATACAGTTACTGTCAATAATGCTAAAATTGCCGTAAACACTACCGCCGATTACCAGAAAGTACAAGACAATATCAATGCAAATAGCTATGACGATGATATTGTAAAAATAGATTTTCCTGTAACTATGGTCTACTACAATTACATCGAAAAACCAATTCCAAATCAAGCTGATTTTGATGCTTTAATTGATTATTGGAATCTTTACCCTGATCTTTTATACAAAATCAATGGGTTGAACATCAATTATCCAATAACAATTGATACTTACAATAGTGCCAATCAATTCGCAAGTTCAACATCCATTGTGAGTGATCAGGCTTTTTTTAATTTTATAAAAAACCTGAACAGTAGTCAGTACATTTCGTTAAAATATCCAATCACCGTTGTTGACTACAATAATCAAACAAAAATAATTGCAAACAATTCCGATTTCGAAGATGCTATCGAATATGCAATTAAATACTGTCCAGAAAACAACATTGTCACACTTGATTTTGTAAGTGCAATAACAAATGGCACATGGAAAATCCCTTATTTTTTCTTTGATACAGACCAAACTTCTTCCTATAGTGGCTATTCATTTGTTTTTAAAAATGACTATTCTGTTGTTGCTACCAAAGGAACGATTTCGGAAACTGGTCAATGGGAAACTAAAGTAAACAATGGTGTTAGGGAAGTAAAATTAAGTTTCAATTCAGACGTACTCAAAAAGTTGAATAATAACTGGGATGTCTACGAATTTAATAATTCGCATATACGATTGCGAAATGAAGGCGGTAGTACTGCTAGTTATCTTTATTTTGAGAAATGACAGACTGTTTGAGTTCTATTTAATAGCATAAACTACAAACTATTATATTTCAATAAATTTATTTTTCATTGATAATTTTTTAATACCTCCTAGATTTTTTCTTACCAAAATCTAAATTTTTCATCATCCAATAATAATTTGTAAATTAGAAATTACAAAAACCAATTATTGTAATGATCATGAAAATAGCCACTTATAATGTAAATGGAATTAACGGACGCTTAAATGTTTTGCTGCGGTGGCTTGAAGAAAGCGCCCCAGATATTGTGTGTCTACAGGAATTGAAAGCACCTCAGGATAAATTTCCTGAAAAAGCCATAGCTGATGCCGGATATAACGCCATCTGGCATGGACAAAAACAATGGAACGGCGTCGCGATACTTGCCCGTAATATGGAAATTGAAGAAGTGACCCGTACACTTCCAGGAAATGACGAAGATGTTCAAAGCCGATATATTGAAGCGCTTATAAACGGCATTGTCATTGCGTGTTTATATCTGCCCAACGGCAATCCCGCACCAGGTCCGAAATTTGAATATAAATTAAAATGGTTCGAAAGACTTTCAGAAAGAGCCGAAGTGCTTTTGAGCTTGAAAACTCCGGTAATTCTCATCGGCGATTTCAATGTTATGCCAACAGAACTTGATGTTTATAAACCTGAAAAATGGGTCAAAGATGCCCTTTTCAGACCTGAAGTCCGCAAAGCTTTTAGCGATATTACCGCACAAGGATGGACAGATGCAATTCGTACTCTATATCCAAACGAAAAGATTTATACTTTCTGGGACTACTTTAGAAATGCCTATCAAAGAGACGCTGGTCTTCGCATCGATCATTTTTTGTTAAGTTCGGAGCTAGCACCAAAGCTTCTTTCCGGCCAAGTGGATCGTCATGTACGCGGTTGGGAAAAAACCAGTGATCATGCTCCTGTGTGGATTGAAATTGATCACAAAATTTAGCAACGAAGTTTGTTCTTATTATTTGCAAAAATTCAAATCCTGTAACATATCGTATTGATTTTGTAATTATTACCCCGATTAGTATTTTAATTTTATCATTCATTTTAAAATAATATATCATGGATAATAAATCAAAAACAGGAAAAAGTGATGATTCACGTATTAATGTAAATGAATCGTATGAATTGCAATACTGGTCTGAAAAGCTCAATGTGAGCAGAGATCAGTTGAGAAATGCTGTCCAGGCAGTTGGTCCAGATGTGAATGAAGTTACTCAATATCTTAAACAAAAATCATAGCATCATGCCTTGGTATAACGGGGATTATCCTCCATCATATAAGAATCAGCCCATAGCACTGAGGGAAAAAGCCGTCGAAATAGCCAATGGACTCCTTGGTGATGGAGTTCCTGAAGGCATTGCAATTGCCACTGGACTAAAGCAGGCACGTGAATTATTAAAGAATCATAAAGAGAAAAATTCAACAACAGAAACCAATGGAAAAAGATCTAAATAAAACGGAAAATAATGCCGATGAAAATACCGATCTAAATGCCAATAGCGCCTACAGTGGTTCTGGAAACTGGCAACCAGGTGGTAATAACGGAGAACCAGACAAATTGGAAAATTACACAGAAAGTGCCTTAAATGATGATAATGATACAACTGATACAGTAAACGAAAACATCAACAAGGCTTCTAATACTTCAAAGCTTTCAGACCTTAAAGGCTTTTAATTTTAAATCGAAACACAATGGAAAATACAAATAATAAATTCAGCGAGGATATTTCAAATTGTCCGTATCATAACCAGCAAAATACAGGAGACAAAAACAACAGTAATTCAGCTGACAAAGATGCTAGTAATGGCGACTGGGACAATGAGCGTGATACGGAGCAAATTGACGAAGGTTATAATACCGACCGAAATGACAATAGCGGCGGATCCGGAAGTTCTGGAAGTGCTAGTACAAATAGTTAAAATGATTAATATTCTCATTATAAAAAGAGTAATTATAAATTTAAAAGAGCTGTAAAAGGCTCTTTTTTTGTTTTTTATATTACTTAAAATTAGATACATAAGTTCAAGCGCAGTCGATAACATAATACTATCTCCACTGCGCTCTATTTTTTAATAAACCAGTTACCAATTCTGATTCATTCATTTTTTCTTCTCTTAAACTTCATTTTTTTTATAAATAATTGAAAATGAGATTAATTACCTCCTTATTTAAATGCGAAATGTATAACATCAGCTTGTAATGTTATAAAAAAATGTCCTCTCCTTACATGAAATTTGTTTCTATACGATCAACATCTGTGCTTTAATCTTTTATATAAACTAATTACTAGCAGTTATTAGCACACGAACAACATCAAATAGAACAACATTTATATAATCACTGAAGTTTAATTAAATATTAAAAAATATGCTAGCAATGAATTACCGCGGACCACATAGAGTCCGACTGGATCGGGACAAACCGATTCCCGAAATCCTTCATCCCGAAGACGCCATCGTGAGAGTGTTACGTTCCTGCATTTGTGGTTCGGATTTGCATTTGTATCATGGACTTGTGCCTGATACGAGAGTGGGTTCTACCTTTGGTCATGAATTTATAGGCGAAATTGTAGAAACTGGTTCTGCAGTTGATAAAGTAAAAATTGGTGACCGTGTTATGGTACCATTTAATATTGCTTGTGGTAAATGTGCTTTCTGCCGTCAGGAATTATATGGCAATTGTCATGAATCCAACCCCGAAGCTACTGCTGTTGGCGGAATCTTTGGTTATTCCCACACTGCAGGAGGTTACGATGGCGGTCAAGCCGAGTTTGTACGCGTTCCTTATGCTAATGTTGGTCCGGTTGTAATACCTGAATGGATGGATCCTGATGATGCAGTATTATTGACCGATGTTGTTCCGACAGGATATCAGGCTGCAGAAATGGGCGGCATCCAGCCTGGGGACACAGTTGTAGTTTTTGGTGCTGGACCAATCGGAATTATGGCGGCAAAATGTTCTTGGCTTTTTGGCGCAGGCCGAGTAATCATAATTGACCATATTGATTATCGTTTGGAATTTGCCGAAAAATATGCCCAATGTGAAGCCTATAACTTTAATTCAATTGGAGATCCGGTTGTATTTCTTAAAACCATTACCGATTCTCTCGGCGCAGATGTCTGTATTGATGCCGTTGGTTGCGAAGCATCAGGAAATACTATTAACACAATAACGGGACGAAGATTACTGCTACAAGGCGGTGCAACGACTGCACTTCACTGGGCTATCAATGGAGTGAAAAAAGGCGGAATTGTTTCTATAGTTGGTGTTTACGGACCAATCGACAGCCTAGTTCCTATTGGAAATGTGGTTAATAAAGGAATTACAATCCGTGCCAATCAAGCTTCTGTTAAAAGACTTTTGCCAAGACTTATTGACCATGTTCAATCGGGAGTGCTTAATCCTAAAGGACTAATAACACATAGGATTCCGCTTGAAGAAGTTTCTGAAGCATACCACATATTTTCCTCAAAACTAGATAATTGTATAAAAACTGTTTTGATTCCGCCATCTGCAGACTAATTAACTTTAAATTTTATATTATGATAACAGATCAAACAAGTCCCGAAGATTTTTCAAATAAAAGACGGGGCAATCACAACCATATTAAAGGATGGGGAGTCGATATGAACTTAGAAAACGATCCCACCTACCCTATTAAAAAAAGAAACAATGACGAACATAAAGGATATTCCTGGGAACGTCCTGATCAACAAGATGAAACTGTAGAAATACTCCATTCAGTTGAACGACCAAATCTTCCGGCGGTTTATGGCACTTCAAGACCTCCAAGTGGTTTAAGCGGATTCATTCGAAGAATTGCGTATAAATTTAGTGAATCAACTTATATGAGATGGCTTCCGTTGATGATTGCTGACCGAATTGACATGATCGAAGGTTTCGTTGATGATTTGTCAAGAGGACATATTCCGAATGTTCCAAAAGAAATAGGATTAAAATCAGAATGGAAATACAATAAAGAAAAACTTTTAATCAGGACTGCCGTAGGTATTCTTATTACTGGCGCTGTCTTATTGTTGCTGTTTTCATCTGACAAGAAAACCAGACGAATTAGAACTTAACCACACACTATTTTTAATCATTTAAAACTAAAGTCATGAAAATTATTGATACCAAAACCCACGGATATATCGATTATATAATGGGAATATTTTTGTTAGCAGCGCCTTCATTGTTCGGTTTTAACATGAATGGGAAGGAGAGTATTGTACTTTATGTAGCGGGTATTGCAGTAATTATTTATAGTCTGCTCACTGATTATGAAGTAAGTTTTTTTAAACTCATTCCGATGCAATTTCACCTAATACTTGATATCCTTTCAGGAATTTTACTGGCGGCATCACCATGGATTTTGGGTTTTTCAGAAATTGTTTATGGACACCATGTCACTTTAGGTGTGATTGAAATTGCTGCTGCACTAATGACCAGAACTGTGCCTGAGCGCACAAGAATTGAAATCAGAGATTAATTTTTCATAAAATCTATTTATAAAATAAAGCTGCCTATTGGTGGCTTTATTTTAATCTATGAATCAAATCCTAAATACATTTACAATGAAAATAACAAATTTCAAATTCATTTTAACAACAAGTATATTAGTCACAACTAACGGCTATTCCTGTGTTAACTGCAATAAGCAACTACAAAACTGCATTGCAAAAAGTTATGATCTGCAAGGCTTTAAGATGTTTTCTGCATTTATAGTGTTAACAATTGTTTTAATTCTTTTGACCTATTTTTCTTTACGATCATATAAACACGTTTATTCGCAATTGTTTGCTCCACAGATTGCCGCTGCATTAATCATTGGGATTGGAATGGGCGGATTTGCAGATGGAATTGTGTTGCATCAAATATTGCAATGGCATCAAATGCTTTCGAACTCAATACCTTCAAATACATTGCTTAACAAAAGTGTAAACATGTTTTGGGATGGCATTTTTCATCTGTTCACATTTCTAGCAACAACGATCGGAATCTATTTGCTTTGGAGATTGCAAAACCAGAATAATATCAATAAATCTGTACAACTTTTAATCGGAGGAAATTTAACTGGCTGGGGAATTTTTAATTTAATTGAAGGAATAATAAACCACCAAATTTTAAAACTTCACAATGTGAGAGAAGCAACCGCGAACCCCGAATTATGGAACTATGGGTTTTTAATGTTCGGAATAACTTTACTAATTGCTGGTTTTATTTTGATAAAAAATGAAATAAAAAAAGTTGAAAATCTCTAATAAAAAGATTGTCAACTGATTTGAAACTTATCGAGAATCACTTAATAGATTCATCAAGCATATTGCACTTCTGATTTTGTTAAAATAGCAATACCTATTTCGATCAAACCTAAAATCACGTGTGGCAAATAAATAGTGTGGTAAAATCCAAATATCCAAGGTGATGTCAGTAGAAAAACACCTGCTAGCAAATCCGCAATAAGATGCATTCTCATAGGAAGCACTTTATAAACTCCTAATTCATAATCTGTAAGAATACTGTAAAACAAAGTCAAAATTGAAAGAATGTAAAATATAAGACTCTCTAGACTATTACTATCCAATTGCAAAAGTGAAGGAACTAGTAATAAAATAAATCCTAATACGTAGTCGAGATATCCATGAACTTTTGTATAAATTACTTTCATCACATGCTAAGTTTAATGTTTGAAAAATGTTTATTTCTTAATATCCTAATCTTCCTTCCTTCTCATTAAGAGATAATTTTTTATTCAAAAATAAAATTAACAGTAACTCTATCTTTTACATTTATCCATAAATAATTTACATAATTTTTATAACAAATTACCTAATACACTAATTTAAAACCGATTATATCGATATTCTGTAAAAACTAAACAATATTCTATAACAAAAACTGATATAGTAGAATTAAATTTAGTTAATTAAAAAATAGACAATTATGATACAGATTATTGATAGCCCTTATAATGTGGCAGCTTTTAAAGCAACAGGAGAAGTAACAGCAGAAGACTATAAAACAGTGCTGATACCAGCTGTAACACAACTTGTGAAAAACATCGATGAAATTAATTTTTTGTTTTTGATTGATACCGAAATTAAAAACTTCACTGCTGCAGCTTGGCTTGAAGATGCATTGGTAGGTTTGAAAAATCTGGGCAAATGGAATCGCGCTGCTATCGTGACGGACAATGAAAGCGCAATAAGTTTTACAAATGGCTTCAGTTATATTGTTCCTGGTGAATTTCGTGGGTTTAAAAAATCCGAGTTTCAGCAGGCTTTAGATTGGGTTCAGGGTGGCGAAACAACTAATCCATAATGATTAAAGCTACTATATTATTGATTGTTTAAATGAATAAATCATAATGCATTAACTTTTCGATATGGGTAAAATAAAGGAAATATTAGCAAACACGGATAATAGACAGTTTCCACTTCCACAAAAAAAATGGAAATATTTTCAGGAATGGCATCATACTATTTTTCTACATTGGGAAATTCCTGTTTATTATATAGAAGAGTTTATACCAAAAACAATTAAGCTCGATACTTTCAATAATATGGCTTGGATTTCGCTAGTCGCATTTGATGTCAAAAACATGCGATTGCGAAACCTTCCTCCGTTTCCTTATATTTCCAATTTTCACGAAATAAATGTCCGTACTTATGTTATAAAAGATGGCATACCGGGAATTTATATGTTTTCGATCGAAACCAATAAGTTGATAGATGTTTTACTAACTAGAGTTTTTATTGGACTTCCCTATCAAAAATCAGATATTAAATGGGAACAAAAGAGGCTGATTTCTAAAAATACCGAAAACTATCAATCCCTGGACATCAACATTGGAAAAACCAGGCCGCTGGCAGAAAAAACAGCCTTGGATTTGTGGCTTACTGAAAGACACGCTCTTTATGAAACCTCGAACAACAAATTGTACCGATTTGATATTCATCATAAAGAATGGGAACTTCAAAACTTAGATGTTACAATAAATGATATTCTATATGATACAGGAAAATACAGCCTCACCAATTTTCCTGATAGAATTCAATATGCAGAAAAACTTGAACTACTAATTTGGGGAAAGCGACTCTTAGATTGAATTAATAAAAAGTTGGCTTCATTAACAAACAAAAAAAATAAACAGTTTACAAAATTTGCAAAATGAATGCTTCTGAAAAACAAACTAATCAAAATATAAACTCATCATTTCCAGTGGTTGGTATCGGAACCAGCTATGCCGAAATTGATAATTTAAAAACTAGTATTGCCAATCTTCCGCTCGATTCCGGGATGGCTTTTTTGGTATTTGAAGATTTGGCCGCCAGACAACATCAAAATTTAACCGAAGAAATTAGTTTGCATACCAAACTTCCAGTACATGAAATTGTCAGTACAATAGATTTATCTCCGAATCATATTTATGTGATTCCTCCTGGAAATTTTTTAACCTGGGAAAATGGCGACCTTATGCTTAAACCCGCTATCCGAAGTAGCAAAACCACAAACAGTCTTGATATATTCTTTTATTCGCTTGCGCAAAAATATTACAGCTATGCCGTAGGTCTTTTGTTGTCATGGTCAACGATGGATGGTGTTTCTGGGTTAAAAACAATTAGGGAATTTGGAGGTGCGACCATTTCGGCAGTAACCAAAAGCGGGTTTGTTCTCAATAAAACCACTTCAGATTTTATAGATTACATTACATCGTCAGAACAAACAACTTCGATACTTCTCGAGATCAATAAAAGTTACTTGGCCAACCATGCCTATCAGGAACAAGAGGTCACTGTAGAGGAACAGAATATTTTTAACAGCATTGTCAACCTTGTAGTTTTAAGGTCTGGAACTAATTTTCATAACTATAAACCACAAACACTCCGCAGAAGAATTGCCAAGAGAATGGTTTTTACCAAACAGGAAACGGGGGAACAATATCTTAATTTATTAAAAAACAGTCCAGCAGAACAGGATTTATTGTTTAATGATTTCCTGATTCCGGTAACGTATTTTTTTCGTGATCCGCAGTTTTATGATAGCTTGTCACAAATTGTTTTTCCTTCTCTGATCGAAAGATTGAGCGATAACGAATTGCGAATTTGGTCTGCTGGATGCTCCACAGGTGAAGAGGTTTATTCGCTAGCCATTGTGTTGGATGAATATTTGCAAAAAATTAATAACAGAAATATATCGGTAAAGATTTTTGCTTCTGATCTTTCGCTCAAATGTATTGAAAAAGCTCGCGCAGGTATTTACACGCTTCAGGATTTAAAAAATATAGATGCCAAAAGAATCGAAAAATATTTTATAAAAAGAGAAAATGGATACCATGTCAAAAAAGCGATACGGGACAATTGTGTTTTTGCTATGCATGATCTAACAAAGGATTTTCCGTTTTCACGAATTGATTTTATTTCATGCAGAAATGTCCTGATTTATTTTAATACTGAACTTCAAAATCAGGTGCTTACTTCGTTTCATTATGCACTTAAGGAAAATGGTTTTCTGTTTCTTGGAAAAGCTGAATCGGCTTATAGCCAACAAAATTTATTTACAGCAGTCGAAGAAAAAGAAAAAATTTATATTCGAAAAAATGTAGAAAGCGACCTTGTTATTCCTAATCTCATTAAAGATATCAATTTCCTCAGAAACCAAACTGCCGAACCAATAACTCCTTTACTGGCTAAAAAAGATTTTAGAAAAATTATTTCTGATATTCTGCTCGAAAGCTATTCGCCAGCGGCTGTTTTAATAAATGAAGATCTCGAAATCGTGTATTTTCATGGTGACACAAGTCCATTTTTACAGCCACCGCCGGGCAAACCGAGTTTTAATATTATGAACATGGCACCTCAGGAACTGCGGTTTTCTTTAAGAAATGCCATTTTAAGAGCCCGAAACGAGAAAAAAAACTTTGCTGCAGACAATATAAAAATCAAAAGTCAGGCGTTTTTAGTTTCGTTTGAGGTGGTGTATTTGGCCGCGCATACAGATTTGTTGATGATTATTTTTTATAGAAAGTCAGGCAAAGGAGAAACATTTAATGGTGTGGATATTGATCCGAATAATGAAGAATTAATCATGCTTCAAAATGATTTTAAGCAGTTAAGCGAAGAACAACAAATTTATTTTGAAGAACTTCAAACCAGTAATGAAGAATTGTCCCGACGTACTGAAGAATTACAGCTTTTGAATGAACAACTGGAAGTCGCTGCAGAAGAACTTCGGTCTAATAATGAAGAGCTTTCGTTTACAAACGAAGAACTTAATGACCGCCGTAAAGAATTAGCTTCGATGCGAAATTTTTACGAATCAATTGTAAAAACAATTAAAGAGCCGCTGCTTATTATAGATAAAAATTTTATCGTTCACAGCGCCAATCCAGCTTTTTACAGCTATTTTGAAATGCAAGAAGAACACACAGAAGAATTTTCAATATTTGATTTGGGAAATTCTAATTGGAATACTGCCGAGTTTAAAGAATCTGTTCTAAAAAAAATCAGCCGCAACGAAACGGTAGACAATATTAAAATTCAATTTAATGAAAGTGGTGGCAAAGAAAAAACTATGCTAGTAAGCACCGCCTTCATTGAAGAATCTATACCGAAAGGAATGGTGCTGCTCGCTTTTGAAGACATTACTGAATCTGAGGAATATAATAAATCCTTACGGGCCAAAAATATCCAGCTTTCCAAACAAAGTCAACAACTGAAATCATTCACTGCGGCAGCTAGTCACAACCTTTTAGATCCGGTGAGTAAGATTTCGATGTTTGCCAAAAAAATCATTGATAGTGAAAACAATTTATCTGAGGTTGGAAGATACAACATCAACAGATTATTGTCTGCGGCAAAAAATCTTAATCTGCTAATGGAAGATCTTATCAATTATTCTAAAATTAATTTTGAAGAAAAAAAATTCAAAAAAACCGATCTGAATGTGCTGTTAAAGAAAGCGCTGAATACGCTAAAACCAATGATTAAAGAACGTAACGCTGTTATCGAAGCCGATTTGTTGCCCACCTTAAATGTTATTCCGTATCAAATTCATATGCTTTTTATCCATTTAATTTCAAATGCCATAAAATATGCAAAACAAGATAGTCATCCGCAAATAAAAGTAAACGTCCATCAACTTGAATTAGAGGATTTTGACCTTTTGGATGCTAATTCACACACAGAATATGTCAAATTATCTGTTAGTGATAACGGAATGGGATTCCAAAAAGATTTTGAAACACTTATTTTCAACCCATTTTATAAACTGCAAGGCAATAATATTCAATACGGTACAGGATTGGGTTTGACATTTGTTCAGCAAATTGTGTGGAATCATAAAGGTTTTATCAGGGCATCCAGTCTTCCAGGCGTAGGTACTTCTATTTATGTTTATTTGCCTTTGGAAATTTCGTATGCGGAGAAATTAGTGGTGTAGTTTCATTTACAATAAAAAGTGGTGAATATTGCAACAATTGAAGATAATCATATAAAAATCAGATAATTAACTTATTTAAATTCATTCCTTATTAATTTTTATAATTTAAATTGTCATGGAAAATCAACATCAATATGCCCTTATTACAGGTGCTACAGAAGGAATTGGTTATGAGCTTGCAAAACTTTTTGCAAAAGATAAATACAACTTGGTCATTGTTGCCCGAAATCAGGACGAATTGGATGTGACGGCAGATGAATTAAAGCAGTATGGAGTTCGTGTATTTACTTCTGCCAGAGATCTTTTTAAAAGTGAAGATGTTTTTGGTTTATGTCAGGAATTAGACGAGAGAGGTATTGAAATCAACGTTCTAGTCAATAACGCCGGACAAGGAATTTATGGACTTTTTAAGGATACTGATCTCAAAAGAGAATTAGATATTGTGAACTTAAATATTAATGCTACGATTATATTAACCAAACACTTTTTAAAAAACATGTTGCTTCGAAACGAAGGGAAAATTCTTTATCTGGCTTCTATAGCAAGTAAAACTCCTGGACCTTGGCAATCGGTGTACCATGGAACTAAAGCTTTTGTACTTTCATTTTCGGAAGCATTGCGATCTGAATTAGAAGATACAAATATCACCGTGACTGCTTTACTTCCAGGACCTACAAATACAGACTTTTTCAATAAAGCTAATATGACAAACAGTAAAATAGTGCAGGACAAAGATTCATTGGCTGATCCTCAGGATGTTGCTCTGGATGGTTATACTGCATTAATGGGCAATAAAGACAAAATAGTATCAGGCTTAAATAATAAACTAAAAGTGGGTATGAGCAATGTTCTTTCTGATAGCCTGAATGCTGAAATGATGAAGGAGCAGCAAAAACCAGTTGATGGACGAGATTAATTTTGTGGTAAATTTTAAAATATAAGAAAGCCTGTTATGAGTGAATAACAGGCTTTTGTTTTATATTTTTTTGAACTTAAAATTAATAGTAGAAACAAAACTTTCTAATCATTTTGATTCTGCATTCCGAAAAGATTTCCTTTTTGAAACAATTTTGTGTCTTGTTTTAAAGCTTTACTATTGCGATTAGTAAGTTCTTTAGAATCTAAATTACTTAAATCAGGTTTTCCAGCATTTACCCAAGCTGTATACCAAAAACTTGCCGTAGCAGTAATTGCTTTTTTCATCTGATTTTCGACCATTCCGTTTAATTGATTGTTCAGCTTTGTAGCATATTCATCTGAAAACACAGCAGAATTATATTTGTTTTTCACCACTTTCCCATTGGCATCCATAACAAAAATTTGATTTTCTGGAGTTGAAGTTCTTAATTTTTTATCAATTGTTAATAATGGTTCAACTAAGCTGTGTGTATCATTAATCATATCCCAAGTAGCTTTATGAACATCTTCATAATAATGCGCTTCTGGAACATTCAATTTGTAGTTTTTGGCAAATAATTCAGGCAACCTGCTTTCCCATAATGAATGAATTCCCTTTTGATCGCTCAATTGTCCATCGTGATTTGCAGAAGTATGCAACGGCATATGAGCATCTCCAATATAATGCCCTAAATCGGCAGCAAGAAATAAAATTTCAGCTCTGTTTTTATCTTTGAATGCTTTGGTTAATTTAACCATCATATCTTCAATATACCAAGGCAAAATACCATTATCATTTAGAAATTTAGCATCATATTTTTTTTTGGCTTCTTCTAATGTTTTTGGCATATCTTCTACAGCACCAAAATTTTCCATATCCAAATAATGTCTCGGATTTTCCTCTTTGTAATTCAATGCGTATTTACGAATATCTGGAACAGAAGCTTCCTGAGTTATAAAATCAATGTGATTGTAAAAAAATACTTGAAGCGGTTTAGGCAAAGCCATTACTGCAGCTTTGTTAATTCTTTCATGACCTACAATTCCCCACGACAAAGTGATAAAACCAATACCAATTACAGTGAATGTTAGGATAGTGTGTTTTAATTTAAAATTTTTCATTATATTTATTTTATTGAATTACAAAAGTATCTTTTTTAAAGATAATTTAAACAAACTGGGGTTTAATTTTATATTAATTCAAAAGAACTAAATTAATATGTTTAGGCATCAAGGCAGCAACAGAACATCAAAACATAATTTACGTCTTGCCATACTATTATCTTTTGTGGCAGGGACTGTGAATATCACAGGAGTTTTGGCTGTAAATACGTTAACAACAAATGTAACCGGCCATTTTGCCTTTTTTGCAGAAGAAACAACCAAACATAACTATCAATCTGCTATTGTTTTTTTAATTTATACACTGTTTTTTTTAGCGGGTGCTTTCGTATCAAACTTTTTAGCTGAATTAATTTCTAAAAAAAATAAAAATCTTTCTCATCTACCCGCAATAGCTATCGAAATTGCCATTTTGATTTCCGTAGGACTTTTTAGTATGCTTCCTAATTTTTATTTATTCGAAGAAAAATGGATTGCATTTGCCCTCCTTTTCGCGATGGGAATTCAAAATGCATTGGTGACCAAAATCTCAAAATCTACTGTTAGAACCACGCATTTAACTGGCCTTTTTACTGACTTAGGAATAGAATTATCTCAATTATTTTTTTACAAAAAAACAGAAGAAAGAATCGCTTTAAAAACTATTATCTATCTAAGGCTTTCCATTATTTTTTTCTTCTTTCTAGGTTGTTTTATGGGCGGGTTCATATATGGTTTTCTGCTTCTAAAAACGCTGTTTATTGCTGTTATTTTTCTCTTTATCGCCCTTTACTATGATTACATCCGATTCCATTTAATCACGATAAAACGAAAAAAATCAATTTTAATTAAACACAAGTACTAGTGAAGTTCAGCTAGTCCGTAAAATTATCCCATTCTGTTGTCATTCTAACCAAGGGAGATGAGCAAGACAATATTCCACAATTTTTTTTTACACAATATCTTGACAGCGAAATGCTGGAGGCTTTTATCCTATTCTGCAGTTTTAAAGAACATAAAAGAGAAAAGTCATGAACTATGCACAGCAGGCTAAACATTAGTAAAAATTCGAATAAGCATTATGTTTAATCAATTGGTCACTTATTAAAGTTACTTTTTTTGTTTTGATATTTACTTTGCACCGAAAGTAAGACACACCTACTGACTCCTTATTGATATCTTCATATCCAACACTATAAACTACATATTCAAATTGTCTTAAAGGTTCTATATAAAGTCTTAGATCATCGAACTCCTCACCACGTTTCTTTTGCAAGTCAATTACAGTTTTATCTTTTTCCAATAAATCGTGTACAAGCATCCAATTTAATGTTTCTTCAATTACTTCCTGACTATGAATCTCACTCCAAAATTTCCCGTATCGTTTTTCGAGAATTTCATAGGTCTTTTTATTTAGTTTTTCAGCTACAGATGATCCGCTACAGCCTAACAGTTCGCATTCAATACCCCATTTTTTATCAATAACTTTGCTACGTTCAAAAGCTTTCCAATCTGGAAGACCTCCAACATACATTGTAAGAACTTTATTTGTATCATCCTTTTCTTTTTGATTGCAACTTGCAATAACAAATAATAGAGCAATTATCAAAGTTTTTAAAATATGTTTCATGGGGAAATTTTATTCTTCAATTAGTGTTTTTCATTTATATGATATATGCAATACGAATTAAATTACTGCATTAAAATGCTATACTTGATGGTTGTAAAAAACATTATCCTGTCTTTATTTAGGGATAGAGGACTGTTGTATCTCCTTCTTAATGAAATGGTCTTATTGCCAATATTGGCCGCATAACACCCATATCGAAATTGAATAAGAGGTTGAGACATTTTTTTTTGGATTGATTCCAAAGTCGTATTTGGAACACCTTCATCCTCTTTCTCAGGAATTAAATTATACACAATGGTCACTATTATTCCGTTTTGAATACCTATAAGGATTTCACCTAGTTTCCTGTTATATAAATGCGATTCTTTGGGGCCAATGTATTGATAAGTTAAAACACGGGTCATGGGAGAAAAATCCAGTAATTTGAATTGTTTATCTGGTATTAATCGTTTCCCTATTTCAAATTTTTGAGAAAATGAGTTAGCCGAAAACAAAAAAACTATTGAGAAGATAAATATTTTGATTTTCATAAAATTATTTCGCTTAAGCATTGGTGTAATTTAGAATTGAGGGCGATATAAAAAGAGTTCTAAACTGTCGATTTCAACATTTATTATGCCTTTCAGCTTTTTTAACTATCGAAAAATAGTATTCAGCATGTTTTTTTTAACAGCCATTAATTTCAATCCATCGGAGATTTACTACTTTCAAGAACATTTATAAAAGTTCGAAGGCGAATCCCGAAAACATTCGGAATCGAAGAGCGGGCTACTAGATCTTTGAGCATTTACTCCGCTCGCCACAATTCCAACTCGAATAAGTGATTTACACATAATATTGTTATTCAATTATTATTTGACTGTTGAATAGTGTCTTGAAAACAGCAAGCGATTGTTCATGGATGTCTTCGCAACTGTCAAGCATGATTAAATAAAACATTTTTCCTTTGAATCTGTCTTGGCTGTCGGTTGCTCTGTAGTAATTTACTTGACCTGGAATTCCTTTCGGCATCGTTGCAGGATTTTCTAAAAGCAGTCCAGGATATTTGGGCGCGTTTCTTTCAATGCCTATCATATACAAGTGTCCACCTCCCAAATTTTGATACATTGACTTTTCCTGAATTTCGTAAGCAATTATCTTATCGTATTTGTCAGAGAAACTGATTTGCTTTTTATTGGAATACTTTGAAACAAAATTGTTAATATAGTCACTCAGTTTATCGTTGTCATTTGCTGTTTTCATAAAGATTACAACGGAGTAGGTAATTTTTTGTCTTTTTTATTAGCAATAGATGGCGGTATCATAAGAATCGCTCCTATATTTTTTTTATAATCAGTAGGCTCTAAATTCCATGTTGAGTCAACTAAAATTTTTATTCCTAATGGCCGTGAAGTGAAAGCTATTTCATCGCTTTGGCTTGCTGTCCAAATATCTTCCTTCTTGTAAGATTCATTTTTGTCCATCGGAACAATTCTCCTGTATATTGCTTTACCAAGTTGTTGCTGAAAACTTCCTTCCTCTCCTGAAATGCTTTTCACTTTGTCCATTGCGTAAATGCAATGCGAAGGCATATTGGTTACTGCTGTTGCAGTAGCGTAATCATTCCAAAAGTCAGCAGGTTGTTCAGTTGGCAATAATTTCTCCGCATTCTTAAATTTTTCAATGGAGAAATTTGGATTTTTTGTAAATACGTAGTGATTACCAAGAAACCAATAACACCTATAATCTGTTGGGTTGCTTTTTACTGCTGTTTCATAATTTGTAATGGCAATGTTAAAATAAGCATTATCGTCCATGTTGTAGAGATAATGTGCAATGTCGCCAAGAAGCAAATAAGTTTCCTCGTTTTTTGACCTGAGTACAGAAAAAAATCTGAAGTATTGGTGGAGTTGTCTTACTAAAACCGCTTTCGGTTTGTCGTGACTCCATTTGCTTGTCCATTTATCATAATATTTCGTGTTCTCCTTTAAAAAATTAAAAGCACTAACAAGTTTGGGGTCACTACTGATTTTGGAGATGTCAATGTAATTTACATTCGCAAATCCTTGAACTGACATCATTGTAAATGTTAAAAAAATGATTATCTGTTTCATACTTTGTTTGTCCGTTTATGCAGTCAGTTTCGGGTTAGTTTTTACCCGCTCTTCGAAGTCTCTCGACTTCGAAGAGTTGTTATATCTCAAAACATTATTTCTTATCTGGAAGACTACCAATAAATTCCTCGCACTCTTTATAAGTACCGAAAAATACTATCTCAGGAATACTATCAGCATTTGGGTGTTTTCTTTGAACCAAATGCATTGACACAGTATCATTTGTAGCCTTATCTGTAATGATATGAGATACAATACTAATATGATGTCCACATAGCGAACCAAATCCTTTATACTTTGTAGTGTAAAATTTACTATGAATGTCTATTTCTTTTTTGTTTACCTCTAATTCAGCTTTAATTGTTAATTCCATTGTATTTATCATTTTAGATTTTATTAAAGTTCTTCTCTCTTTTTATTTCACACCAGCCACTTACAATAAACTTTAAAATCATTAGAAATTCCCTTCTCTATTGGAAAACATAATCCAACCTTTTAAGAAGAGCAAGTCTCAGCATACTTTTAATAGATTTACTGTTTTCAATAATATTTAAAAAGTTCGAAGTTCATGAGACTTCGAAGAGCGATGATTGGCTTATAAAGCTGAAAATTATAGAATAGTAGTGCTATCGATTATTCAGGACAAAAGGACTAATTGATGATTTAATTATTTTTAGATTTTTTTGATGTTTAGCAAGGTGTGACACACTAAAGATTCTTGCGGCAGCGGGACATATTTCCTTAATTAGAATGGTAAGTCATCTATCTCATCAATTGGGTTGTTGCGCCTTAAATCCAATAAATTGCCATTTATGTTTGCTTCAATTGAATCAGCTTCTATTAAGTTGCCTTCTCTAATTTTTTGAGCAATTGTAGAATTTGCAAAATTGAAAGCATGAATATATAATCGTTGAGATGCTCTTGTCATCGCAACATATAATAGCTTTAGATCTGTTATTCCATCAGCATTAGCCATAATACAAATCCGACTTTCAAGCCCTTTTGATGAATGATATGTTGTAATAATTAATGTATTCTCAATTATTTCTTTGGTAACTTTTGCGTTAGATTGAATTTGGGGTGATAAGATCGAATAAAACTGTTGTGCATTTTGAAGTGTTGGGAACAAAATCATAATGTCTCCATAATTGTATCCAACTATATTTATTAAGTTATGAAGTAAGTCAGCTATAGTGTTTGGTCCTCCCTCAATAAATTGAATCTCGCTCATTAAATTTGTTTCATTATCAATCCCGTTCTTTCCTTCATAGAAACGTTCAACTTCTCTTTTTAATGTTTTATCTGTAAGTAATACTTTTAGCGCAAGATCTATGTGACTTTTTCCAGACCTATATGTATGCTTAAGTAACTTACTTCTTCCTCTGATTTTAATCCCTAATTGCTCCCAACTGTGTTCTCTTGGATTGTATATACTTTGCAATCTGTCACCTGCAAGAAATATGTTTTCCTTTAGTTCATTTTCATGATTATGTTTCTTGCAAATCTTAATACAAAGTTTTATCCAATCGTCATAAAAGTCTTGGTATTCGTCAATTAGGACAGCATCATACATGGGACTGCTTTTTGAATTGCCTGATTTGGAAGTTCACCATTCCAAAATACTTCACTTGGATATTGTGGAACGCAAATATTTGCAATTTCTAGAGCTAGTTTATGAAAGGTGGAAATGAAGATATTTTCTCTTTCAATCCCCATATATAGAAAATCATTGTTCAACATATTCATCCTATTTTCTAATTTTCTTGCCAATGACCTATTATAAGTGACAATTTTAATTTTCCATGTAGGATTTTCTTTCAGCAGATGAATTGCCCGTGAAAGTAATATAACTGTCTTGCCACTCCCGGGAACTCCACTTACCATATAATGCCCATTAGGGATTCTTTTCGCAAATTGTTCTTGGGAAGAATCTAATGCTTTAATTGTAGATAAGATTTCATCATTGTTACCTATATTTTCAACGTCGAGGTTAGTAGTGTCTAGAATTTTAATTTCAGGGAATAAAATACTTCTTAGAACCAACAGTTGTCCTTGCTGAATTAAACATGATGAATCACCAAATAACTCATTAAATCCAAGATTTCTTAGTTTTTCACTCAAAATTACTTTTGATGGTGGTTGATGTAATACGTCTCCAAGTTTTGAATGTTCGCTTAAAGTCATATTTGGAAGAACAACAATACTGTAAAGATTATAGCACGGATTAGCATTATTATCTAATAATCTTATATCTGATTCAAAAAGTCCTTTTGAGAGATTGAAGTATTGGTTTGCTTTAAAAGCAGGATTGTCGTCTACCTTTCCTGTTTTAAGATTAACTTTTAATCTGTTTATACTAGAGATATAATTCAAACTCCAGTCTTTAACTTCAATTATTGATACACCTTTGTATGGGTCAATTAATATAAAGTCGGGTTCTAGATTTCTTATTCGTGGTTTTAGGTATAAAAAAGCTTGATAATTTGTTGGGGAGTATAGACTTTTAATTTTACTAAAAACCTTTTCTTCACCCAAAGTAAATTCACTGTCGTTTCCTATTACTATAATACTCATGGTTTGTATTTGCTAATTTTTGTTAATCCGATAGCACGGATTTATAATCAGTGCCCTTTCCAATTGTCAAGTCCAAATTGATTTTTCTATACTTTTTGTTACTGTGTTCTCTTTATCGATGTTCTGTGTGTACGGATTGCAAATCAGCGCTATCGGGTTAGTTTTTTTATTCAGTTTCACAAATATATCTGTAAACACTTGACATCACAGAACCTGGAATAATTTTTTCGCCTTGTGTGTCATAATATTCCGGTCGTCGTGTTGGATTTCCATTTTTATCATATTTTATTGCGTCAGAAGATGAATATTCTTTTTCTGCACAATCCATTTTAATATATTCAAGAGTATAACCTCCACCAGTTTTTATTAATTTTCCACTCTTATTTTTAATAGTTTTGATTGGTTCGGTTATTTTTAACCAAAATTCTTTTGTTCCGTAATTATCTTTTTCAAAATGTATATAAAGTTCATTACCACTTTTAGAAGATGTTATATATTGAAATTCATCATCAGTTTGAGAAAAGGTTTTGCTTGATATTATTAAAATTAATAAAGTGAATAACGTTTTTTTCATATTGTCCAAGGTTCTTTAATTATTTATTTTATTTCAAAAGTTCTTCCATTTTCAACTTCCATTTTAGCTTCCCGATAGCGCAGATTTATAAACCGTGCCCTTTCCAATTGTCAAGTCCAAATTGATTTTTATATTCTTTTTGTTTCAGTATTCTCTTTGTCGATGTTCTATGAATTCACGGTTTGCAAATCTGCGTTTTCGAGTTTACAGGTTCCTCATTTTTATCGAACTATTGACCATTTTAACATATTGGCGCATTGCAGTTATATATTTAGGGATAGATTTTGTGTTAACTCCATTTTTTTGAATTTCACTTATAATCATTGAAATACAGTTTTCATCATAAAGATTTTTTTTTGAAATATCTTCATTTATTAATCGTGAAACTGAATTCAAATATGAAACATATGACTTAATAGACGAAGCTACTTTGTCCTTTTTCCCTACACCTTGAGATATTATCCATTCAATGTATTCTTGTTCGTTTCTTATCATTTCATATAGCTTAGTTAAATCTGAAAAAACACTTTTTATTTTTTTCAAATATATAAGACCCAATGAATTATAAAGATGACTTTTATCATTTGATAAAACTTTAACACAGACAGGAATTGAACTATACAAATATAAATTTGTGCATTGTGAAGAAAAAATACACACACAGAGATTATAATTATACACTCAGAGAATATAATTAAATACTAAAAGGCTATAATTATACACTCAGAGGCTATATGTCAAAAAGAAGACGAAAAAAAGCACAGCTGTCTAAAAATACTGAAGTCCCAAATGAAGACTTTTTTTTTTACACAATATTGTCATTCATTTAGGACACGAGCGAAAGCGAATTGGCGAAGCAATCTCCACAAGGTAGTTTCGCGCATTCTATTTGACTCACTTTGTGGATATGCTTTGCGAAATGGCTTGTGTGGGATCCTTCCTTCGTCAGGATGACAAGATTACCGGATGTGGATTGAGGAATAGTATTGAGTGGTATGATTTCCTAAAAGTACAAAATCCCCAATAAAGTAATACTAGCGATACTCACCCAAAGTATAATTCCCTGCAACAAAGGCAACAAACCCACCGCTTTCAAAACAGAAAAGTTCAGCCCCGCTCCTATCAAAAACAAAGTAATTACAAGGCCTGTTTTTGCAACAGAAACCAAATGGGGAGCAACATTCGCAACTGAAGAAAAATAGCTATTGCAAATCATTGCCAAAATAAACAATCCAATAAAATAAGGGATTTTTATGTTGCTGGTTTTATTTTTAAAAACCAAAGAAGTAATCAAAGCCACGGGAATAATCCATAAAGCTCTGGCTAATTTTACAGTTGTGGCTACTTGCAAAGCTTCTGCTCCATATTTATTGGCAGCTCCCACAACAGAACTGGTGTCGTGAATAGCAATAGCACACCACATACCAAAATCGTTTTGTGACATTTGTAACCAATGGCCAATAATCGGAAAAGTAAACAACGCAACAGAATTCAGAATGAATATGACTCCCAAAGCCACAGAAGTTTGTTTTTCATCAGACTTGATTACTGGTGCAATAGCAGCAATAGCACTACCTCCGCAAATTGCTGTTCCACAAGAGATAAGATGAGACGTTTTCTTTTGGATTTTAAGCCACTTTCCTAATAGTGTTCCTAAAATAATCGTTGCTATTATAGAACCAACTGTAAAAATAAAGCCTTCCTTCCCTGCTGAAACTGCGCTGTGAGCATTCATTCCAAAACCTAAACCTACAACCGAAATCTGCAATAATATAGTCGTCGCTTTATGATTTAAATGTAAAAAAGGATGTCCTGATAAATTAGCAACAATCAACCCCAAAAACAACGCTATTGCTGGTGAAATAACTGGAAATAAACAAAGAATTAGAAATACAACAAAAATTACTTGTTGCACACTAGCATTCGTTTTAATCAATACTGGAGTTTCAATACTATTTGCTTTCATTATTTGGTGACATTTAATACTGCAAATGTCGTCCTAAAAGCCAGGCCACGCCAATCGTTTAAAATAATCTACTATAACTTTAAGTTATGGTAATTTGAAATGTTTTTTATAAACAATTCCGAAAGAGAATCAGTTTTTCCTTGTAAAGTAATGATATAAAAATAACGATCTATCGTTAAACCTTCAACATCAATTATTTGCAATTCTTTATTTTTTAATTCTTTAGAAACTGCGTGTATTGACATAAAAGCAACACAATTGGAATTAATTAGATAAGATTTTATACTTTCGGTACTTCCTAATTGCATTTCAATTTGCAACTGATCGATTTTTATATGAAAAGGTTTTAAGGCATATTCAATAACTTCAAGTGTACCAGAACCTTGTTCTCTCATAACAAATTGTAATAACTTTAAGTCTTCTGGAGTAACTTCTTTTTTGTGAACTAATGGATTATTTAGATTACAAACCAAAACCAACTCATCCTTAATAAATTGGGTATATTTTATCGATTGATTTTTAGATTGTCCTTCGACTATTCCAATTTCAATTTCTTTATTAAGTAAAGCGCTTTCTATTTGTTCCGTATTTCCGTTAAGTAAACTCACCTTTACAGATTCTAGTTTTTGATGAAAACGTGCTAATAATGGTGGAATTATATATTGAGAAATTGTAGTACTTGCTCCCAGTCGCAACAAACCTTTACGTTCGTTATGAAAAGTGCTCATATCAAAATCAATTTCTCTGTAAATTTCAAAGATGTTTTTAGTGTGTTTTAATAATACATCGCCAGCATTTGTCAGCTTTATTTTAGAACCGTTGCGATCAAAAAGTTTGATTTTGTATTCTTCTTCGAGTTCTTGAATATGTTTGGAAATTGCAGGTTGTGTAATGAATAATTCGGCAGCAGCTTTAGTAAAACTCAATCGAGTTGCGACTGTGAAAAATACTTTTAATCTAAAATCCATAATTACCTAATTATTAATTCACAATACTTACAAAGTCCAATATCTTAGGAACTAACTACAACATTCCGTTGTATTTCCGAACAAACCATTCAGTGGAAAGCAAAACAGCAATCAAAACTAACAACCATTTCCAATCAATCAAAGGAGATTTGGTTACAACATCTTTTTGAATCGCTTTGTATTCTTTGTTTTCCAACAATGTTTTTATTAAAGCATCTATTTGATTTGAATAAAAGGCTGTCCCTTTAGTTTGTGCTGCTAATTGTTGTAATTTTTGAACATCAGGATTTACAAATTGCTTTTCAATATCAAAATCCAAAATTTCAAAATGACCAGAATAGGAAGTATTTGAATTTAACTCTTTAACAGAAAAATTATAACTGCCTGCTACAAGTCCGTCGAGGTTTACTTTATAAATAGCATTGCCCTTTAAAAGGTCGTAATTCTTGGTTTGTTTTGTTTTTACATTCGTAACAGCAATCGTTAAACGTGCTTTTTCGTCAAAATCATAATTTTTATTGAAATACTGAGCGGTAATTTCAATTGCTTCGCCTGAGTTATAAAAACTTTCATGATTTACAACCAATGATTTTTTGGCATTATTAGAAGCTAAATATTGAATAATCTTATTGATAAAAGTATCATATTTTTCAAAAGATTGTGTATCAACATGACTTTGCATATTCCATTTCCAGCTGTTTTCTCCAAATAAATATGCAGTTCTTTTTCCTTGGTTTTCTGTAAAAGACAACAAAGGAGATTTGGTATCTATGTTTCTGATTTTTGCAGAAAGCAATACATTTACTTCCCCATTTGGAGTTATAGAACCAAAACTATTTTGCAAAGGAGGAAAATTTTCAAAGCCAATATTCTCCATTTCAAAGAGATTAAAATGAGTGTCAAAATTAGCTTGGTAATCTTCTTCCTGATTGCTCATTTTGAAAACAAAATTGTTTTGTACCTGATTCAAAAAAGAAAAATCGGTACTAGTCCCTGTGATGATAAAAGTGTTTAAGTTCGCTTTGGCATTCGCATCAAAAACCGACTTAAAGGCAGCAGTTGGTTGATACAAAATGAGAATATTATAATCTTGTAACGATTTGATTTCGTTAGGTTTAACCAAAACTACTTTATGTTGCAAATTAGATTCTATTGCTCTTTTAAAAACAGCGATATCCGGATGGTTAATTGCAGAAACTATAGCGACAGTTGTTTTTTGATCCATCACTTCAACAGCAAAATTTTTGATATTGTTGAAGGTGTTTTTTTCACTGACCTTCGAATCAATTTTAGCTTTATAAATTTGTAAGCCCACTTTATTGGCAGGCAAAAGCACATTTACAACAGCCGTTTTTTTAGAAGACGAAAACGAAATACTTTGTCTATCCAACACCTCATTTCCTTGTGTAATAGAAAAATTCGCAGTAATATTTTTATCTCCTGAATATTGCAAAAACACTTCAACTGGAAATTTATTTTTTAAAAATGCATATCTATTTACATTCAGCTGATTGATTTTTAAGTCTAAAACTTTGGTTGTATCACCCAAAACTACAGGATATACTTTATGATTTTCATCAAAACTATAGACGTAATCATTTCCAGATGTTTGGTTTCCATCAGTAATCATCACTGTTGGGTAAAAAGCGTTTTTATAAATGCTTTTTAAATTTTTGGCAACCAAATCCAAATTGGTTTGAGTTCCCTTAAAATTCAAACTATCCGATTGTCTAAAATCAGAATCTAAAAGATAAGATTGCACTTCGAACTTTTCCTGAAGATCTTTGTTTGAAAATAATTTTTGTGATAATTCAATTGCTTTATCTTTTGCTTTTAAAAAAGATATAGAACTCGAATTATCAATTACAATTGGCAAAGGTGTTTTGACTATTTCGAGTTTTTTAGTTGTAATAATTGGATTTATCAAAAGCAACAGCACCGAAAAAATAGTCAGAAAACGCAAAAAAGTCAAAAACAAATTCACATTCGAATTGTTTTTGACTTTATATAAATATTGAAAAAACGACAAACTGCCCGCTAGTAATAATGAAAGTATGATTAATAGAATCGTGCTTGCTGTCATATATTTTTATTTTAAATTATAAATTTTGAATTATATGTACATTTAAAAATTCATCATTTATAATTCACAATTATTTTAGGTAAGCATTCCTCCACAAACATTTAATACTTGTCCTGTAATATAAGCACTCATATCTGATGCTAGGAATAAGCAAGCGTTGGCAACGTCCTCAGGAGATCCACCACGTTTCAAAGGAATTCCTTCTCTCCATCCTTTTACTACATCTTCGCTTAATTTTGCTGTCATTTCAGTTTCGATAAAACCAGGAGCAATAGCATTGCAACGGATGTTACGAGAACCTAATTCTAAAGCTACCGATTTTGTAAAACCAATAGCACCAGCTTTTGAAGCAGCATAATTTGTTTGACCTGCATTTCCAGAAACACCAACAACAGAACTAATATTAATAATTGAGCCAGCTCGTTGCTTCAAGAACGTTTTTTGAATAGCTTTGGTCATATTAAAAACAGACTTCAAGTTAACATCTATAACTTGATCAAAATCAGCTTCAGACATTCTCATTAATAAATTATCCTTAGTGATTCCGGCGTTGTTTATCAAAATATCAACAGTTCCAAAATCAGCCAAAACAGCATCAACAAATTTTTGCGCTTCGTTGAAATCAGCCGCATTCGATTTGTATCCTTTTGCTTTAATTCCTAAACTATTTAATTCAGTTTCTAAAGCTTGTGCAGATTCTACAGATGAACTATAAGTAAAGGCAACATTAGCTCCGTTTTTAGCAAAAACTTCAGCAATACCTTTTCCAATTCCACGACTTGCGCCAGTAATAATGGCTACTTTTCCTTCTAGTAATTTCATATTTTAGGTAATATTTATTTTATTAGGCTGTTATCCTTTGCACTCACACGATCAAGCTGAATAACATTCGCCAAATATATGATAAAAATGCGGAATGAAAAAAATTACAATTTCAATTCTGTCCACAGCAAACTGAGTGCTATTCTTTCACCAACTTCAAGACTTTATCAAAATCCTCGTTCTTGATTCCCGTTTTTTGAAAAAGCAAAATATCCTGTTCTGTTT
>NZ_DATIDY010000041.1:0-25934 GCF_035456085.1 Flavobacterium sp.
GATCGTCTTCGTGCTAAATTAGAGAAAAACTTAGGTTCAATCGCAGATATGTCAAGACTTCCTGCCGCATTGTTCGTAGTAGATATCAAAGCTGAACACATCGCAATAAAAGAAGCTCAAAAATTAAACATTCCAGTTTTCGCAATGGTTGATACCAATTCTGATCCACGTGAAGTAGATTATGTTATCCCTGCAAATGATGATGCTTCTAAATCAATTGATAAAATTTTATCTTTAGTAACTACTTCTATTATTGATGGTCTTGCAAACAGAACATCTGATAAAGAAGCTGATGCTACTGAAGTTGTTGCTGAAGCTGAAACTCCAGCTGTTGAAGCTGAAGAAGCTCCTGCAACTGAAGAATAAATCAAATTTTTAAATTCCAAATTTTAAATTCCAAATTCCAAAATCAGATCTTAACCATCTGATAACGTTGGAATTTGGGATTTGAAAGTTGGAATTTTTACTTTTAACATTAAAACACAAAATATTATGGCAACAATTACTGCTGCAGACGTAAATAAATTAAGACAAACTACAGGTGCCGGAATGATGGACTGTAAAAAAGCTTTAGTTGAAGCTGATGGAGATTTCGATAAAGCTATACAAAACCTTAGAGAAAAAGGACAAAAAGTTGCTGCTAATCGTTCTGACCGTGAGTCTTCTGAAGGAGCTGCTGTTTCTTTTATTAATGCTGACAAAACTAAAGGAGCTATCATCACTTTAAACTGTGAGACAGATTTCGTAGGTAAAAACGAAGCTTTCGTAACTTTAGCTAAAGATTTAGTAGAAAGAGCTATTAACTTCTCTTCTAAAGAAGAATTCTTAGCTTCAGATTTCAACGGAATTACTGTTGCTGAAAAATTAATTGAGCAAACTGGTGTTATCGGTGAAAAAATCGAAATCGGTGGTTTTGAAATTTTAGAAGGAGCTTACGTTGGATCTTATGTTCACGTTAACAAAATTGCTGCTTTAACTGCAATTTCTGCACCAATTGCTAATGCTGACGTTTTAACTAAAGACATCTCTATGCAAGTTGCTTCTATGGGAGCTGATACATTATCTTACAAAGATTTTGATCCAGCTTTCGTTGAATCTGAACTTGCTGCTCGTATTGCTGTAATTGAAAAAGACAATGAAGAAGCAAAACGTTTAGGAAAAACTTTAAAAAATGTTCCTAAATACATTTCTTACTCTCAATTAACTCCAGAAGTTCTAAAACAAGCTGAAGAAGATGCTAAAGCTGAATTAAAAGCTGAAGGTAAACCAGAACAAATTTGGGATAAAATCATTCCAGGAAAAATCCAACGTTTCATTTCTGACAATACTACTTTAGACCAAGAAAAAGCTTTATTAGATCAAAACTTTATCAAAGACGATAGTAAAAAAGTTGGTGATTATGTTAAAGGATTCAATGTTGAAATTACAGGTTTCAAAAGAGTTACTTTAGGTTAATATAACTAAAGATTTCTATTTTAGATTTCTTCAAAATATAAAATCCCATTTCGTATAGTTCGAAATGGGATTTTTTTGTACCTTCTATTTAACTTGTTGCAAAAGTTATAAGGTAATCAAAACATAAATTTCCTTAGAAAATAGGAACCCTTTTCTGATTCAGCAAATACAACATCACACAGGCAATTTAAACGCTCTTAAACAATTTTATCCTAAGCAGATTTATTCGCGGAACACAATCCGAAAATGACCAGATTTTATAAAAAAAACAGTAGTAAGTTTTTACACTTACTACTGTTTCTGATATTTTATTTTATTTAGAATCAAATACTCAATGATGAATAATATTATTTTCCGTCATTAATTTCTACCGTTACCATTGCAGCGTTCTTCAGTTCTTCTTTTACAACCATTTTAGACAGCCTAAAAACAAGTAACGTTCCAACAATACCTAATCCAAACATAAAAATCCAATTGGACTCATATCCTGAATTTTGAATAATTTCCATACCTGATTTAGCACTTAAGATATGCGCAAAGCTATAACTCATTGTAAAAGCAGCCATATATTTTCCTTCTTGCAAATGAGATCTGTCCATTGCAAATGAGTTAGCGAATGGAAACGTCAACATTACACCACTTGTCATAAAGAACATCATAGGCACTAAAACCACCTCAAATGGCAACAATAATAACAAGAAACTAGTCGCCATAAGCAATAACCCTAAAGAAATAACCTTATGATTGTTGATTTTCTTTCTACTTACATAATTCACAATTGGAAGCTCAAAAAGCAAGATAAGTAGACCATTTAAACTTAAAAGCAATCCACTATCAAATTCAGTCATATTAAATCGCTCTTTATGGTATAAAGGCAAAGTTGTAAAAATCTGAAAGAAAAGAATTCCTGTAATTAGACAAATAACTAAATGCAACATAAAAGGACGATCCTTCATTACTGAGACTTTAGCCTTAGGCTTATCTTCTTTTTGTGTTTTAACTGGTAATTTTTTGTCTTTAACAAAAAACATAAACACAATAATTGCTAAAATACAGGTAGCACCATCAACATAAAAAATGTATTCGTACCCTAATTGCATAATGATCAAACCACCCAATACAGGTCCGAAAAGAAAACCTAAATTGATTGCAGCACGCGTTAACGAATACGCACGAGCTCTGTCTTCTTTTTTAGTAAAAGTCTTTAAACAGACTAACATTGCTGGCCTAAACATATCAGCAATACTTGTAAGTACCAAAATACCTACACAAAGTGCTTCAAATGAAGTAGCATATTGCAGCAGTATAAACACTACACCACTCGCAAATAAACTAAAAACCATGACTTTGTAAAAGCCGATTTTATCAGAAAGTTTACCGCTTAACCAGGTTCCGATAATAGAACCAATTCCAAAGAAAACCATCACCCAACCAATTTGGCTGTAAGTAAAATGTAAATTTTCTTTCATGTACTTTGAGAGGAATGGGATAACCATTGTTCCTGCTCTGTTGATAAATGTGATTAAAGTAAGAATCCAAATCTCTTTTGGAAAACCTTTAAAATTGTCGAAGTATTTTTTTATCATATTTAATTTTTTTGGGGCAAAAAATTTGTTTATAAAGGCAAAAATAGATTTTTTTTTGACTCAGGCAACAACCTAATAGTTAAAAAACACAACATTTTCCAAAAACTTTCTAAACGTTTAGTTAAGCAAAAGAAAAAGTTTACAAAAAACTTTTTTTTTAAAAAAAAACTCAAAACGAGCAAATTATTCAATTTTTAATATAGATTTGCAATCTAAGAAACCCCAAATAATATTAATATGAAAGCAAAAATCTACTATTTAATAGTATGCCTTGTTCTTTCTTTTTCTACCCAAGCGCAACTCTATGGTGGAATTGAAATAGGAAGTAAAGGAATTAAAATGACAGTCCTACAAGTAGAAAGTATTAAAAGAAATACTTATGACGTAAAAGAATTTTGGACTGAAAACGTCGGTATTGCTGCTGGAATTGGAATCGATGGATTACTACTACAAGAAGATATCGAAAAAGCAGGAGCTGTAGTTTTTAGCAATTACAAAAAGATGCTTAACGAATACAAAATTGAAGATAAGAACATCTTTATTGTAGCTTCATCTGGTGTTGGTCTTGCTAATAACACAAATGATTTGGTTGTAAAAATCAAAGATCTTACCAACAAAAAGATTGAAATTATTTCATCTTCTCTTGAGGCTAAATTGCTTTTAAGAGGATGTATTCCTCCTAAAAATTATTTAAATTCTGTGATTATTGACATAGGAGGAGGTAACACTAAAGGTGGTTATGCAAAAGACATTAACGATCAGTCAGTATTCTTCCCTATCTCATGTGATTTAGGAACTGTTACTTTGACAGAAATCATCAATAAAAAATGTAAACAAAAAACAGTTTTCGAATTCAATGAAAATCTTTTCGACTATTTACCTACAATAAGAGAGAGTTTCAAAAAAATGTACACTAGTAGAGCTGAATCACAAGATAAAAATAATGTTTACATTTCTGGAGGAGCTGCTTGGGCATTTTATACTTTATTAACTGGTGTTAAAGCTGAAGAAAACTTTACACAAGTACAATATGATGATATTTTAGCAATGAGAACTATTGCAGAAAATAACTATCAAAGGTTTGTAACCAACGCTGAAACTAATGCTGAAATGCAAAAAGTATTGAAAACATACCAACAAAAATATTTGATTGCTGCATTTAATCTTTTAGAGACTTCGCTGGAAGTTATCCCTAACATACAAAACAAAAAGATTTTCTTTGCAAAACAAGGTCAAATTGCATGGTTAGTAAGTTATGTATTTGATAGCGCTAAAGGTGTAAAACAAATATATTAATCTTAAAAGCATTTTTGCTGAAACTTAAGATATTAATCCACCAAATAGGCTAAAAAGCAGACTGTTTATAAAAAACAGTCTGCTTTTTGTTTTTAAACATACATTAAAATTTTTGAATGGTAACTCATATAATAATATTAAATGCCTTTATCAGATCCAAAAAATAGATTAATTTTGACATAGTTCCCAGTATCTCAACTTATTCAAAATGAAGAATCTCAAAGTATATTCATTCCTATTACTAGTTTTAGTTATTAGTTGTGGAAAAGATGAGCCTAAACAAAAAGCTAAGAAATCAATAAGCTCTATTCAAACTCCAAAAGCAACTGCTACACCGCCACCTCTTATAACTTCACCTATTGACACTGGATTAAATCAAGTAAAAGTAAATAATTACACTGCTAGTCATTCATCTTTGAATTCTAAAACCAGCAATAAAACCCTACCCAAAAAAACACAGCATCCAACAAACAATAATAAACCCAGCCTCATAAATAATACAATGGATTCTCCTTTACGTAACCTATTAAAGAATGGTCAAATTGGAAAATCATATACCAAAAACGAACTCATTGCGAATTTTAAATTTCCAAAAGAAGCAGTAGATTTGATTAAACATGTAACCTATATCGGCCAAAATAAATTATATTTTAAATGGGGTTCAACATGGTTTGTCGAAAAAGTTTCTGATGCTGAATTCAAAAATGACACTTTGGTTTTTGTATTCAAGCAAAACAGAACTTACGTTTCTGGTGGTGCCATAGGCATCAAATACAATAAAAAGATATATACGGAATTGATTTTAAATAATGGAGCTGCTTACATTCCTACAGTAAAGGGCTATCATTGGGACATCGGTAAATAATGGAAAAAGAAATTGAAATTAAAAGATGTGGTTGGTGCTTATCAAGTGATTTGTACAAAAAATACCATGACGAAGAATGGGGCGTACCTGTTTATGACGATCACAAATTATTCGAGTTCCTGCTATTAGAAACCTTTCAAGCTGGTTTGAGTTGGATTACCATCCTCAACAAAAGAGAAAATTTTCGCAAAGCTTTTGATAATTTCGATTATAAAAAAATAGCCAACTATTCTGAGGATAAGATCGCAGAACTATTAGAAAATCCAGGAATTATTCGCAACAAACTCAAAGTGTATTCAGCCGTTTCCAATGCACAGGCTTTTATAAAAGTACAGGACGAATTTGGAAGCTTTTCCAAATATATCTGGGGCTTCGTAGATGGAAAACCAATTAACAACAACCGAAAATCTTTAAACGAAGTGGTCGCTACTACTCCACTTTCCGATACTATCAGTAAAGATTTAAAAAAACGCGGGTTCAAATTTGTAGGTTCAACAGTCGTTTATGCGCACATGCAAGCAACCGGAATGGTCAATGATCATGTGGAATATTGCTGGAAAAAATAAATCCATAAACAGTTTAAAGTTTTTAGAATATCACAAAAACAATTCATTTTCAACAACTTTAAACTTAAAACTTCAAATTCTAAACTTTTTTTAATTACATTTGTTTAACACTTTAGGGGTGTCTGCAATCGCAGGCTGAGATTTTACCCTCGAACCTGATCTAGTTCATACTAGCGTAGGAAAAAGTAAGATGACTACTTCGCGCATATCTTTGCGTTATTGCAGCCATTCCTAAAGTATAATTACATACTAAATTAAAAAGGAATGGAACTAAAAATCAACAATCAAACGAAACAATTTACTGCTGGCAGTCTTACTGTACAAGCACTTCTTGACTTGGAAATTCCTCTTAAACAAAACGGAATCGCCCTCGCCATCAATAATACTGTAATTCCAAAATCTCACTGGAATTCACATCTCATCAAAGAAACCGACGACATTCTAATCATCTCAGCCACACAAGGAGGATGATTTACTTTTACAGTTCGCTAAAGTTCGTGTGGGCGTGACCCCATTGAGAAAAAGGGCTTACTCTTAGTACCGCTTATTCAGCCCTTTTCCTCAACGGGGTCGGGCTATCCGCGCTACTTCGGTAGCTTGCTCCTATCCCTCACGCAAAAACTGCAAAACAAGATCTTTTCATTTTCAACACAACAATGTAAAGATGCACTCGTAGAGATGCACTGCAGTGCATCTCTCCAATATCAATACAATAACTATTCAATAAAAATATTATGAACAAAGACGAAAAAATCTCAAAAACCCCCTTTCCAAATTCCAAGAAGGTCTATATCGATGGCGAAATCCATCCAATAAAAGTAGCCATGCGCGAAATTTCACTTTCTGACACCAAACTTTCCAAAGGCGGAGTAGAAAAAAATCCACCTGTAACCGTTTACGACACTTCTGGCCCCTATACCGACCCCAATATCGAAATCGACATCCGCAAAGGATTGCCACGCATCCGCGAACAATGGATTTTAGACCGCAACGATGTCGAAGAACTTACCGAAATCTCCTCCAATTACGGAAAAGAGCGTTTAAAAGATGAGAAACTGAATCACTTGCGTTTTGAATATTTGAACAAACCCATGCGTGCCAAAAAAGGAGCCAACGTAACCCAACTATATTACGCAAAACAAGGCATCATCACTCCCGAAATGGAATATATTGCGATACGTGAAAACCAACGCATCGAACAATTAAACGAACAAACCAAAGCAATGCAATGCCAACACAATGGGCATAGTTTTGGAGCTAATACACCAAAATCTAAGATCACTCCCGAATTTGTCCGCAGTGAAGTAGCCAGAGGGCGTGCTATTATTCCAAACAACATCAATCATCCAGAAAGCGAACCGATGATTGTGGGACGTAATTTCTTAGTAAAAATCAATGCCAATATTGGAAACAGTGCGGTTACTTCATCAATCGAAGAAGAAGTAGAAAAAGCAGTTTGGGCTTGCCGTTGGGGAGCGGATACGATTATGGATTTGTCTACCGGTAAAAACATTCACGAAACCAGAGAATGGATCATTCGTAATTCTCCTGTACCAATCGGAACCGTTCCGATTTATCAAGCCTTAGAAAAAGTAAACGGAATTGCCGAGGACTTAACTTGGGAAGTATTTCGCGATACGCTAATCGAACAAGCCGAACAAGGGGTTTCGTATTTTACTATTCACGCTGGAGTTTTATTACGTTATATTCATTTAACTGCTAATCGTGTTACAGGAATCGTTTCTCGAGGCGGTTCTATTATGGCAAAATGGTGTTTGTTTCATCATAAAGAAAATTTCCTTTACACGCATTTTGAAGAAATCTGCGAAATCATGAAACAGTACGATGTAGCTTTTTCTCTAGGAGATGGTTTGCGTCCGGGTTCTATCGCTGACGCCAATGATGCCGCGCAATTTGCCGAATTAGAAACTCTAGGCGAATTAACAAAAATCGCTTGGAAACACGATGTACAAGTTTTCATCGAAGGTCCCGGTCATGTCCCAATGCATATGATTAAAGAGAATATGGACAAACAATTGGAACATTGTGACGAAGCGCCATTTTATACTTTAGGACCATTAACCACAGATATTGCACCAGGTTACGACCATATTACTTCAGCGATTGGAGCGGCAATGATTGGTTGGTATGGTTGTGCAATGTTGTGTTATGTTACTCCAAAAGAACATCTTGGTTTGCCAAATAAAAAAGATGTAAAAGACGGTGTTATCACTTATAAAATTGCAGCACATGCTGCCGACTTAGCCAAAGGTCATCCAGGATCGCAATACCGCGACAATGCTTTGAGTAAAGCGCGTTTTGAATTCCGATGGGAAGACCAATTCAATTTGTCGTTAGATCCAGATACCGCAAGAGAATTTCACGATGAAACATTGCCTGCTGACGGAGCCAAAGTAGCCCATTTTTGCTCGATGTGTGGACCAAAATTCTGCTCAATGAAAATTTCTCAGGAAATACGTGACGTTGCCGAAGCCGAAAAAGGAATGCAAGAGAAATCGAATGAGTTTATAGAACAAGGTAAAGAGATTTATATTTAAAAAAATTAAGACAGTAGTATTAAGTATCAAGATTTTAAAAAGGTAATTGAACTCTTAGTACTTAATACTCCAATCTTAAAACTACAGAAAATGATAGTAATTACAAATCCAACGACGGTTCCGAACGAAATGGAAATTATCAATTCTCTTTTTGAGAATGGACTGGAATTGTTACACATTAGAAAACCTGATTTTTCAGAAATCAAAACAGCTTTATTCATTCATCAAATAAAGAAAAAGTTTCGAGCTAAATTGGTTCTGCATAATCATCATCAATTAATAGACAAATTTGAAATTACTCGTATTCATTTTTCAGAAAAAGAAAGGAAAGCAAACAAACCTAACCCGTTTTTAAAACCTGTTAGGTTTACAACATCAACACATTCAATAGAAGATTTCAATAACTTATCTGATGATTATAATTATGCTTTTTTGAGTCCAGTATTCTCATCAATTTCTAAAGAAAATTATCATCCACAAACGGATCTATTGGAAGCAGCAAAAAGTAGAACCAATTTCAAAACTAAATTGATTGCCTTAGGCGGAATTGAATCCAAAAACATCAATCAAATTCTTCAGGCTGGTTTTGACGACGTTGCCCTTTTAGGAACTATTTGGAACAGTAATAATGCTCTTGAAAATTTTAAATTATGTCAGCAAATCGTCCATTCGTATTAACAATAGCAGGTTTTGACCCATCGAGTGGAGCTGGGGTTTTGGCAGACATCAAAACCTTTGAGCAACATCAGGTGTATGGTTTTGCGATTAACACGGCCAATACCATTCAAACTGAAAATGAGTTTATCGAAGTCAAATGGACAGATTTGAATTTTGTTTTGAAATCAATTGAAAAGTTATTCAATAATTATGATATAAAAGCAGCGAAAATTGGAATTATCCCATCAATAGAATATTTGAAAGAGATTGTTTGTGCTATAAAAAACCTTTCACCAAATACAAAAATAGTTTGGGACACGGTTTTAAAATCAAGCACAGATTTCGACTTTTTGAACATTGAAAATCAAGAGACTTTAATCCAAATATTAAATAAAATTGATTTGATTACTCCAAATTACAAAGAAATTTTACAATTATCTCCGAAAGAAAACAACGCTGAAACCATAGCTATATATCTTTCTAAATATTGCTCTGTTTTGCTAAAAGGTGGTCACAACCCAACAGAAATTGGTGTTGACTATCTTTTTACTGAAAATCAAGTTCATCAATTAATTCCAAAAAATACAAAATGTTATGAAAAGCACGGTTCCGGCTGTGTATTATCATCTGCTATCACAGCCAACATTGCATTAGAATACAACTTAAAAACTGCTTGTGAAAAAGCAAAAATATATACTGAAAACTATTTATTATCTAACCCAACTAAACTAGGATTCCATTATGTATAACAAATTACAATATATCTCCCAAGGAGAAAGTGCCGAAGAACAATTATATAACATCCATCAAGCGTTAGACAATGGATGTGATTGGATTCAGATGCGATTCAAACATCAAAAACCTAAAAAAACTTTTGCTTTGGCAGAAGCCGTAAAATTTTTATGCGAAGAATATCTCGCCAATTTCATTATCAACGATGATGTTCATTTAGCCGAACAAATAGCTGCAGATGGAGTTCATTTAGGACTTTTGGACATGAGTGTTGCTGAGGCAAGGACTATTTTAGGCAAAACCAAAATCATTGGAGCCACTGCCAATACTTTTGAAAACATTGTTCAACATGTAAACAATGATTGCGATTATATTGGTCTAGGTCCTTTTCAATATACAAAAACAAAAACCAATTTAAGTCCAATACTTGGTTTCGAAGGTTATCGTAATATAATTAGCAAAATGAAAGAAGCTCAAGTTGAAATTCCTCTTTATGCAATTGGCGGAATTCAATTAGAAGATGTTGATATTCTAATGAGGACAGGAATTCATGGCATTGCGGTTTCTGGACTCGTTACAAAAAGCGACCAAAAAGAAAAACTCATTACAGAACTTAACGAAAAATTATATGGCAACGTCATTATTTAAAATAGGAGACAAAACATTAGAATCTCGTTTGTTTTTAGGAACTGGAAAATTCGGCTCTAATCAACAAATGGAAGAAGCGATTTTAGCGTCAGAATGTGAGTTGGTTACAGTGGCACTAAAACGCATCGATTTAGAAACCGAAACAGATGCAATTCTGTCACATTTGCAACATCCAAAAATCAATTTATTACCCAATACATCAGGAGCGCGAAATGCCAAAGAAGCTGTTTTTGCGGCACAATTGGCCAGAGAAGCATTAGAAACAAATTGGTTGAAACTGGAAATTCATCCCGATCCAAAATATTTAATGCCCGACCCAATTGAAACCCTGAAAGCTACAGAAGAACTTGCTAAACTAGGATTTATTGTTTTGCCTTACATTCACGCTGACCCAGTTTTGTGCAAACGTTTGGAAGATGTTGGAACATCAGCGGTGATGCCTCTTGGTTCGCCCATTGGAAGCAATAAAGGTTTAAAAACAATTGATTTTTTAGAAATAATAATTGAACAAAGCAAAGTCCCTGTTATAATTGATGCTGGAATCGGAGCACCTTCTGATGCTGCAAAAGCAATGGAATTAGGTGCAGATGCTGTTTTAGTTAACACTGCAATTGCCGTTGCAGGAAATCCAAAATTAATGGCCGAAGCTTTTAAAGAAGCGGTTATTGCAGGAAGGAAAGCTTATGAAGCCAAAGTCGGACAACAATTCAATCAAGCTATTGCTTCTAGTCCTTTGACAGCTTTTTTATATGGGTAATTATTGCCTCACGCAGATTTTGGAGATTGGGCAGATATTAAAAAATAATTTTAATTAAAAATATAAGAAAATTCATTTAATTTTAATCTCCTAATTACTAAAAGTATTAATATGAATGAAAATGAAATATCATACAAAATCAGAGGAGCAATTTTTAAAGTTTATAATACTTTAGGGCCTGGTTTATTAGAATCTGTTTATGAAAGTGCTCTTTATTATCAATTAAAAAAAGACGGATTAAATGTCATAAAACAAGTAGAACTCCCTGTAATATATGATAATACCTCTCTTGATATTTCATTTAGACTTGATTTAATTGTTGAGGACAAAGTAATAATTGAATTAAAATCCGTAGAAGAATTAAAATCTATACATTTTAAACAATTAACTACATATTTAAAATTAGCCGATAAAAAACTCGGTTTATTGGTTAATCTTAATTGTTTAAATATACTAGACAATATCCACCGAATAGTAAATAAAATATAATCTGCATGATCTGCTAAATCTGCATGAAAAAAACAAACGATGAAAACATTCAAATCGGTTTTTGAACAATACAATTGGGATAGTATCCAAACCAAAATATATCAAACTTCTGCACGAGAAGTAGAACAAGCTCTGGTCAAAAGTAAGCGAAATCTAGATGATTTTCTGGCTATGATTTCGCCTGCGGCTCAACCTTATTTGGAAGAAATGGCGCAGCAATGCCACGAATTGACTAAGAAACGCTTTGGCAAAACCATTCAAATGTATGCTCCTTTGTATTTAAGCAATGAATGCCAAAACATTTGCACCTATTGTGGTTTTAGTTTGGACAACAAAATCAAACGTAAAACCTTAACCGATTCAGAAATTAAGCAAGAAATACAAGTCTTGAAGAATAATGGCTTTGATCATGTCTTGTTGGTAACAGGCGAAGCAAATTATAGTGTGAATATCAATTACTTTTTGAATGCAATTGCACAAATCAAAAACGATTTTTCTATAATTTCTGTTGAAGTGCAACCGCTTTCTCAAGAAGAATATGAGCGTTTGCACGAAGCTGGAGTGTATTCGGTTTTGGTGTATCAGGAAACGTATCATCAGGAAGTTTACAAAAAGTATCATACCAAGGGAAAAAAATCAAACTTCGATTTTCGATTGGAAACGCCTGATAGAATTGGAAAGGCAGGATTACATAAAATAGGTATGGGAGTTTTATTAGGTTTGGAAGATTGGCGTACTGATAGTTTTTTTAACGCCTTGCACTTGGATTATTTGCAAAAAACCTATTGGCAAACCAAATACTCAGTTTCTTTTCCAAGATTGCGTCCTGCGGAAGGAATTATTGAACCCAATTTTATCATGGATGATAAAGACTTGACACAGTTGATTTGTGCCTATCGCTTATGGAATGAAGATTTGGAAATCTCGATTTCTACGCGGGAAAATGAAAATTTCAGAAACAATATCATTCCTATTGGAACAACAAGTATGAGTGCAGGTTCTAAGACCAATCCAGGCGGTTACGTTGTTGATCCACAATCATTGGAACAATTTGAAATTAGTGACGAACGTTCAGCTGCTGAAATTGCTGAAATAATAACTCAAAAAGGCTACGAACCTGTTTGGAAAGATTGGGATAGGACATTTAGTTCAAAGTCGAAAACCGAAAGTCATCAAGAGACTTCCATTGTTAATTAATACTTCTTCCTTTCAACATTATGACTTTCAAACTTTAAGACTTAATAATGAGTGTAATTCAAGAATACTTACGATATAACCGCCAAACTATATTGCCAGAAATTGGAGATGAGGGGCAAGAAAAACTAAAAAATGCCAAAGTTTTAGTTATTGGCGCAGGAGGTTTGGGGTGTCCGATTTTGCAATACATTGCTACGGCTGGTGTGGGAACTATTGGAATTGTAGATTTTGATACAATCGAAATTCATAATTTACATCGCCAAATTTTATATACAGAAAACGAAATTGGTAAATCCAAAGTTGTTGTGGCAAAATCGGTTTTAGAGAAACTGAATCCGTTAATTAGTGTTGAATCTTTTGAAGAAAAATTGAGCTCTGAAAACGCAGCTCGATTAATTCAGGGATTTGATATAGTTGTTGATGGTTCGGATAATTTCACTACTCGGTATTTGGTAAATGATACTTGCGTGACTTTGGGAAAATCACTGATTTATGGAAGTATTTTAGGTTTCGAAGGTCAGTTGGCGGTTTTTAATCATCAGGGGAGTAAAAATTTAAGAGATTTATTTCCGGAACCGCCGAATCCTAAAGATGTTCCTAGTTGTAGCCTCAATGGCGTTTTAGGAACTTTACCAGGTATGATTGGAACAATGATGGCGCACGAAACGTTGAAATTAATTATTGGACTGCCAGGTCTGAAGAATGAATTAGTTTTATTTAAGACGTTGGATTGGAGTTTTGTGAAGTTGAAGTTTTAAACTTTGAGAGTTGTAAAGGAATTGAACAGATGAAACTGATAGAACACTGGTTTACATTTTAGTTATTTATTATATTCAATTCTTTTCCAAACAACTATTGTTAAAATCTCTGGTGTTTTTTGCCCCAGATGGAAGTGAAAAGCCCGGACTGAAAAAAACTATTTTTTTCAAGGAATAAAAGAGCGACCGGCAGGAAGCTCCTTTTATGACTTTAGAAAAAAAGTTTTTTGAAGGAGGACTTGTAACGGACAGCTGGATTAGGCCCTACTTTTTATTATTTAAAATATTCATGAAATCATTTCGCTCGATTTCTACGCAACCTAAACTTTCGAGGTGTTCGTTGTAGACTTGACAATCCAATAAACGATAATTCTTTTCTTTGAGTTGTTTTGCCAAACTGATGAAAGCGACTTTGGAAGCGTTCGAGACTAATGAAAACATACTTTCGCCACAAAAAATATGCTCCAAATCAATACCATATAATCCGCCAACTAATTGACTATTTTGCCAGACTTCGACAGACTTTGCGATTCCTAATTCGTTGAGTTTGCAATAGGCTTCTATCATTTCATCAGTAATCCAGGTTCCTGTTTGTCCGTTTCGTTTTACTTGCTGGCAATTGGAAATGACGTCTCTGAAATTTTGATTGAAAGTGATTGTAAAAATGTTTCGGTTGAGGATATTTCGCATGCTTTTGGAAACAATCAAATCGTCCAGAAATAAAACCATTCTTGGGTTGGGCGCCCACCAAATAATAGGTTCACCTTCATTGAACCAAGGAAAAATTCCGCTATTGTAAGCCAGTTGCAAACGCTCTGGTGATAAATCACCACCAATAGCCAAAATCCCATCGTGATTGGCATGGGAAACTGGAGGAAAAAATATGTCTTTGGTTAAGTAATACATTTTCAATAGCAATAGCAATAACAATTTCAAAATCAATGGAAAAATCAAATTCCGAATAAAAAGAAATTCCAAATTCCAATTATAAGTTTATCGGAATTTGGAATTTAAAAATTGAAATTTATTTCTTAGAACGGCAAATCATCTGCTTCTTCTTCGTTTAAGTTTGTAGCTGGCGCAAAAGTTGCTGCAGCTGGCATTGGAGGGGCTTGCTGAGTTGGTGCTTCAGTAGCTAATCTCTCAATTCTCCAACCTTGAATGCTGTTAAAATATCTTGTTTCACCTTGTGGGTTAATCCATTCTCTTCCTCTTAAATTGATAGAAACTTTTACCGCTTCACCAATATTATAATTGCTTAGCAAATCACATTTGTCTTGAGTAAATTCAATCAAAATATGTTGTGGATATTGCTCATCAGTAGTAACAACCAATTCTCTTTTTTTGAATGCCGCACTTACTTGTTGCTCTGGATTTACAACTTTAATTTTTCCAATTACTTCCATCTTCTTTTTATTTAATTATTGTTACTTTGATTTTATTTTTTGGCTAAAAGCACTTTCCATGCCGAAATTACATCCTTGTCTAAAAGGTATTTCTTGGCTTCCAGATGCTGTTTTTCAAGGTCATCGGAGCTCAAAACTGCCTTTACAGCAAAATTTTGATTTACAAATATACTAACTTCTTCAGTAGTAGGCAAGGTTTCAATATTCCCCAACATTCCTAAATCATTTCCATCTAAAACCGGACTATTTTTGACAAAATCAGGAATGGCATCTACTCCGATTCCTAACGTTGTAAGAGGTTTTGGTACTTCAAATAACCCTTGATTGGATCTGGAATACCAATTGGCTCCTAGTCTGGAAACCAAATCTATTTTGTGCTGATCGATTGAACCATCTTCATTTAGAATTGATTTGGCAACATGAATGTACAGCACTTCGCAAAGAATTAAATTCCCAGCTCCTCCTTCTGAACCTAACGGAATTATCTGAGTGACTTTACATTCAAATTGTACTGGTGATTCCTTAACTCTAAAAGGTTTTACAACTACAGATGGCACAGGCGTTAAACCTGATTTTAGAAACTCGTCAACACCTTCGGCATATTCTGTACTCGCCAAAGAAGTTTGTTGCACGATATCATAATTCACCACATTAATTACAACTTCGCCAGTTGCTTCGGCATTGATTAATGTGTGTTTAATGGTGTTGT
This sequence comes from Flavobacterium sp., assembly GCF_035456085.1. Classification (GTDB taxonomy): domain Bacteria; phylum Bacteroidota; class Bacteroidia; order Flavobacteriales; family Flavobacteriaceae; genus Flavobacterium. Next base: position 15,680 of record NZ_DATIDY010000041.1, read on the forward strand.
CTCTAACTCTTCTTGCAGGTGAAAAAATAAGTATCGGAGGATTAGAACTAAAGACATTAAAAAAACTGAAAGGCGCTAAATTTGGGATTCCATTTACACCAATTGTGCTAGCAAAAGCAATGGGTCTGGGACCAACTGCGCTTTGTAAATACCCTTGCAGTTTTACAGTTTCAATGCTTTTTGGATCAATGCTAATCATATTTTGTTATTTAGACAAAAATAATAAAATAGCAGAAAGATCATGATTATTCCACAATATATTATGAAACTTGCTGCTGTACCTAAGATAGAGAACCAACGTTGAGCACAGATAGTGCTGATTAATTATTTACTACAAATTTGCACAATTGCACATAAATAATTTGTGTAATCAATTCACGAAATTGAATTAGTGGCAATTAGTTTGCTGTTTTGACGATTTTGATCACGACACAATTCAAATTACAATATTTCGTTATATTTATGGCACAAATTTACTCTTATGAACTTCACCGAAAACAGCAATCCGATTCGCTGGATTATTATTATCATCTCTTTTACTATAATTTCCATAATCCTTTGGAATACGTATACTTTTTTTCAAATTTTCAAGAATGAAGAACGGGTAAAAATGAATCTTTGGGCAACTGCTGAAAAAACATTAATCAATGCTAAAGCGAATACCGAAGTTGATTTACCGCTACAAATTTTTAATAACAACACTACTATTCCGCTGATACTTACTGAAAATGATCAAATCATAAATTCAGTTAATGTTGACGAAGAAATTATAAAAGATAAAGTAAAAGCTGAGGAATATTTGAATGAATTGAAAAGCGAAAACGAACCCATTACCATTATTTATGCTCCTGGAAAATCACAAGAACTATATTATGGGGATTCGTCATTGATTGACAAACTCAAATATTATCCAATTGCGCTTTCGTTAATAATTATTCTCTGTGGAATTTTAATTTATAACTTTTATCTGAATCATAAAATTGCCACTCAAAACAAGTTGTGGGCTGGTATGGCCAAAGAAACTGCTCACCAAATTGGCACTCCCCTTTCTTCTTTAATTGGTTGGTTGGAAATCCTAAAACTTGAGAACATTGATAACTCGATTACTGCTGAAATCGAAAAAGATATTGAGCGTTTACAAACTATTACCGATCGTTTTTCTAAAATTGGATCCGAACCCAAACTCGAACTAAAAGATGTTATTGAGGAAACCAAACAATCCTATAATTATTTAATTTCCCGATTTTCGAACCAGATCGAATTTTCTTTTAAAGCTCCAACAAAGCCTATAAATATTCTTTTAAATCCGACTTTACACAGTTGGACAATAGAAAATCTGGTAAAAAATGCCATCGACGCAATGAAAGGAAGAGGAAAACTATCACTGATAATTGAAGAAGACAGCCGTCACATTAAAATAAATGTAATCGATACAGGTAGCGGTATTCCTAAAAAAGAATTCCAACGAATCTTTGAAACTGGTTTTACGACCAAAAAAAGAGGTTGGGGATTAGGACTCTCTTTAACAAAAAGAATTGTAGAAGAATATCACAAAGGCCACGTTAAAGTATTACATTCAGAAATGGGAAAAGGAACTACAATGCAAATTTCTTTTTTAAAAAGTTGATTTTTAACGATTTGTATAATTTTATTTGCTAATTTTAACAAATTAACTTTTAAAACAATTACTTATGGGAATTTTGTATTTTCTTTTGATTGGTGCCATTTCAGGATGGCTGGCTGGACAACTCTGGAAAGGTGGTGGCTTTGGTTTAATTGGTAATATTATCGTAGGGATAATAGGTGGTATTTTTGGAGGTTGGCTCGCTGGTAATTTAGGAATAGGTGGTGGAAGTTTGCTCTGGCAAATCATCATTGCAGCTGTAGGAGCATGGATTTTGTTATTCATAATTAGTTTATTTAAAAGATAAACTTTCGAAATAGAATAAAAAAAGGGATTTCAAATCATTTGAAATCCCTTTTTACTTTGATAACCCCAATGGTTGAAACTGCTCTTTATGATTATAATTCAAAATTTAATTTAATGGAACTCCAAGCCATGTTACTTTAGAGAACATTGTTTTTCTAACTAATTTACTTTTGCTTAGATATTCATTAACAAATTTTTCTTGCTCTTCAATTTGTTTTAGAACGTCTATTATTGACTTTTTTAATGATTTTACATTTTCAAGATTATTATTATCGAACTTCCCTATTTGATAAATTCGACTTTGACAATCCAGTATTTTTTGTTTTGGAATTGTAATCATTTCTTTAATCGTTTCATCTGGAAAAGTTGGTTTGAATTTATTATTTCTGTAGAATATAAAATCATTAAACTGCACTATGGCCTGATTATAATCATCACTAATAGCTCTCATTTTATCCATTGCTTCATTATTTTGCAAAGCATCCACTTCATTTTTTTTGAACTGAACCCTTTCCTGAATCAAAGCGTTTTTGATTCCATTATTCTGCATTCGGATTAAAGCAGTTCTTGCTTTTTCTAAATCTGACATTTTATCATATTGCTTTATTTCGGCTATAAAATCAAAATTGGGCTTACTTTTGTTTGGCTGTGTTTTTCCATCAATAAATTCTTGATTGGTAACTGTGTAATTTAGAAATTGCCAGAGATAATCAAAAGGCATGTGAGTCGCAATAAACTGACTAGGCGCCACTTTGTAATTGAGATTGTTTAGTTTTTTTACGAATTTTTTATTCTGAACATGACCAGCTCCCCAAGTAGGATCAAATAACCACCAAGTATTATCAATTTTTACAGCACACCAAGCATGAGATAGAATATCTACTTTGCCATTTTGTTTAGTATATCCGCTCACTACATAAGATTCAAATCCTACTTTTTGAGCAATATCATTAAAAACTTCAGCATAATGCATGCAAACCCCTTTCTTGGTTAGAAGCGTATTTTTTATTTTGTTTTCAGAACTTTCAGTGTCAATTGGAGAGAGAACATAATTAACATCGTATCGAATATTAGAGGCTGTCCAATAAAAAACTGCTCGGATTTTATCATTTTCAAATTTAAAATTATCCTTAATATATTGAGCAATTCCAGTAGTTGAAATAGTTAAATCAGCAGGGATTTTATCCATTTTACGATCTACCTCAGCATAAATATCTTTGGCTTGACCAAAACTCATAGTAGTAATCATTAAAAATAAAAAAACACTTTTCATCACTAAATAATTTATTTTATATCCATAAAAAAACACGAATCTTTATTTCTATTTAAAGATTCGTGTTTTTCAACCCTTATATTTTTTTACATATTTGCCTGAATACTTTTTGCCAAAGCTTCAAAATCTTCTTTTGTCATACTTACTTTTTTCCTAAAAGTCATTTCATCCATTTGATTGAAAGGAATCAAGTGAACGTGAGCATGAGGAACATCAATACCAATTACAGCAACGCCCACTCTTAAACAAGGAACTGTTTTCTCTAGTGCAATAGCCACTTTTTTAGAAAACGCCATTAATCCAAGATATAAATCATCTTCCAAATCAAAAAGTTTGTCAATTTCCTTCTTTGGAATACAAAGCGTATGCCCTTTTGCATTAGGATTTATATCCAAAAAAGCTAAGAAATTTTCATCCTCAGCCACTTTATAACATGGAATTTCTCCGTTTACAATTTTGGTAAATATTGAACTCATATTAATTTAGATTTTTGAATAAGATTAATCTGTAAACTAAAACTGTTAACTGCTTACTAAAACTACTCTCTTGAAATCTCTAAAATTTCAAATTTCAAAACTCCATTAGGCACTGTGATTTCGGCAACTTCGCCTACTTTTTTACCTAACAATCCTTTTCCGATTGGAGAAGTCACTGATATTTTACCACTTTTCAAATCGGCTTCACTTTCGGCAACCAAAGTGTATTTCATTTCCATACCATTGGTTTGATTTTTAATCTTCACTTGAGACAAAACCAAAACTTTAGATAAATCCAAATTTGACTCATCTATCAACCTTGCGTTAGCATGAATTTCTTCAAGTTTTGCGATCCTCATTTCCAGCATTCCTTGTGCTTCTTTGGCTGCGTCATACTCTGCATTTTCAGACAAATCGCCTTTATCCCTTGCATCTGCTATATCTTGCGATGCTTTTGGACGCATCACGCTTTTTAAATAATCTAATTCTTCTCTTAATTTTTTTAATCCATCTGCGGTGTAATACGATATTGCGCTCATAATTTCATCATTTATATAAAATAGAAAAAATCCCATCGGGACGGGATTTCTTTCCACAAAGATACTATAATTTTATTTTTAGTTTACAATTTAATGTTAATCATAACAAATTCAAAGTTAAATAAATTAAATTTGTTTCGCTAATACTTTGGACTTAATTTTAAATAATGAAAAAATACTTTCTTATAATTATAGTATCTCTATTTTTCGTTGGCTGTAGCGACAATGAAAACTCCAATAAAAACCCACATATTCCTAATTATAGTTTTTCTGTAGACCTTAATATGAATTTGCCGCTTTATTCAAAACTCAGGAGCGCCAGCAACGCCGTCTATTATGCAGATGCCGGTGTAAAAGGGATTATAGTCTTTAACACAGGTAGTGGTTATAATGCCTTTGATGCTGCATGTCCCAACCAGGAATTGAGCAGTTGCTCAACAATGACTATTAACGGAATCAATGCTGTATGTCCTTGCGATAGTAAGGAATATCTTTTATTCACTGGACAGCCTCTAAAATCAGATGCGACTACAACGTATCCTATGAAACAGTATAGAGTGCAAGTTAACGGAGACGTTATTCATATCTACAATTAAACTTGGGCGTGCCACCATCCTGATAAAAGGGCCAATATACTTTGCGGATATACGCCCTTTTATCAGGATGCTGTCGGGCTATCCATGCTACTTCGGTAGCTTATTTCTATCCCTCACGCATCACAACATCAGTAAACAAAAAATCCTGAGAGCCTATTTCGACTCTCAGGATTTTTTTTATTATTAATTTCAAATACTAAAATTTCAAATTCAAACCAACTAAGAAATTAGTTCCCGCTTGTGGATAATAGTAGACATAACCCCCGCCATAATCAGCTCCATTAGAAATATAATCAACATTGAATATATTGTTCACTAAAAGATTAATCGCAATTGTTTTAAAAACTGAAGTTGTTTTAATTTCATAACTAGCGTTAAAATCATTCACAAAATAATCTTTCAATTTGCCACTCTCATCATCAATATTATTCATGTATTGTTCGCTAACAAACTTAGACAACAAACTCAATTTTAATGGCGTTAATGGCGCAAAAGTCAATATATTTCCGGCAACAAAATTAGGAGAATAAGCAATATTTGTATCGCCTAAATCTACCAAACTTCCGTTGGCATCTGTCACAAAATCAATATTTTTATTATTACTCAAAGTGAAGTTTGGAGAAATACTCCATTTTTTAGCAAACTGTATCGTAGCATCTATTTCCAGCCCTAATCGATAACTGTCACCACTATTTTTACGAATCGGCGAACCCACATCATCTAATTCTCCAGTCAAAACCAATTGATCTTGATATTTCATGTAATAAACATTAGTATTCAATCGTATTTTATTAGAAATAAAACGCCAACCCAATTCAAAATCGTTTAGCTTTTCAGGTTTTGGGCTTCCATTTTCATAATCCGTTCTGTTAGGTTCACGATTGGCTCTGGCGTATGAAAAATACAAACTGTTAATCTCATTCCATTGATAGGTTATACCTGCTTTTGGATTGAAGAAATTGAAATTATCATCAACTAAACCTGTTTCGTTAGAATTGGCTTTATAAGTTACATTTCGCAATTGCAAATCGCCAAACAAACTCCATTTATCCGAAACTTTATAATTAGCTTTTGCAAAAACATTTCCATCAGTTTTGGTCGAAGAATCGTCATAATAATGATCCCCCAATTCTGATTGAGAAGCATATCTCGCCCATATTACCTTTCCGAAATGATCGCCTTCGTATTTATTCCATCCGCCACCTAAAATAACATCCCAATTATCACCTTTATAATTAGCAGAAAAAGTGGTTCCATAAAAATCATTATCCAACCATTTTTGGCGCACAAGATCAGTAGTGGTCACTGTTGGAGCAGCACTAATTGGCGCTAAACCATAATCAGCAAAATCTTGATCTTCCTGATATTCTTCGTAATATCCTTTTCCTTTGGTGTAGTGAAAAGCTAGGTTTGTACTCCATTTTTCTGAAATCTTTTCATTCCAATGCAATTGATAATGATCTTGCTGGTAATTGTCGGTTTGATTGTCGTAAAAACGAGTATTCCCAAATTCATCTGTAAACATTCCAGCTGGATTAAAAGTTCTATCATTCTCTAATGTTTCAGCATCCACTCCATACCAAGACTGATATGTTTTTTCGGTTCCACCAAAAGTCAAGGCTTTTATTAAAGTTGTTTTACCTACATAAGTTCCTTGCAGAAAATACGATTTCAAATCCGAACTTGCTCTGTCAATATAACCATCGGATTTTAATGCTGACAGACGACCAGCAATTTCAAAATGATTGTTCATCAAACCTGTGCTGAATTTCACTGTATTTTTAAACGTATTAAAACTTCCGGCAGAACTGGAAATTTCACCCGAAGCTTTATCAGAATACGAATCCGTCAACATATTCAAACTGGCACCAAAAGCTCCAGCTCCATTTGTTGAAGTTCCGACACCTCGTTGCAATTGCAAACTCTCAACCGAAGAAGCAAAATCGGGCATGTTTACCCAAAATGTTCCTTGACTTTCAGAGTCGTTGTAAGGAATTCCGTTGATCGTCACGTTTACACGAGTGGCGTCGCTTCCTCTCACGCGAATTCCGGTATAACCTACTCCATTACCAGCATCAGAAGTTGTAACAACCGACGGCAAATAATTCATTAAAACAGGAATATCCTGCCCTAAATTTCGAGGTTTTATATCCTCTTTACTCAAATTGCTAAATGTTACCGGCGTTTTTGAAGTAACCCTTATTGCCGAAACCAAAACCTCATCGAGTTGATTGACTTTGGTGGTGTCTTTCTGCTTTTCTTGGGCATTTGAAAGAAAAGAAGCTAGAAAAAAAATAGTAATTAGTGAATAATGATTGGTAAATAGTGTCAATAAGCTTTGCCTATTTACTTCTTGATTTTTGAAGCTGATCTTTGATCTTTGATTTTTGAAAAAAGTTTTCATCCGTAAATGGTTTACGAATAAAAGGGGGAATTATTCTTTTGTTAAATTAATAAATGATTGTTCTACGACAGAAACGATAGCGTGCACTCTATTTTTTTGTCGTTTATTCCCTTGGCAGCATTACCCGCCCAGGTTCTTTGGGTATGATCTCAGCTCGTTATTTAGAGCACCCCTTTGAGACAGTACAAATGTAATGTGATAAATTCCAAAAAACAAATCCCAAATTCCAAAAAAGGAATTAAAATGTATTTTGGAATTTGGAATTTGAAAAATTGAGATTTAATCCAGATTGGGTTTACTTCGTGATTGTTTAATGTCCGAAATATTTTTTTTGTCTTTAATTCGTTTTCGAATGGCAGCTTTAGGTATTTTTGTAGGTTTTCGCTCTTTTGGAACATACAAACCTCTTTTTAAAATATCCAAAAATCGTTTAGTAACAATATCTTTATTTTTGAGCTGGCTTCTATCTTCATCACAATTCAAAATCAAAACGGAATCTGAAGTTAATCTGGATTGTAAATTAGTCTCTAACAAAAGTTTTTCTTCTTCAGTAAGTACTTGAGAATTTCGCAAATCAAAAGTCAGCATCACTTTAGACGAAACTTTATTTACGTTTTGCCCACCAGCACCACTACTTCTTATTGCTTTATATTTTACCTCCGAAAGAACTTCTTGAATTTCCATTTTATGATGACTGATGCGCTTCTTTTAATAAATCGTTTACCGTTTTTACTGGATTAAAAGTAATCAGAGGCACTTCAACAAAAATAGTCAGCCATCTCGCCATAGCTCCATTCCATAATCCTGGAAGCTCATATGACTTTAAGTCAACGCCAGCATGGTTTTTATGTACAATAAAACCACTATCCGGATCAACGAATTGTTTCAAATCGAACTTTTGTTTTTGATAATTTTTCAATCCACAAACCAAATCCACTGGGTTAAAATGTGTTGAATTTGCCAATAATTCTAATTGTTCTTTATTTGTCAAATCAATTTGCGAAGTTTCGACAATTTGCAAACTCAAGTTACCATCAGTATCTCGCACCCAAAAAGGTCCTCCGCCAGCTTCTCCTTCGTTTTTCACCATTCCGCAAACTCGAATAGGCTTGTCTAATATTTCTTTTAATTTTGCTACTTGTTTTTTGATATCCAATTGATAAAAATCATCATTTAACTTAATACTCAATTGTTTTTTAAGAAAATTTGAAATATCTTTTATTTTTTCAATTGTTATTTCTTTATCATCTAAAGCGTGCAAACTCTCATAAACTTGTTGTTGAATTTCCAACAAAACGCCTGCTAATCCTTTTTTATACAAAGAAATTTGATCTACTCGGTTTTGAATCACGTTGTCGATATTTTTTACAAAAACAACATCGGCATCGATTGCATTTAAATTTTCAATCAAAGCGCCGTGTCCTCCTGGGCGGAAAAGCAATTTCCCGTTTTCATCTCGAAAAGGATTGTTTTCCAAATCTACTGCAATGGTATCTGTTTTCTTTTTTTGATTAGAATAACTTACTTCTATAACTGAATTGGTGTCTGATTCGATTTTGCTCTTTACTTTTTCGATAATTGCCTCAAACAACTGCTGATGATTTTCAGAAACTGTAAAATGCAAACTCGATTGATTGTTAGAAGCTGCATAAAGTGTACATTCTTTTAAATGCTCTTCAACCGGAGTTGCGATATTATCAGGATATTTATGAAACGGCAACGTTCCTTTTGGTTTATTGGCAAAATCAAAATAGTCAGGTGACAACATCGCTTTTATAAAATAATAATTTTTATAATCACGCACCAAAATATTAAAATTAGGATATATTTCTTTGATCGTTTTTTCTACTTCATTGAAGAAAGGAAATTTTTCCATTCCTTCGATAAATGCAGCCAATTCGGAATCATTTCGTCGCCTAATGTATACATTAATGGTTTCTTTCTGTAAATCAAATTTATTTAGAAAAGTAGCTAGAAACTTGAACATTCTTGAAGCAGCTCCAGAAGCCGGAACAAATTTTATCAGTTTTAAATCTGATTTATTAGCATCAAAAAAATCTGCTTTTTGCTGGAATTCCTCTTCGGATAATTTCAGGATTCCATCATTTAAAGTTGCTGGATTCACCAAAACAGTTTTCGGGATTCCATCTTTAAAAATGGCAAGTTGTCTTTTAATATTCTTTAATGAAATACCGTAATCATAAATCTGCAAAAAATCAGCAGTAGAAAATCCCATTTGAAATGCCAAAGACAAATCTTCGACGATTGCAACTGCTTTTTTCAAACGAGTTTCCTTGTCTCCAGAAATAGTTATAAAAGGTTTATTGTTATCAATTAAAGATTGTTTAAAAGCTTCAAAAACACTTTCTCTTCCATCTGGACTATCTCTTAAACCATCGTCTTCCCACGGCACATCGATATCTGTCAAAAAGAACAAATCGTATTGATGTGTACGAGCGGCTTTATCCAATAAAGAGTCACAATAGTTATAATACAATTCAGAGAAAACTTTAGTAACCAATAAATTCGTATCGCAAAAAAGATATTTATTAGCAACTAAAACACCTTCATTTTCAAGCTTTGTCTGTCCAACCGCGATAGGCATCATATCATCGATATCACAGATTCCGCGACCGCTGTCTAGTTTTTCTTGTAGATAGTCACGGGCAAATTCAGGAACCCAAACCGTTTTATAATATTCGGCAAGTTGTTTTGCTAAAGTAGTTTTCCCAGTAGATTCTGGACCAAAAATGGCAATTTTTATGATTGAGGCTGTGCCAGTCTTCTTGAGTTGTTTAAGATTTTCTTCCATTCTATATAACCGTAAATTGCAATAATTGTGAATACTATATATTGAAAACTGGTAAAGGTGTAACCCTTTGCGAAATAAAGTGGAATTGAAAGTAAATCTCCTACAATCCAAAAAATCCAGTTTTCAATTTTTCTTTTTGCCATTAACCACATTCCAACAAAGAAAATTGCGGTCAATAAAGTATCTAAATAAGAGTACCATGTTGTAAATTTATTAAAATAAATG
>NZ_DATIDY010000042.1:0-41105 GCF_035456085.1 Flavobacterium sp.
TACGTTTTAAAAGAAGCTTCGTATATTGATTTGAACCATGTTCCAAAAACTGCTAAGAAGCATAATGTTCGTCTGACCCGAATATATTATATCGTTACAAAGAAATAATACAACCCGTTGGGTGTAATTTACCAAAATAAAAAATGAACCACATAGATACATAGATTTAATAGCAAATCATTGTAAGAATAAATAGAAATAAGTCTATTTTTCACATAGATTGGCTATGTGATAAGTAAAACGACTATAAAAGCCTTTTTAAAATCTATAAATTCTATGTCTCTATGTGGTAAAAAATAATTTCATCCAACGCGTTAATACAGATTCTTTATATTGTATTTCTCGCAAAGTCCGCAGAGATTTTTCTTTGCTTCTCCGCGTCTTTGCGAGAACTAATTTATAACTAAAAATTACTCTTCGTAACGAGCTATTTCTCTATCATAAAACTCATTTGCAAGAACGATAAGTCCTTCCATTTCGGCATTTAGTTCTGCTTCGTCAAGATCTTCTGCTTCTTCCAAGAACTCCACTTCATCGTCTTTTAAGTTGATGATAAATCTTGGGTAATCTAAGTGAATAACAAATATATCCTCTGCAAAATCAGTATTGTCTCCTAGTAAGAATTTTGGTAATTCCATATGTTTTGAAAATTTTAATATAAGATTGTAAAAATACGTTTTTTATTGAGATTCCTTTTTTTTAAAACTTCTAAAAAAAAAATAAAGTTGTCGTTTAGCCCTGATGGGAGCGGCATCCTTTCCTGCCGGGGTTCGGCAGGAAAGATATAGCGGACAGCAGGTGGGAACTCGTTTTGAAAACAAAAACTACTGCTCCAAAATTTCTTTATTAGTATGTTCGACAACCAACTTTCTGGTCAGACTTGCAAAGCGAATGTACAAAAACAATGCTGCGGCAGTCAAACCCGCCAAGAGACCAATCCAAACGCCTACGGCTTTTAAGTCGGTATATCTTCCCAAATAAAATGAAACCGGAAAACCGATCACCCAGTACGCCACGAAGGTAATGTACATAGGGATTTTTACATCCTGAAGACCTCTCAAAGCACCCAGAACAACTACCTGAATTCCATCGGAAATTTGAAAAATTGCGGCCACCAATAATAATTTGGATGTAATACTAATGATTTCGATATTGTCGAGAGCCTGTGCTGGATCAGTTGTGTTTAAAAATAAATGCGGTAAGAAATTATGAAAGACCACGAAGGTTAAAGCAAAAAAACTTTCGACGATTATTGCCAATAAAAAGATCGATCGCGCCACGATAATTAAGTTTTTATAATCTGCGATTCCTCTGGAATTCCCTACTCGGATCATCGCTGTAACGCTCAGCCCCATAGCTACCATAAATGTTGACGACGCTAATATCAGCGCAATTTGATTAGCTGCCTGACTATTTTTTCCTAAAGTTCCTGAAAGCCAAATTGCCGCTGTAAATAAAGTCACTTCAAACAACATTTGCATAGAGGATGGAAATCCCAGCCTAATGATTTTTTTGATGATTGATTTCTTGATTTCTTTGAAAGTAAAGTTTTTAAAATACTGATTCATAACAACATTATGCTTCATCAGATAATGCATGAAAACCACCATCATAATTCGCGAAATCACAGTACCCAAAGCGGCTCCGGTTACGCCTAATTTTGGAAAAATCCAAAATCCGTAAATCAATGCGTAATTAAAAAAAACATGTACAATATTGGTCAGGATAATGGAATACATCGAATATTTGGTCAGTGATAATCCATCGGCAAATTGTTTATATCCCTGATAGATCACCATTGGAATCATCGAAAAAGCTACCCAATCAATATAAGGCGCAGCAAGCTCTACAACCGCTTTTGGCTGATCCATGAAGTACATCAATTGCTTGGACAAGACCGTTACGATAAATAATGAAACGCCTAGAATACTACACAGCAACAAGCCATGATGAAAGGTTGTTCGGATTTTTTTGTCATTTTTCTCAGCATGAGCTTCGGCGATTAAGGGTGTGATAGCAGTTGAAAATCCGATTCCGACAGCGATTGCCAAAAAGATAAAACTATTCCCCAACGAAACGGCTGCCAACTCAGTCGAACCTAAATTCCCTACCATATAATTGTCTACAATTCCAATTAATGTATGTCCAAGCATTCCCAAAATTACGGGATACGCCAGTTTTATATTGTATGCAAATTCTTTAGTGTATTGGGATAAGTTCATGTTTTGTTTATTGAGTCGGCAAAGATAATTAGAAGAAAGTGATTCTATCATTTTTTGACTTCAATTAATAGTATTTAAAGAATTTTAACTGCAAAATGTTTTCAGAAATACGAAAAAAGCTTACTTGGCTTTTTATTGATTTTTTGTTTTGAAAGGCGCGTAAAATCAAAAAATAAAAGAGCATGTGAGTTTTGCGAATTTAGCACATAAATAATTGATTACCTGACAAATCAACCAAATTGAATAAAAAACGACTACTAAATTTCATTCTTTTTTATTTTTAAAAAATCACTCATAAATCAAAAAATCAAACTGCGAATCATATAAAAAACCCAAATAATTGTATAATAAGCCTCCAGATTTACGGTTATATATTTGCGACATACTCTTACAAAAGATGTATGTTATAATCAATTTTTTACAAACTAAAATTTTATACAGATGAAAATTACAGAAAAATTCAAATTCATTATGTTGGTAGCAATAGCAACATTATTTGCAAATAATACCAATGCACAAGACTCATCAACTTATGACAAAGGATTCCGCCTTGGATTGGGTTTAACTGGTGGATATGCAGTACACGATCCATATAAATTAGCTTTAGGAGCAGATGCTAGATTGCAATATGACCTGTCAAAAAGATATTCTTTAACGCTAACTACAGGTTACAGCCGTCTATTTGTAAGCGAAGCTGATGGTGATGATCTTGGTTTTGTGCCTGCTAAAGCTGGTTTCAAAGCTTTTGTATGGAATGATCAATTTTATATAATGGGTGAAGCCGGTGCCGCTTTTGTTACTGACCCTCATTATCACAACACTTCGTTCCTTTGGGCGCCAAGTATTGGTTATGCAACCAAATACATTGATATTTCATTGCGTTATGAGCAATATGAAAACTTTATGAGAACAAATAATGACGGAAGCTTAAACAAAGGCGTTGGTCAAGTCGGTGTTCGTGTAGCATATGGTTTTGATTTATAAAGAAATGGTTTTTTGAATTAGTTGTTAAAAAGGTGCGCTGTAATTGGCGCACCTTTTTTTGTTTTTTTTATTTAAAATAACCCGTTGGGTAAAATTGTTTTGCCAATTCGCTGTCGCACTGGTCAAAGTTTAAATAAAAAATTAACCACATAGAAACATAGATTTAATAGCAAATCATTGTAAGAATAAATAGAAATAAGCCTATTTTCCACCTAGATTGGCTATGTGATAAGTAAAACGACTATCAAAGTCTTTTAAAGACTATAAATTCTATGCCTCTATGTGGTAAAAAATAATTTCACCCAACGCGTTAAACTTAATACAGTTTTTTATCTGTCAAGGTTTTCATGAAAGCGATTAATTGCTTTTTTTCTAAGGGGGTTAAATTTAATTTATCTATTGGTAAGGTTTGATTGGGCAAATGGAATCCTAAACCTTCTCCCCCGCCTTGGTCATAAAAATCTATTACTTCTTCCAATGTTTTGAAAACACCGTTATGCATATAAGGAGCTGTTAAAGCAATGTTCCGAATCGTGGGTGTTTTGAAAGAATAGCGATTCACTTCGGCGTGCGTCAAAGAAAATGTCATATTTTAAACTAAAGATGAATTCAACATTAACAAAACTTCAATTATAACTTACAGATTTTCATTTCAATATTATAACACTACAAAATGAAATTTTAAAAAATACCTTATGAAAAATTTTAAATTCAAATAGAGTCTTTTCCATGTCTTTCTTTCAAAAAAATAATTTGAAGAAAACAACACTCCTATTTCAATTTCATAATGACTCGGAGCATTAATTTCGAAAAAATATTTTTTAAAAAAAATGAGAAAACATTAAATAATTAACTTTTAAAAAAATAAAATAAAAAATTAGCGTGAAAATTTTAAACATATATCAAATATTTTTTTATTTTTGAAAAACAATCGGTTGCGCAAACAATCGGTTGTATTTGTAAAATCAATTAACTGAAAAACTAATTATGAAAAAAAATTACCTATCATTATTGCTTGTATTATCTGGTGCAATATTAAGTTTGAATGCTCAAAATCTTTTATCGAACAGTGGATTCGAAAATGGAACCGGAGATGAATTTACAAATTGGACAAAAACCAATGGACAAGCAAATTTAACTGCCGAAACAGTAAATATCCATAGTGGCACGAGAAGTCTAAAAGCAGTATCTACAGGAACTTATGAATATAATGTACAATTACAAAGTGATGATATTGCCACAATAGTAGGTGTAAATTATGAAATAAGCATTTGGATAAAAGGTGTAGCAGGTGGTAATACCGTTCGATTCTCTACAGTAGGAGGAACTGCGGTTTATGCTCCAGATTATACCGTAGCAAAAGATGTTTGGCAAAAATATATTTATGGATTTACTGCAACTGCAACAACTACCAAAATATCATTAGATTTAGGAAAAGGAACAGATACTTTTTATATCGATGATGCCGAAATGTTCAATTTATCAACTGTCCCAACCAAAGATTTTATCCTTAATGGGGATTTGGAAGCAGGTACAGGAGACACTTTTACTAATTGGAACAAATATAATGGTGGCGCAAATCTAACAGCAGAAACTGTCGAAGTACATAGTGGGTCAAGAGCATTAAAAGCCGTTTCAACTGGAGCTAATGAATTTAATGTGCAATTAGTTAGTGATGAAATGACACTAGAAGTTGGAAGAACTTACACAGCAAGCATGTGGATAAAAGCCGTTAATGGTGGTAATACCGTTCGTTTTTCAACAACAGCCGCTTCAGCCAATTATGGGCCAAATACAATAATTACAAATACGAATTGGCAAAAAATAAGTTATTCTTTTCAAGCCAAAAGTGCGATAACTAGACTAAATTTAGATTTAGGAAAAAGCACCGACACTTTTTATATTGATGATATTAGCTTTGTTGGTGCAAATCCAACTTTGGCAAATTCAAAATTCGAAACTTCAAGTGACAAAATCATTTTCTATCCAAATCCTGTAATAAACTCTTTATCAATAGCTCCAAACTCTGGTATAAAATCATTCAAAATCATTGATATTTCTGGAAAAACAGTGATTGTAAACAATAAAGCAGAAAACATTCAATCAGTTGATTTATCTTCTCTTAGAAAAGGCGTGTATATTTTGACAACTGATAGTAACCAAAATTTTAAATTTATAAAAAATTAAGTACCTAAATAGTTTATAATTCTAAAGCCATTTCATTCATTTGAAATGGCTTTTTGATTAAAATAACATTTGGTTTACAACTTTAAGCATTTACGGTGCGATTCCGACCAAGAGTTTTTTTGATTACAATCACTACGATAACATTTACTTCCAAATAAAATAGATTAATTTTGATAAGTCTAATCCAAGTGTTCGTTGCAAATGATTTTTTTTTTCGAAAAGATTTTCTTTAGCATTTGGACTAAGACACTCATTTTCAAAACAACATTCATGGAAAAATTCACACTCGAAATTCTATTTCACATTATCGGAATTGGTTCTGCTTCAGGTCTTATCTACAAAGACAACAATTTATTTATAATCGGCGACAACAGTGGATTTCTGTATGAATATGCAATTCCTTCACAAAAGCTGCAACAACACGCTATCATAGAAAATGCAACTGAAAATATTATCAAAAGCGAAAAACCAGATTTTGAAGCAATCACACATTTTGGAGATACGCTTTATGTTTTTGGCTCAGGTTCTACCCAAAAAAGAAATAAATTAATTCAAATCAATACTGTTGCCAAAGAAATAAGAACAGATGACCTTACCGATTTGTATACCGTAATGCAAAGTTTTGCGGGAATAAAACCTAACGAATTTAATATTGAAGGTGCCATTTACACTGGAGATGAATGGTATTTATTTAACCGCGGCAATGGAGAAGATACAAAAAATGTCGTTTTTACTATTCAAGGCAAAAACCTCATCAATGAGTTCAACATGATTTCCAATAAATATAAATTGCCTAAAATAAAAGGTGTTCGATCAAGTTTTACTGATGCCGTAGCGTTAGATGACAAAATTTATTTCCTTGCCACTGCCGAAGATACCAAATCAACTTATGATGATGGCGAAATTCTAGGAAGCTTCATCGGTTGCATTGATACCAAAACAATGAAAATTGACTTCACCAAAAAAATCAGTGACACACACAAATTCGAAGGAATAACCGTTTATCAAAATACTGATACAGCCATTGAATTTATGCTTTGTGAAGACAACGATACTGATAAATTAGAAACTACTATTTACAAACTGACTTTGAAAAAATAACTTGTTTTTTGCCTCATATTTGGCGGATAGAACGAATTGTCCCAGATTCTATAATAATCGTCAATCTTGTCATTCCGTAGGAATCTCACGCAACGTGAGTAACCAACGTGAGATTCCTACGGAATGACAAGATTGGGTGTAGTTGGAATGTTAAAAAAATTTCATTTGTAGAAAAAATATATTTATAAAAAAAACTGCTCAATTGAAACAATCAAGCAGTTCTCATTATTTTATTTTTATTAAACTAAACCAATTGGGAGACAAACTCCATACGCACACTTCCGTCTTCATCAATTTTTGTCAAATTGATTTCGTGCAAAGTATTAACTAATTCTGGATTCCAAGGCGTTTTTACTTTTACATAATTTTCTGTAAAGCCATGAATATAACCTTCTTTATTTTCACTTTCAAACAATACCGTTCTGTTAGTTCCCAATTGACTTTCGTAAAAAGCACGACGTTTTTTCACAGATAAACCCCTTAACATTTTACTACGTTTCGAGCGAACATTTGCAGGAACAATTCCTTCCATCGCAACAGCTTCGGTATTATCTCTTTCAGAATAAGTAAAAACGTGTAAATAGGAAATATCTAAATCGTTCAAGAAATGATAGGTTTCTAAGAAATGCTCATCGGTTTCACCAGGAAAACCAACAATAACATCAACACCAATACAAGCATGAGGCATTACTTCACGAATTTTATTCACTCTTTCGGTATATACTTCGCGCAAATAACGACGTTTCATCAATTTCAAAATATCGTTACTTCCTGATTGTAATGGAATATGAAAATGTGGTACAAAAGTTCTGCTTTTAGAAACAAAATCTATCGTTTCATTCTTCAATAAATTAGGTTCTATCGACGAAATACGCAATCTTTCGATTCCTTCAACTTTATCTAAAGCCTGAACTAATTCCAAGAAAGTATGTTCGTGTTTTTTATTTCCAAACTCCCCTTTTCCGTAATCTCCGATATTAACACCAGTAAGAACAATTTCTTTAATATCTTGTTTTGAAATTTCGTAAGCATTTTTCAAAACATTTTCCAATTCATCGCTACGGGAAATTCCACGAGCCAAAGGAATTGTACAATAGGTACATTTATAATCGCAACCATCCTGCACTTTCAAAAAGGCGCGAGTTCGATCTCCAATTGAATAACTCCCTACATAAAAATCGGCTTCGGCAATTTCGCAGGAATGAACTTCTCCAAAATCATTTTTGGATAAATCGTTGATATAATCTGCAAGTTTGAATTTTTCTGTAGCACCCAAAACCAAATCTACTCCATCCACATTGGCCAATTCTTCTGGTTTTAACTGAGCATAACAACCAACTGCTGCGACAAAAGCCTTGTCGTTCAGTTTCATTGCTTTTCGTACTACTTGTTTGAATTGTTTATCAGCATTTTCAGTAACTGAGCAAGTGTTAATCACATACATATCGGCTACTTCTTCAAAATCTACTCGGTCAAAACCTTCATCTTGTAGATTTCGGGCGATGGTTGACGTTTCTGAAAAATTCAGTTTACAACCTAAAGTATAAAAGGCTACTTTTTTTCTTTCCATAATATATTCTCAATTAATGAAATCGTTGTCAAAAAATTGAGCGTGCAAATTTACAAACAAAAATCTATACTATGAAGCTGATAATTATTTATATTCATCTGCATTTGAGCTATTCACTTTAATTTTTGCTTTTTTGCCTCTAGAAAAGATTATTTTTTTCCCGTCAGACTTTGTTCATATTCATTTTAATATTATTTTCACCATTCCAAAAACAAACAAACGGCACAATCTTAAATTACACTTAATAAGTGGATTGTATCGTTTAGCAAAATTCAAAAAGTTTTTTTTCAAAAATAATAGAGAGCGTATAAAATATTATATGACTTTATCTGTTAAGGAATAGAGTAAATTCTTTCGTATTATTCTGTTTTAAAACTTTTGATATTTAACTTAAAAACAAAACTGTATTTAATAACAATAAATGGGATTGCCGAAAACCATAAAGAGTAGGTCAATAATAAATAATTAAAATAAATGAAATCAATTCGCCTCACAATCTCCCTACTATTAATGACGCTTTGCTTACAAGCGCAAAACGCACCAGCAACACCAACAATTGCAACCAAAAATCCTTTTCCAACAATCAGTACTTTGACTTCTTGGGCAAGTTATAACTCACAAGAAAAATTCAATCTTGACATTAGAACTCTTGGCTTTAAATTTGAAGAAAAATCAGTAGAAGCTGCATCAACAGCTTACACTTATATCAGAAAAGTATCTGTAGACAACATCAATTATACTGATAGAATTGTTTACAGAATTGCCAATGACAACTCTCAAAGTATTATTTCATTGGTAACGGCTTCGACAGATTTAGTTTCTTTTTACACGCCACAATTGGCTCAATACAAAACAGGTAAATGTGACAATGAAATGTCTAAAGACAAAAAAACAACTTGTACTTGTTATGACAACGGTAAATTTGTTATCGACGTTTGTGATGAAAGAGTTAAACTTTCAATGGGTGACGGAAACAATTACTTTATTTCAGTAGCTAAAAAATAATCTATATTTTACATCATACACTGCCGATTTTGTATCTGCAATCTTCAAAAAACAGTCGTTTCATTTAGAGTGGAACGACTTTTTTTTTAATCTGTATTCAAGCCAAAAAAAGGTGTAAAAATCTACAAATAAATACATTTAATTCGTAATCAGTTAAAAATGAAATTGTTAACTTTAAAAATAATTTTAAAAAAACACAATCATGAAAATTAAATCGATTATTTGTAGTTTAAGTATTGCGGTTTTAGTATTGTCTTGTGGTCCAAAAGATGCAGACATTCAAAAAGAGATTGCTGCCAAAATGGGTGACATGCCCGGTATGCAAGTTACTGTAAAAGATGGTGTGGCAACCATATCCGGTGTTTGCAAAGATGCCGCCTGTAAAGAAAGTTGTGAAAGCATTGCTAAAGGGGTAAAAGGCGTAAAATCGGTAGTGAATAACTGCGAAATTGCTGCTCCGGAACCTGTCATAACAACTGCTCCTGTAGAAATTAATTCTGATGCTGTACTGAATACCGAAGTAAGCAAAGTCGTTGAAACGTATTCTGGCGTTAAGGCTACAGTTTTGGATGGTGTTGTTACCTTAAAAGGAGAAATAAAAAGAGATCAATTACCAATTTTGATTCAGAGTATACAGGAATTAAAACCTAAAAAAGTCGAAAATCAATTAACCATTAAATAAACGGCAAGATGAGCTTAAAAGATAAATATGCTGAATTGATTTCTACAGCAAATAATTTGGGAGTTACAGGTTTACAAGTTCGTGAACAAGACAATGTGTTATATATTGACGGAACTACAAAATCGAGTGCAGATAAAGAAAAACTTTGGGATGTGTATGGGAAAATTGACCCTGATTTCAGAGCTGCTGATGTGGTTATGAATATAACTGTGGCAGCAGGAGCAACAACAGAATATACCGTAGTTGGCGGAGATTCCTTATCGAAAATCGGAAAAGCATACGGAGTTACCTGGCAGGCGATTTATGAAGCAAATAAAGATATCATTAAAAATCCCGACTTGATCCAGCCGGGATGGAAGTTGAAAATACCAACAGCTTAGTTGGTTTTATATGATTGTTAAGAAAGTCTGTCATTGGTTTGTCAGACTTTCTTATTTAGAACAAATTATAGATTTGGATTTTTCATTGTATACCAAACTTCCTCTTCTCCTTCGTACTTAAATGAATTGACATATTGCATTCCTAGTTTTTCCAGAATATGTCTTGAATTTCTGTTCCCAATATCAGCATAAGCGTAAAGAGCAGGAACTTTCATTTCATTAAAAGCAAAATCAACAAACGCCAATCCGGCTTCGGTTGCATAACCTTTTCCCCAATGCTTTTGTATAAAACGATATTCTATTTCATAAAAATTCTGATGATTGTTTATAGAATCTTTAATCAATTTTATTCCGGACCAGCCAATAAACTCATTAGTTTCTTTGAGGATTACTGCCCAACGACCGATTCCGTTTTTAATGTACTGCATTCGAATATTTTCAATCATCAGCCTGCTTTCATCAATATGCATTACGGGTTTATTTCCTAAAAAACGATGCACTTCTGGATCTGAATCCAATTTGTACATACCAATATCATCCGTAGGTAGTAACTCTCTTAAAATTAGTCTTTCGGTTTCTAAACTAGTTTTCATGAACTAGTTCAAAATATACTTTCTAATCACCTCAGCAACTCCGTGATTATTATTGGAAGCAACAACGACATCTCCTTTATCTCTTAATTCGGGATCAACATTATCAACCCAAACTCCAAGACCCGCATATTCTATCATCGTTAAATCATTGCCTGCGTTTCCAACAGCAATAATTTCGCTTTGATTGATATCTAATTTCTCTGCTAATTTTTTTAAACTAAATGCCTTATCAATCCCTTGTTGTGCCACTTCAAGAAAGAACGGCTTTGACATCGACACACTCAAATGTGGCATTCTTAGTTTCAAATCACCTTCAACCGTTTTTAAATAAGAAGGCTCTTCTAACAAAATACATTTTACGGCATTTGTCTGAACTTCCTCTTTAAAACTATTTACTTTATTATGTGGTAAACCTGTAATATGTTTTTCTATTTCAATGTATTCCGAATCAGTTTCACTAACAATCGCATCATTCACATAAGTGATAATATGTGTTTTGCTTTCCAAACTATAATCATGCAATTCGTGAATTTGTTCTTTGGTTAATGTTTGTTCAAACAGAATTTTATTGTCTTTTAAATCTGTAATTACAGCACCATTATAAGAAAGCATAAATGAATTATAAAAATCCATTTTCAATTCTTTGGCATAAGCCGTCATTGCCGAAGTTGGTCTGCCAGAAGCCAAAACCACATAAACTCCCAATTCCTGTGCTTTGAAAATCAATTCTTTGTTCTCCTCAGATATAGTGTGGTCGTCTGTTAACAACGTGTCATCCATATCCAAAACTATCATTTTGTATTTTGTATGTTTCATTTTCTCTTCTTGTTTTTAGAAGTATTGGCTCTTTTTTAATTCTGTATTTGGTAATAACTCTTGCTGCAATAAGCAATTACCATGCCCAATTTACTATTAAACAATATATTATAAAAAAAACCTTGACACTTAATTAGTCTCAAGGTTATTCAAATGTAATTGAAATCTATTTACTAGATGTTTAACCTAAACTCTTCTATAACTGGATTTGCTTTTGCAAAATCAGTTTCCTGAATAAACACCTCAACCGCTGAATCTGAATTTGGAAAACCAGACAATCTAGCCGATTGGATATTGTTTTTTATTGTAGTTTCTACTCCTGCAGCTTCAATTTTTTCTTGTAATGCCAAAGCCAAAATTTCGCTTCCCGAAAACACTTTCATTAATCCCATATTATTTATTTTTTTAAAATTATTATTAAAGTCTAATTTAAAATTAACATAAAACTTTGGATTAAACTATTTTTGAACCATATAAGGAATAGAAGTGCATATACGTTTTTGTTTAACTGAACACTAAAGACTAAATGCTGACCACTATTCTTCGTCGTCCTCTATTTCTTCGTCAGATTCATCAAAATCATCTATTTCATGAAACACTGATTCATCTTCATCAAAATCCTCTTCGTCTTCCTCATATTCTTCATCTAAATCAAAAACATAAGGCTCTATCAACATTTTATCCGCTAATATTTCAATACGTTCTGTAATTTGATCTGTAAAAATAATGCGTTGCGTCTTGGCAATACTATTAGAAATTCTCATGATTTTTGTTTCATGGCGTGATTTCAAAATCGAATCTGCATCATCAACAATAAACATTTTCAATCGATTCACATTATATCCCGCCGTCGTAAACATATCATTTAATTTTGTTGGCGTTCCGATCAGTACATCAATTCCAGCCGAAATATAATTTTTATCATACTCCATATCCCCTTTTTCGTGAACTCCGTAAACTCTTAAGTTGGTAAACTTTCCAAGCTTTTCGAAGAGTTCTTCCATTTCAAGTACTTTGGCCTTGTCCTCAACAAAAATTAAAGCGCGAGGAGATTCCTCACCTTCACGAACTAATTGCTGAATCACGTTTAATACAATCGTTGTTGTTTTTCCGGTGCCGCTTGAAGAAGAAATAATTGCATCTGCTCCACTTTTTATAGTCGAAAAAGTTTGTTGTTGCAAATCATTAGCCTCTGTCAATCCGGCATCAATTAAGCCTTCTTGTAATACTTGATTTATTTTTTTTAATTTCATTTTTTTTATATTAGGCAAAAGCTAAAAGGCAATAGTTAAAAGTTTTTTCTCAATAATTTTCACTTTTAGCTGCTGATTTTCGCTAATAGCTTATTTATTTACTCGCAAATGCTTTAACATCACTTTCAGAGATTTCATTTCCACCAAGAATAATGAGTCGTTCTACAACATTGCGTAATTCACGAATATTTCCTGTCCAATCATATTCTTGCAATAAACTAATAGCTTCTTTTGAAAAATGTTTCACTGCATTGCCATTTTCATTTGCAATTTTGACAGCAAAATGTTCTATCAATGCTGGAATATCTGTTCGTCGCTCATTTAAAGAAGGCACTTTTATCAAAATAACCGCCAAACGATGGTATAAATCTTCTCTAAAACGTCCCTCTGCAATTTCATTTTTCAAATCTTTATTCGTAGCGGCAATCACACGAACATCAATTTTGATATCACTATCTGCGCCAACTCTGGTAATAATTCCTTCTTGCAAAGCTCTCAGCACTTTAGCTTGAGCAGACAAACTCATATCTCCAATTTCATCTAAAAAAATGGTTCCTTTGTGAGCTACTTCAAATTTTCCGGCACGGTCTTTTACTGCCGAAGTAAACGCCCCTTTCACATGACCAAACAATTCGCTTTCTATCAATTCACTAGGTATCGCAGCACAATTGACTTCGACCATCGGAGCCGAAGAGCGCTCGCTTTTGTCATGCAATTGATGAGCCACTAATTCTTTTCCGGTTCCGTTCGGACCCGTAATCAAAACACGCGCATCGGTTTGAGCAACTTTATCAATCATGACTTTTACTAGATTGATAGATTCACTATCGCCAATAATTTCGTATTTTTTACTGACTTTCTTTTTTAAAATTTTATTCTCAACAACCAGTTTTTTTCTGTCTAATGCATTTCGAACGGTATTAAGCAAACGGTTTAAATCTGGTGGTTTTGAGATATAATCAAAAGCTCCAAGACGCATTGTATTAATGGCTGTTTCCATATCTCCGTGCCCGGAAATCATTACAATTGGGATTTCGGTATCAATTTTTTTTACAGCTTCTAATAATTCGACACCATCCATTCTTGGCATCTTTATGTCGCATAAAACCAAATCGTAGTCGTTCTCTTTTATTTTTTCAAGTCCTATAACCCCGTCTTCAGCAGCATCTACTTCATAAGATTCATTTTCTTCACCAAGTATTCGAACTAATACTCTTCTAATAGCTTCTTCGTCTTCGATAATTAGTATTTTACTCATTCTTTTTTCTTAAAGTTTCTAAGAATCTAAGTTACTAAGATTCTAAGTTTTTTTGTTCAAGTTATTAAAATCCTAAGTGTTTCTAAAAACTTAGAAACTCAGCTTCTCAGAAACTTAGAAGCTTCTAATACTTAAGCCATCTATACAATTCTTTCCAGCTTGGTTTTTTACCATACATTAAAATTCCAACGCGGTAAATTTTGGCTGCAAACCAAACGACACCAAAAAAAGTTGCGAATAACAAAGATACGGAAATTGCAATTTGCCACCACGGTACACCAAAAGGAATTCGCATTAGCATTACTATAGGCGATGTAAGTGGAATCATTGAGAAAACGACAGCTACGGTTCCGTGTGGGTTATTGATTACTGTAAAAAATCCAATATAAACGCTCAGTATCAAAGGCATAATGATAGGCATTAAAAATTGTTGAGAATCTGTTTGGTTATCTACAGCAGCTCCAATTGCGGCATAAAAAGAACTATACAGAAAATATCCTCCAATGAAATATACAACAAAACTAATCAAAATGCTTACGATAGGTAAACTCCACATTTCTTTGATATACATTTGAGCTGTTCCTGTGAATTCTTGTCCTGCTGCGTGCATCACTTCTGGAGAAACTCTGGTGGTTGGACTAATATTAACTCCAAAAAATGCCGAAACTGCAAACATTAATGACAAACCAATTATTGTCCAAATTAAAAATTGCATCAAACCGGCTAATGACGTTCCTATAATTTTTCCCATCATCAATTGAAATGGTTTTACTGATGAAATTATAATCTCAACAATACGATTAGTCTTTTCTTCAATCACAGATCGCATAACCATATTTCCATAAATGATAATAAACATCATAATCAAATACCCAAATGCACCTCCGATTCCAATTTTAATTTCGTTTAAACCTCTAAGACTTTCTTCTCCCGAAGCTTTTGATAAATTTAGAACTGCTTTGGCTTTTGCTTTTTTAATGGCTAAAGTATCCAAATGTGCTAATCCCAAATTTTCCTTAGTCAATTTATCAGAAATAATCCTTTGAAGTTTTTCGATATAATTAATGCTCAGACTTTCGTTAGAAATCAGTTGAATATTTGTTTCTAATTCTTTATTATTTGATGACTTTGGCACATAAAGCAATGCCTCGTAATTTTCTTTGGTAATACTATCCTTTAGCACCTGAATATTAACTCTGGAATAATCTAAGTACTTATAATCATTGTCTTTTTTGTTCAAAGCCATGAACTCATTTACAAACAAACCTGACTCATCATGAATGGCAACAAGCTTAGTTTCTGGCTTCATAGAACTTAAATAAGCTATAAAACCCGTAATTGCCACAAATAGTAACGGACTCAAAAAAGTCATCACTATAAAGGACTTATTACGAACTTTTGAAACAAACTCTCTTTTTATAATTAATGAAATAATACTCATTTTTTTTATTTACGATTTATGATTTCGATGTATAATTTTAATTTTCGATTTATTTCTGCCAGAATTCGTCCTTTAAATAAAAAACAGTATCTATAAAAATATAAAACATCATTTCGTGTTAGTACGTTTTCGTCGTGCAGGTCTTCTAAAATTATTCCTAATTCTTTATTATAATAATCATTATTTCTATTATTTTCAAATCCATTTAAGGTTAAGAATGTCTTTACTTTAGATAAATCTGTATTCGCAGTAATCAACACATAATTTTGTTGTACCACTGCGTATAAAATTTCATTGTCTTTCGTAAAACCAATTAATTCATAAGCTGTATCAGAGAAAAAATAATTATGAAGCAATAAATTGTATAGATAATCCTTCCAAGAATTATAATATATTGCATCATTAAGTTTTAAAACATGCAGACTGTCTTTTAAATAGACTTTTTGTTCAGCACCTTCACTGACATATTGAGAAAAATCTATTTCTTTTATCCAAAGATTTTTATCAGAAATATAAATTTCTAATCTCTCTCTTTCTTGTTTTTTGAGATGCTTTGCGTTTTCAGTTGTTGCGCTTGTTTTTTCGCCATCTTTAAGGTAACAGGCGATTGTTTGGATAATTGTTCCAAACCCAATTTTGTTCTTTCCTGAAAGGATATTGTGCAGTTCATTTTTTAAAGAATTTTGCATTTACAAATATAAACAAAGATTTTAACAGTCGTATTTTTTATACTTTAACTCAAACATTAGCTATCTACTGGCTAACCGTTTGAATAAAAATATCATTCACACTAGGAATCTTTTCTACAAAATGGGTTACTTGACCTCGTTGTGTTAAAACAGTCAGCAATGCATTTGGCGTAGCAGTCCCTAGATGAATTTCTAATTTTATTTCATCGTTCAATGATTTAAAATTAGCTTGATCTACTTTAAATTTCTGAGTAATGTCAAACATCAAGCCTTCAACATTATCTGATAATATTCCGACTTCAAAAGTATTTGTTTTGTATTGTCTTTTTACATCAATGAGTTTGCCTTCAATCAATTTATTCGATTTATGAATCAAAGCAATATGGTCACATAATTCCTCAACGCTTTCCATTCTGTGAGTCGAAAAAATAATGGTTGCGCCATCTTCTTTTAATGCCAAAATTTCGTCTTTAATCACATTTGCATTTACGGGATCAAAACCTGAAAAAGGTTCATCAAAAATCAGCAATTTTGGCTTATGCAAAACACAAACTACAAACTGAATTTTCTGAGCCATTCCTTTGGATAATTCTTGAATTTTCTTGTTCCACCAACCTTGAATACCCAGACGGTCGAACCAATAATCAAGTTGTTTTTTTGCTTCGGCTTTGGTCAATCCTTTCATTTGTGCCAAATACAAACATTGTTCGCCTACTTTCATAGTACTATACAACCCTCTTTCTTCAGGAAGATAACCGATGTATTGAACATGTTTAGGCTGAAGCTTTTCTCCATCCAGAATAACTTCGCCACTATCTGGCATTGTAATTTGATTGATGATTCTAATTAAGGAAGTTTTTCCAGCACCATTTGGACCTAACAAACCATAAATGCTGCCTTTGGGAACTGAAAGAGAAACAGAATTAAGAGCGACATGATCACCATACTGCTTAATCACTTTATTTACTTCAAGTATATTATTCATGCTTCATTTTTAGAATTGCAAAAATAGTCAATTACTACCGATTATGATAGTATTCTAATACAAAACCCAAACCTTTGAAAGATAGTTCGCAATTAGCCGATAAAAACATCTTAATAGATTCTTAAAACTTTTAAAGTTGCATAGTTTTTGTGCATTAGCATACATTCAATAAATAAAGTTTCTTGTACTGTCATTTAACCTTTTATCGGCGTCATTTTTTGCCATACTAATTGTTTTGTATATTTATATTCAATAAATATTAAAACCAAAACAAACTGACAGCCAGTAAACTAAAAACAACAAGATCAAACAATTCAACAATAAACATTGAAACAATCAAAATATTGATAGGAGAACAACAACATATCGAATTTTCAATCGCATTCATCGATACTGAAATTGAACCTAAAAATCAAAAAATCCTTGACATTGGTGCAATTAAAAATGATGGAAGTTATTTCCACAGAGGTTCAGTTACAGAATTCACTCATTTTCTCAATGGAACAAAATTTATTGGTGGGCACAACATTTTCAAACATGATATCAAATATATTGGCAAAGCAATAAATGAGGCAAATATCAATCCTGCAAACATAATTGATACTTTATACCTTTCGCCATTACTTTTCCCAACAACACCCTATCATTCTTTATTAAAAGATGACAAACTGCAATCCGAAGACGCAAATAATCCTTTAAATGATTCCATTAAAGCTAGAGATTTATTCAATGATGAAATTGCTTCCTTCAAACAAACCGAAGAAACTCTTCAACAAATTTTCTATTTACTGTTAAACGACAAAAAAGAATTCTCAGCATTTTTTCATTTCATAGGATACTCAATCACGAATACAAATCTTGAAGAACTCATTCGCCAAAAGTTTAAAAATGAAATTTGCGAACAAATTAACTTAACGAAAATAATAGAAGAACACCCCATCGAACTTGCTTACTGTTTATCGCTAATTCACTCTTTTATTCATTACAAAAAAGTTCATTCTATCACACCTCCATGGGTTCTGAAAAATTATCCAGAAGTAGAACGAATACTGTTTCAGATGAGAAACAAACCTTGTGTGACTGGCTGTATTTACTGTAATAATGCATTAAACATCCATAAGGGTTTAAAAAGATTTTTTGGCTATGATTCGTACCGAACTTACGGAGATGATCCGTTGCAAGAGAAAGCAGTTAAAGCTGCAATTGACAATAAATCATTACTTGCTATTTTTCCAACAGGAGGAGGAAAATCAATTACTTTTCAGGTTCCTGCCTTGATGAGTGGAGAAAACTCAAAAGGTTTAACAGTCATAATTTCTCCTTTGCAATCTTTGATGAAAGACCAAGTTGATAATCTTGAAAAAATTGGAATTACCGATTCAGTTACCATAAATGGGTTACTTGACCCGATTGAAAGAGCCAAATCTTACGAAAGAGTTGAAGACGGCTCAGCATCACTTCTTTATATTTCGCCTGAATCATTACGATCCAAAACTATTGAAAGATTAGTTTTAGGCCGAAAAATTGTTCGTTTTGTCATTGATGAAGCACATTGTTTTTCTTCATGGGGACAGGATTTTAGAGTTGACTATTTATACATAGGCGATTTTATCAAATTAATTCAAGACAAAAAAAATCTGGAAGGTGGAATTCCTGTATCGTGTTTTACAGCCACAGCAAAACAAAAAGTTATTGAGGATATTCGTGATTATTTTAAAGAAAAACTTTCACTTCACTTGGAACTATTCACTTCAAAAGCATCAAGAACCAATCTTCAATACAAAGTTTTTGAAAAAGATAATGAAGAAGAAAAATATCAAACTGCCAGAGATTTGATTGAAGAAAAGAATTGTCCCACTATCATTTATGTTTCAAGAACACTAAAAGCCTATTTACTTGCAGAACGGTTGTCCAAAGATGGTTTTAATGCAAAACCTTATCATGGAAAAATGGACAAAAGAGAAAAATCCGAAAATCAAGATTCTTTCATTAATGGAGAAACCCAAATAATGGTCGCAACATCAGCTTTTGGAATGGGAGTTGACAAAAAAGATGTGGGAGTCGTAATCCATTATGAAATTTCAGACTCGCTTGAAAATTATATCCAGGAAGCTGGTCGTGCTGGCCGTGACGAAAATATTGTTGCCGATTGTTTTGTTTTGTTCAATGAAGAAGACCTCAGTAAACACTTTATTTTATTGAATCAAACCAAACTTTCTATCAAAGAAATTCAACAAATTTGGAAAGCCATAAAAGACATAACAAAATTTCGATCCACTGTTTCTAATTCTGCTCTTGAAATTGCGAGAATAGCAGGATGGGACGATAATGTCGCAGAAATTGAAACAAGAGTTACAACTGCCGTTGCCGCATTAGAAGACGCAGGCTATTTGAAGCGTGGACAAAACATGCCAAGAGTTTTTGCTAATAGTATTTTATCCAAAACCGCACAAGAAGCTATTGACAAGATAACTACATCCGAAAGATTTGAGGAAAAACAGAAAGAAAAAGCAGTCCGTATTATCAAGAAACTCTTTTCTAGCAAAAACAGAAAAACGTCAAATGAAGAGACCCCTGAATCCAGAATTGACTACATAAGCGACCATTTGGGGATTATAAAAGAGGAAGTAATTAATATTGTAAATCTACTCCGCGAGGAAAAAATTTTAGCAGATGCAAAGGATTTGACCGCATTTATCAAACGAGGAGAAAACAAAAACCGCTCTCTTACTATAGTAGAATCATTCAGCAAAATTGAAAACTTCTTGCTTCCTTATTTTGAACAACAAGAAAAAACATTTCACATTAAAGAACTAAACGAAAATGCTGAAGCAAATGGTTGTGTTGATGTAAATACCAACAAAATAAAAACGCTCATCAATTTTTGGGTAATCAAAAATTGGATTAAGCGACAAAATCTTGAATATTCAAAAAATCATATTGCTATAGTTTCTCTGCATCCTAAAGAAATACTCAAAGAAAAATTAGAAAAAAGATATGAATTAGCAAAGTTCCTAGTTGAATTTCTTTATGAAAAAAGCAATTGGAATATTGCAAATGGAGAAAAAGATAAAGAAGAAATTTTAGTTGAATTTTCAGTACATGAATTAAAAGCAGCCTATGAAAATGGCATAAATCTTAGATTGGATATCACCATTGATGACATTGAAGATACACTATTTTATTTATCAAGAATAGAGGCTGTCAAAATTGAAGGTGGATTTCTAATTGTATACAACCGCTTAACTATTGAACGAACGGAACAAGACAATAAAAAACGCTACACAAAAGATGACTATCAAAAACTAAATCAGTTTTACGAAAATAAAGTGCAACAAATTCATATTGTTGGTGAATATGCTAAAAAAATGATCATTGACTACAAAAATGCATTGCAGTTTGTTGAAGATTATTTTCAATTAAACTATTCCTCTTTTCTCAATAAATATTTTCCAGGTAGCAGACAAAATGAAATCAAGCGAAACCTGACACCAGCTAAATTCAGACAACTTTTTGGAGAACTTTCACCCACGCAATTAAAAATTATAACTGATAATGAAACAAAATATATTGTAGTTGCAGCCGGACCCGGAAGTGGAAAAACAAAAGTTTTAGTACACAAACTTGCTTCGCTACTTTTGATGGAAGATGTAAAGCACGAGCAGTTGCTCATGGTGACTTTTTCAAGAGCCGCAGCTACAGAATTCAAAAAACGATTGCTTCAACTTATTGGAAATGCCGCCAATTTCATTGAAATAAAAACCTTTCACTCGTACTGTTTTGACCTACTTGGAAAAGTTGGAAGCTTAGAAAAATCAGATTTGATTTTGAAAAAGACAATTGAAAAAATCAAAAATGAAGAAGTAGAAGCCAGCCGGATTACCAAGACTGTCCTAGTAATTGACGAGGCACAGGACATGGATCAGGATGAATTCCATCTGATAAATGTTTTGATGGAACAAAACGAGGACATGAGAGTTATTGCTGTTGGAGATGATGACCAAAATATTTATGAATTTAGAGGTGCAAGTTCAAAATATTTGGAACAATTTATTCAAGTAAATAAAGCTGCCAAACATGAATTGGTTGAAAACTACCGAAGCAAAAGTAATCTTGTGGCTTTTACTAATCAGTTTTCGAAACAAATTCCAAATCGACTAAAAGAAACTCCAATAATAGCCAAACAAGCTGATAATGGAAAAATAAAATTGATTCGTTATCAAAGTTCCAATCTTATTACTCCACTTGTGCATGATATTCTCACAACTGGACTCACAGGAACTACCTGTGTACTAACAAAGACGAATGAAGAAGCGCTACAAATTACTGGGCTACTTCAAAAAAATAAAATACAAGCCAAACTGATTCAAACTAATGATGGTTTCAGTTTATTCAATCTTTCAGAAGTTAGATTCTTTTTGAATGCATTAAATTTAGAAGATGATGTATTTATAATAAGCAATGACATTTGGGACAATGCAAAACGACAACTGATAAATACTTTTCGTAACAGCACCAAATTGGAAGTTTGTATGAACATCATAAAAGATTTTGAAGCAACAAATCCAAAGAAAAAATACAAATCCGATTTGATAGTTTTCATCCGCGAATCCAAATTGGAAGATTTCTTTAATGAAAACGGTGAAACCATTTTCGTTTCAACTATTCACAAAGCAAAAGGAAAAGAATTTGATAATGTTTTCTTGTTACTTGAAAATTTCAATTCAACAACAGAGCAAGCCAAACGACAATTATATGTCGCAATGACCAGAGCCAAACAAAACTTAACCATTCATTTGAATTCCGATTTTCTTAACAATCTCTCAGCAGAAAATTTGGAACAAATTGAAGACAAAGAAACATATTCACCTCCAAACGAAATTGCAATGCATTTGACATTCAAAGACATTTGGTTAGATTACTTTGTAACTAGACAACATTTAGTTTCACAATTTAAAAGCGGAGATGTTTTAATTTTAAGCGGATATGAATGTTTTAACGCTAAAGGACAATCCGTTTTAAAATTCTCTCAGCAATTTATTAGACAAATTGAAAATATGACTAAAAGAGGTTTTGAATTAAAAAATGTCAGAATAAATTTTATTGTTTACTGGCAAAAAGAAGGAATGGAACAAGAAGTCAAAATCATTCTACCTGAACTTTTTTTCAAAAGAAAATAATGCGTAAGAAAAATGATTTTTATATAAAAATTGTCTACAATTGAAGCTTAATGAGTGTCATCGTAATTTTATAAATTAATTATTAAAAAACTACGATAAATCAACTAAACCAATACAAATCTTTCAGAATATTTCCTATCTTTAACATAAATAAGCAGTTACCAATTTATAAATCACAACTGTGAAAATTCCTAAATAACTCCAAAGAGATTTTCCTTATTCATTGGAATTTGAAAGTTTTTGAAAATTTAATGTCAAAACAAAATTGAAAAACATGAATTAACTTTCATGCATTTATATAAAATTTTAAAAAGTTAAATATGACAAAACCAATACCCTCTGATCCCAATCAAAGAATAGAAGTGCTTGATGCCTTACGCGGATTTGCATTGTTAGGCATAATACTAGCCAACATATTAAGTTGGAGCGGCATTAAATTCATGCCTTTTACTCAAATTAAACAATGGCCTAATTTGAATGTTGACCAATTTGTCTATCAATTAAACGGTTTCTTTGTTGATACGAAGTTTTACACTATTTTTTCTCTCCTTTTTGGAATGGGATTTTATATTCAATTCAACAAAAACAGGAACAATCAGGAAAGTTTCATGAAGATGTATTATAGACGTCTTTCTTTTTTGATGCTGTTTGGTTTAATCCATACTTTTTTCTGGTCGGGTGATATTCTTTTTATCTACGCTTTAGTGGGTTTTGTTTTTGTACAGTTCCGAAATTTTGAAACTAAAAAATTACTTGTAATTGCTGCAATTGCATTTATAATTCCAATATTTACAAACATATTCATGTTGTATTATTCACCAGGTTTTATGGTTTCCGAACAAAGACTTGCACTTCATACTTATGCAGATTTAACTCCTGCAGATGTAATCGCACCATTCCAACACGGAACATTTTGGGAGGTTACTAAAGCGAATTTTCATCATGTTCTATGGCGGTATTTTGATCTTATGCCAGCAGGAAGACTTTTTAAAATCTTTGCTTTTTTTATTGTAGGTTTTTGCATGATGGATAGTAATTACTTCAGTAAAAAATCAACTTCTATAACACTAATGCTTACCTATCTTAGCGTTGGACTTGTGCTTACATATACAGCAAAACAAATAACGGGAAGTATGGCTGAATTTCCGTCAAATTGGAATGATATCCTTTACAAAATCATATCTAGTTTCGGACAAGTGAGTTTGTCGTTTTCATATATCTCACTTTTATCAATGCTTTATGAATCCAATCTCGGAAAAAAAGTCATGGTAGGTTTAAAATACGTTGGAAGAATGTCATTTAGCAGTTATTTATGCCAAACCATATTCGGAATAATCATTTTTTACCCTTATGCATTGGGTTATTATGCCACAATGACTTTATGGCAAGTAGAATTATTGGGAATCGGAATTTATCTTGTACAAATCGTTATTGCAGTTGTATGGCTAAAATATTTCACTTTTGGTCCTTTAGAATGGCTTTGGCGTAGTTTAACTTATGGAAGGTTTTTATCAATGAGAAAAAATAAAATAATATCTGAAAAACCAAATATTCCCTCACCTACAAACAGCTAACAAAATTTACAAAGATTAAAAATGATTATCTCAATTAATCTGTGAGAATAATTTTTAATCTGTGTCAAAAAATAAAAAATCCCCATTCTAAAACCAATCTAGAATGGGGATTTTTAGTATTTAAACTTTTCAAAAAAACTTAAGAAAACATATCTTTTACTTTTTCAAAAAATGATTTATCTGATTTTTCAGGGCTTGGGGTGAAGTTATCATCCGTTAATGCTTTTTCAAAGAATTGTCTTTGTTCTTTGTTTAACGTTTTTGGCGTCCAAACATTTACATGAACTAATAAATCCCCGCTACCGTAACCGTTGATACTTGGAATACCTTTTCCTTTTAATCTGAGAATTTTACCAGATTGAATTCCTTCTTCCAATTTGATTCTTACTTTTCCGTTTACAGCATCAATGTCTTTTGAAATTCCAAGAACAGCTTCTGCAAAACTGATGTATAAATCGTAGTGTAGATTTTCGCCTTCACGTTTCAAAAACTCATGTTCTATTTCTTCAATAACAACAATTAAGTCGCCAGAAACGCTATTTCCTGGAGCGTCATTACCTTTACCGGAAACTTTCAATTGCATTCCATCAGCAACACCAGCTGGAATTTTTATTGAAACCGTTTCGTCTTCAGAAATCATACCTTGAGAATCGGCATTATTTGGTTTTTTATCCAAAATCTGACCAGAACCACCACATGTAGGACAAGTTGAAGCCGATTGCATACGTCCCAAAATAGTATTGGTTACACGCATTACTTGTCCTTGACCATTACAAGTTGAACAAGTTTTATAAGTTACTCCTGGTGCTTGAACTTTACGTTTTACTTTTACTTTTTTCTCTACACCATTTACGATTTCGTCAATAGTCAATTTTACTTTGATGCGTAGATTGCTTCCTTTTACGCGGCGAGAACCTCCGCCTCCGCCTCCAAATCCGCCGAAACCGCCTCCAAAAATATCTCCAAACTGACTAAATATGTCATCCATATTCATGCCACCATGACCGCCAAATCCTCCAGCACCATCAAAAGCCTGATGACCATATTGATCATATTTTGCTTTTTTGGCAGGATCACTCAGTACTTCATAAGCTTCGGCAGCCAATTTGAATTTTTCTTCTGCCTCTTTGTCGTCTGGATTCTTGTCAGGATGGTATTTCAATGCGCTTTTTCGATAAGCTTTTTTAATTTCAGCAGCATCTGCATTTTTTGAAATGCCTAATATTTCGTAAAAATCTTTTTTCATAATAATATAAAGTAAATTCCAATATCTTAAATTCTAAATTCCAACTTAGGAAATCAAACCTTTTCATTAAAACACATTAATTTAAAGGAGTTGGAATTTGGGATTTTATTTTTGGGATTTTATTTTTTTAGCTCCCAATTACCACTTTTGGAAAACGAATAATTTTGTCTCCTAGTTTGTAACCTTTTTCAAGAACATCTACAACTTTCCCTTTCATATCATCAGAAGGAGCAGGTATTTGTGTAATTGCTTCAGCAAAATCAGCGTTAAATGCATCACCAGGTTTTACATCAACAACTTCCAAACCTTTGGTAACCAAAGTACTCTTCAACTTTTCGTGAATTAATTCCACACCTTTAGCCAATAACTCATCATCAGATTTGTTGATTTCTACAATTGCTCTATCAAAGTCATCTAATACTGGCAACATCGCAAGTAATACTTCCTGATTAGCAGTTTTGAATAATTCGATTCTTTCTTTAGTAGTACGTCTTTTGTAATTTTCAAATTCGGCAAACAATCTCAAGAATTTATCTTTTTCTTTAGCTAAGTCTTGTGCTAATTGCTCTTCAACACTTAATTCTTCAATAATATTTTGCTCATCATTTGCAGTATCATTTGCATTATTTTCTGATGCCACGTCATCTATTTCTTGATCGAATTCTGTATTTTCTGTAGTCATATTACTTTTATTTTTAAAAAAATTCTTAAACATAGTTTTATTCGTTAATTTTTGATTGCAAAAGTACTGCCAAAACTTATAAAATGTCAAATTGTCACACTTTAATTAGACTGTAGATTTTAAAATTGATTTCACTTTACCAAAAATTAATAAAATTTTAAGACTATTACGATATAGTTTTGCTTATATTTGATGCAAGATTTATATTCTAGCCCCAAGAATGCAATCGTCAAATTTGAATCTAAGGTTGTCTTCTATTTATAATTATTAATTCACCTATTGCCTTATATTAAAAAAAGCTTCGTTTTAAGATAACGAAGCTTTTTTTTATTTTTAAAATCTGCCTATTTTACACGTATGCTCCATTCGAAATCCATTTCTGAAACTTGCACTCCGTCCTCATTTGTTCCTATTGATTTCATCCAAAATGTTTGTCCTTCTCCATTGGCAATTGTTTTTTGAATTGCATCTTCTATCAAATGTCCGTCTTTGCAAACGAAAGTAATTCGACCAGTTGCTTTTTTAGAGAAATTGGACTTATTATTAGCAACCAGCATTGATATTTTTTTTCCACTATCTTGAATTTTATCAATTACCAATGCTCCCGTAGTCAACTCGGCTGCCATTGCTTGTACAGCAAAGTACATCGAATTAAACGGATTTTGATTAATCCATCTGTGTTTTACAGTTACCACACATTGGTCTTTGTCGATTGATTTTACACGTACTCCACAGATAAATGCAGATGGTAATTTGAAAAAAACAAACTGATTCAATTTTGAAACTGTTAATCCCATAGTGATTTTTTTTTGCTAAAATACAAAAAATACTATGCGCGCATATAAATGATTGTTGATTAGTTATTCATGAAATAGAAAAAAATGAAGAATGCTAGACAAAACAATGGTTTACAGAGAGGAGTCAATAAATTTATCATGTCTTTTTCAA
The DNA here is from genome assembly GCF_035456085.1 of Flavobacterium sp. Taxonomy (GTDB): domain Bacteria; phylum Bacteroidota; class Bacteroidia; order Flavobacteriales; family Flavobacteriaceae; genus Flavobacterium. Next base: position 26,797 of record NZ_DATIDY010000042.1, read on the forward strand.
TACAAAAAATCATTTATTAAAATTGACAAATGTTAATTTTTTGTTAATATACACTACTATGCGATACAAGATACTGTCTTTTGAACATATATTTGTATAAGAAATTACTAGGTAAGTCATATTTGGCAATTTTAAAAAATCAATCATCAATCAAAAAACGAAATCAAAACAATCAAAAAAAATGGAAACTTCAAACGAAAGAAACCTAGCCGCTTTTACGCACTTAAGTACATTGACTCAATATATTTTCCCGTTTGGAAATTATATTTTTCCAATTATAATATGGTCTTCAAAAAAGGATAAATCTGAATTTATAGATCATAATGGTAAACAAGCTCTGAATTTTCAGTTGAGTATGTTAGTTTATTCATTGGTTTTAATTCTAATTGCTGTTCCTGTGTTTTTGGTAACCGTTTTTAGAAATATCTCTTTTAATGATTTAATCAATGATAATCATGATCTTTTTATCAACTTCGATTATGGAAATAGTATTGGATTACTAACGATTGGTGTTTTGGCATTGTTAGTTCTTGCTGGTATCAAAATAGCAGAGTTTTTTCTAGTGATTCTTGCAACTATAAAAGCGGCGAATGGAGAAGTGTATAATTATCCGTTGACCATTCCTTTTTTAAAATAATTAGTCGTTAGTCATTAGAAAAGTTCTTGTACAAACTGGAAAAATCGATTTGAAACGCTGCGTGAGGGATAGAAGCAAACTACCGAAGTAGTGCGGATAGCCCGACCGCTTCCCGATAAAAGGGCGTATAAAGGTAAAGTGAAGTAGCCCTTTTATCGGGAAGTGGTCACGCCCAAATTATCAATCAATCAAATTTTAAAATAAATCATCAATTCAATCAATCAAAAAATGAACAGTTTAATCAACAAATCAACTCAAATTAAAAATTATGAACATTGAAAACACTAAAGCCCAGATGCGTAAAGGTGTTCTTGAGTTTTGTATCTTATCCGTATTAAAAGAGAAAGACGCTTATACCTCAGAAATATTGGACACTTTGAAAGACGCTAAATTATTGGTCGTAGAGGGAACAATTTACCCATTATTAACCCGACTAAAAAACGACGGATTGCTCAACTATCGTTGGGAGGAATCCACATCGGGACCGCCAAGAAAATATTATGGCCTGACCGAAATTGGACAAACATTTTTAAACGAATTGGATGGCACGTGGACGGAATTGTCTAATGCCGTAAACTTAATAACCAACCAAAAATAATAGTCATGAACAAAACTGTAAATATAAACTTAGGGGGAATGTTCTTCCATATTGACGAAGATGCATACCAAAAATTAACCCGCTATTTTGATGCGATAAAACGTTCGCTGTCGAAATCATCTGGTCAAGACGAAATCATTAAGGATATCGAAATGAGAGTTTCGGAATTATTGACAGAGAAACAAAAAAGCGAAAAACATGTAGTAACACTTAGAGAAGTCGATGAAGTTATTACTGTTATGGGACAGCCTGAAGATTACATTATTGAAGAAGATGGCCCAAGTGCAAATACAGCTGATTATTTTGCTCCGAGAAAGACTAAAAAATTATACCGAGATAAAGAAAATGGTATGATTGGCGGGGTTGCCACTGGTTTAGGACACTATTTTGGAATTGAATCGGTTTGGTTAAAAATTATGTTTTTGATTTTTGTTTTTGCTGGTTTTGGTACTGGGATTTTGCTTTACATTATTCTTTGGATTGTAACACCTGAGGCGGTAACTACATCTGAAAAACTTGAAATGACTGGAGAACCAGTCACTATTTCGAACATCGAAAAAAAAGTTCGCGAAGAATTTGAAAGTGTTTCTGGCAAATTCAAAAATGGTGACTATGACAAATTTGGCAATCAGGTAAAATATGGAGCCCAAAAAATAGGAAGCGGTTTTAGTGATTTTATAATGACCGTTTTTAAAATTTTTGCAAAAATTTTAGGAGTGATTTTGATAATTGGAGGTTTGGCCGTGTTAGTTTTACTCTTCATTGGAGTGTTCACGTTGGGAACTACAGTTTCAATGGATTTTCCTTGGCAAAGTTTTGTTGAAGCAGGTAATTTTACCGATTATCCAATCTGGTCTTTTGGACTGTTAATGTTCTTGGTTATTGGTATTCCGTTCTTTTCCATGACAATGTTGGGTTTCAAATTATTGGCTCCTAATATGAAATCTATTGGAAATATTGCAAAATACACTTTATTAGCAGTTTGGCTAATTGCAGTTTCTATTGCAATTTCTATCGGGATACAACAAGCTACAGCATTCGCAGTAAGCGGAAGAACCATTAAAACACAAACAATCAATATTAAACCAGCAGATACGCTTTTCATTAAATTCAGGCACAATAATTATTTCGCTAAAGATGTAAATGACAGACACGAATTTATGGTTACCAAAGATTCATTGAACAATGACATTATTTATTCGAACAATGTTCATATCAAAATCCAAAAATCAGACGAAAAATATATTTATTTTAAAATCGAAAAAGAATCCAAAGGAAAATCATTGTCTGAGGCCAAAAAAAGATCAGAAGCAATTCGATATGACTACCAAATTGTTGGAAATCAATTAATATTAGACAATTATTTAATGACTGATTTTAAAAATAAATTCCGTGATCAAGAAGTCGAAATTACATTGTATTTACCAACTGGAACTTTGTTTAAAACAGACTCCAGTGTACAAAATTATGACTGGTCAAATGATGATTTTTTTAATATGCATTACAGCTCTGACAAATACACTTACAGAGTGGATGAATCAAAAGTAAAATGTTTGGACTGCCCTGCCGATGAAAATGACCATAACGATGTAGAATCAGATGATGATGACACAGAAGGCAGTGTAACTATCACTAAAAACGGTGTCATTATCACAAAAGATTCTGTTATCACAAACAAAAAAGAATTTAAGGGATTGAAAATCAGCAAAGACGGTATAATCATAAAAACCAAATAAGAGATACCAAGAACTATTGAATCAACTAAAAAACCAATTGCCATGCTAAAAGTCATCACATTAATCACCAAATTTATTGTTATTACATTAATGGCCTTATTTTTTGGCTCATGTAATCAAAACATGCTGAACTCTATAACCGGGAGCGGTCATGTTACTACGGAGAAAAGAACTGTTACAGGAGATTTTAAAAATGTAGAAGTAAGCAATGCTTTAGATCTGGTTATCGAGCAGTCGGATAAAACCGAAATAACAGTAATTGCTGATGATAATTTACAAAAGGAAATTACCACAAAAATAGAAAATGGTGTACTCGTTATTTCCTGCAATAAAGGAAATTTTATCAATGTTACTTCCAAAAAAATAATTGTTAAAATGCCCGTTATTGAAGGACTTGAGGCCTCCTCTGCTTCAACTATCAATTGCAACAATACATTAAAAGGAAATAGCATTAATCTGGTTTCTTCGAGTGCTGGTTCTATTGATGCTACATTAGAATATGAGAATATTCAATTAAATAGTAGCAGTGCCAGCAATCAAACTATTGATGGAAAAGCAATTCGTTTAGAAACATCGTCTTCTAGTGGTTCCGTCCTGAATGCTGGCGAATTATTAGTAAATGAGGTTATTGCCGATGCATCAAGCGGTTCGTCAACAACGGTTTCCCCTATTGTGAGTTTAAAAGCCGAAGCGTCAAGCGGTGGAAATATCTCTTACAACAAAACTCCTAAATCGATTCAAAAAGAGGAAAACTCAGGAGGAAGCGTTCATCAGCAATAATTTATCAAAGTTAAAATTCAAAAAAATCATCCATCTCAAATGGGTGATTTTTTTATATTTGCACTTAACCCAAAATGTACAAAATGAAATATTCACAAATAGTTGTTTTATTCCTATTAGTAACAACGCTGGCTATTGGTCAAAATAAAGAAAAAATAAAAGGGTCAAAAATAGTAGTCGAAAAACCAAAAGAAATTGGTGAATTCACCGCTTTGGAAATTGAAGACAATCTAACTGTATTCTTAGAAAAAGGTCCCAAAAACGAAATTAAAATAGAATCGGACGACAACCTTCAGGATGTTATTTCTTTTGATCTTAAAGAAAAAACACTTCGAATTTATACAACCAAAGAAATAACTAGCTTCAAAAAACTGACATTAAAAATCAAATATACCAATGATTTAAAATCGGTTACAGCAAAAAATATTTCCATTATAAATGCTCTTGAAGCCGTTCAATTAGATGACATTATCTTTAGATCATTGGATTATGCCAAATTATATCTGAATGTGAATTCTAAAAAATTCAGTTTAATTTCAGATGATAAAACAAAGACTGAATTAAATTTAAAGGCTGAGAAATCAAAGATTCAGTTGAGCAAAAATTCACAAATCAAAGCTTTAATCTCAACAACTGATCTTGCTTTTGATATGTATCAAAAAACAATAGCCATAATTGAAGGTGAAACTACTAACGCAATTATTCGTCAAGATAATAACTCAGAGTTTACCGGAAATAACTTTAATATCAAAAATGGAGATATTACTGTCGAAGATCATGCTATTTCTAATTTAAGAGTTGATACATCTGTTATAATTGATGCTAATAGCAATTCGAAAATATTCTTATTAGGAGAACCAAGAGTAGAAGTTCGTAAGTTTCTAGGTGAAGCCCAATTGATTAAAAAGTTGAAGTAATTTTTTTAAGTTGCTGAGTTGCTAAGCTGCTGAGTTGCTAAGTTTTTTTAGCAAGGTTAAAAAAAAAAGTTCGTAACAAATACCAAAATTGGTTTGTTACGAACTTTTTAATTTAATAAACAATCTCGCAGCTTAAGCTCTTTATAATATTAAGCTTCTTTTGCAGCCAAATATCTCTCAGCATCCAAAGCAGCCATACAGCCAGTTCCCGCAGCGGTAATTGCTTGACGGTACACATGATCGGCAGCATCACCAGCTACAAAAACTCCTTCAACATTTGTTTTTGAAGTTCCTGGAGTATTTACAATATATCCTGTTTCGTCAAGAGTTAAATAATCTTTGAAAATATCTGTATTTGGTTTGTGTCCAATTGCAGCAAAGAAACCAGTAGCAGGAATCTCAAAAATATCACCAGTTGTTTTATTTTTAGCTTTCACGCCAGTAACTACATTGCCATCTCCTAAAATTTCAACAGTATCGTGGTTCATCAAAATAGAAATGTTTTCAGTTTTACGAACACGTGCTTCCATAATTTTTGAAGCTCTAAATTTATCAGAACGAACAAGCATTGTTACTTTAGAACATAATTTAGATAAATAATGCGCCTCTTCACAAGCTGAATCCCCTGCTCCAACGATTACTACTTCTTGATTTCTGTAGAAAAATCCGTCGCAAACCGCACAAGCAGAAACTCCACCACCCATTTTCAAATAGTGTTGTTCTGATTCTAATCCTAAATATTTAGCCGATGCACCAGTAGAAATAATCACAGTATCACAGTGCAATTCGATTTTATCATTAATCCAAACTTTTTGAACGCCTCCTGAATTAAATTCTACTTTAGTAGCCCATCCGTCACGGATATCGGCTCCAAAACGTTGCGCTTGCTGTTGCAACTGAATCATCATTTCCGGACCAGTAACTCCATCTACATAACCTGGAAAATTTTCAACTTCATTGGTAGTGGTCAATTGACCACCAGGCTGCATTCCTTGATATAATACTGGGTTCATGTTAGCTCTGGCAGCATAAATTGCAGCTGTATAACCTGCAGGACCAGAACCTATAATAAGACATTTTATTTTTTCGATTGTATCTGACATGTTTATATTTTTTGAGGTACAAATGTAATCTTTATTCCAAAAAATTCACAGCCTTATAAATCCAAAATATTGATACTAAAATAAATTTTAATTATTTTTAAAAAATACTTTGAAAAGCAGAAATAAAACTTATCTTTGCACTCGCAATACGGGGTGTAGCGTAGCCCGGTTATCGCGCCTGCTTTGGGAGCAGGAGGCCGCAGGTTCGAATCCTGCCACCCCGACAAAACCTTCTTGAAATCAAGAAGGTTTTTTTATTCTTAAAAAATAAGCTCTGCATTCCAAGTTTATGTTAATTAACAAAAACTCAAAATAAAAAGAATTCAAGTCTTTTTTTTTGAATAATAACTTCCCAACACCTACTAAATTTTAGATATCAATAGATTTATTTCTATTTTTGCACAACAAACAAACAAATTTAGTTATGCTTATTATAGGAATTGCAGGAGGAACAGGATCTGGAAAAACAACCGTTGTACATCAAATCATGAATGAATTGCCTGAGGCCGAAGTTGGGGTTATTGCGCAGGACTCTTATTACAAAGAGACACATGATTTAAGCTACGAGGATCGTTCCAAAATCAATTTCGACCATCCACGAGCAATCGATTTTGAATTACTAATAGCACATCTAAAAGAATTAAAAGCTGGAAATACAATCGAACAGCCAGTATATTCATTCATACAACACAACAGAACGGATGATGTTGTGATCACTCATCCACGAAAAGTAATGATCGTTGAAGGAATTTTAATCCTTACAAATCCTGAAATTAGAAATCTTTTTGACATCAAAATTTTCGTTCATGCCGATTCTGATGAACGGTTAATTCGTCGTATGAAAAGAGACATTACCGAACGAGGCCGTGATATGAACGAGGTTTTAAACCGTTACCAACAAACGCTAAAACCAATGCATGAACAATTTATTGAGCCTACAAAAGCTTTTGCTGATATTATAATTCCAAACGACAAATTCAATACGGTTGCTATTGATGTAGTTCGTGCAGTAATTAATCAACGTATTTTATAATTTTGTTGTAATTTTATTGCTGCTAAAAAGGCATCGATTTATACTTATTTATAAGACGAAGTAATTCAAAACATAATTCGCTTTTACTATTAAAATTAGGCAAAAACCCCAATGAAAAACCCATTTAAAGATAGCTATTGGTTTAAAATTCTGAGCAACAAATACGTTTGGGTCTCGTTATCATTTTTAATTTGGATGGTTTTCCTTGATAATTATTCCTACTTTGAACATCGCTTTTTAAACAAACAAATTGACGAACTTGAGGACAATGCTTCCTATTATCAAGAAGAAATCAAAAAGGACGAAGAAAACATCAAACAGTTAAAAAATCCTATGCAAATTGAAAAATATGCTCGTGAAAAATACTATATGAAAAAAGATAGTGAGGATATTTATATCATTCAATTTGATGGTGATACTGTGAAGAAAAAATAATTCTGTCGCATATTAATCTAATTATAATTAAAAATGGCCAAGAATTTATTCGATGATTTTAGTCCCGTTTCAGCAAAACTTTGGAAACAAAAAATTCAATTTGAACTCAATGGTGCCGATTATAATGAAACTTTAATCTGGAATTCTCCTGAAGACATTAAAGTAAAGCCATTTTATGATAAAGAAGATTTTACTAAAAAACACCACATTTCTACACAAGCATCTCAATTCAAAATTTGCCAAAACATTTTTGTTTTTGACTTAGACAAATCAATTGAAAAAGCGCTAGACACCATTAATCGTGGCGCAGAAAGCATCCGTTTCACTATTCCGAACGAGGATACAAACATTGCTAAACTATTAGAAAAACTGCCTTTAAAAGAAATTTCTATATATTTTCATTTCCAATTCTTATCAATCGATTTCGTAAAAAAGATTGACGCTATTGCAAAAGAAAAAGAAGCAACAATCTATTGCCTAATAGACCCAATAGGACAATTAGCCAAAGATGGAAATTGGTACACTACTAAAGAAAAAAATAATTTTGACACTTTAAATACACTTTCTGCAGTAACCTCATCCCTATCATTTATAAGTATTAATAGCGGATTGTATCAAAATGCCGGAGCCAATATCGTACAGCAAATTGCTTACAGTCTTGCTCATGCCAATGAGTATTTCAACCGAATTCCGGACATCAATAAACCTATAATTTTTCAAATATCAGTTGGCTCCAATTATTTTTTTGAAATTGCAAAACTTCGGGTATTTAGAATTTTGTTTAAAAAAATAGCGCAGGAATATGGGCACAATTTGGATTGTCACATAATTGCGACTCCAACTAAACGAAACAAAACCATTTACGATTACAATGTTAATATGCTTCGCACCACTACCGAATGCATGAGTGCAATTCTTGGTGGAGCTGATGCAATTTCGAATCTGCCTTATGATGCATTGTACCACAAAGACAATGAATTTGGTGACCGAATAGCAAGAAATCAATTGTTGATTTTAAAAAATGAAAGTTACTTTGATAAAGTAGATAATCCAGCTGATGGCAGTTATTATATTGAAAGCCTCACCAATCAATTAGCTGAAAAAGCATTAGCTTTATTTAAAGATATTGAAGCTAAAGGTGGATTTCTAAAACACCTCAACGAAGGCATTATTAAAAGAAAAATTCAAGAAAGCGCCGATCTTGAACAAAATCTATTCGATTCTGGAAAAGAAACATTATTAGGCACCAATAAATATCCCAACAAAGAAGACAAAATGAAACATGATTTAGAATTGTTTCCTTTTGTAAAAATAAAACCCAGAAAAACACTGATTACTCCAATTATAGAAAAAAGATTGGCAGAAAAAATGGAACAGGAAAGATTATCAAATGAGTGATTTTTGATATTAGATATTTAATTATAAGGTTTTAGATAAACATAAATTAATTTGGTCAAAACTAAGGAACTAAGGCTAAAAAATGAAAAGAAAAGATTTACAACATATCAAGCTTGAAAGTTCCGATAATTTAGAAATTAATTCTACGGAATCACATTTTCTAACTGCCGAAGGAATTGAAATTCATAAAAAATATTCCGAAAAAGATATAGAAAACATCGAACATCTTGATTTTGGAGCTGGTTTTGCACCTTATTTACGTGGCCCTCATACCACAATGTATGTTCGCAAACCTTGGACAATTCGTCAATATGCAGGATTTTCGACCGCTCAGGAAAGTAATGCTTTTTACAGACGAAATCTGGCTGCCGGACAAAAAGGACTTTCCATCGCTTTTGATTTACCAACCCACAGAGGTTATGATTCTGATCATGAACGAGTGGTTGGTGATGTTGGTAAAGCTGGTGTCGCTATCGACTCTGTAGAAGATATGAAAGTACTGTTTGATCAAATTCCGCTGGATGAAATGTCCGTTTCGATGACGATGAACGGTGCAATTTTACCAATTCTGGCATTCTATATCGTTGCTGCTGAAGAACAAGGAGTGAGAACAGAACAACTTTCGGGAACTATTCAAAATGACATCTTGAAAGAATTTATGGTGCGCAACACCTACATTTATCCTCCTACTCCATCGATGAAAATCATCGCTGACATATTTGAATTTACCAGCAAAAAAATGCCGAAATTCAATTCAATTTCCATTTCAGGATATCATATGCAGGAAGCTGGAGCAACTGCCGATATCGAATTGGCTTACACTCTTGCTGATGGTTTAGAATACATTCGAACAGGATTGGCAACTGGAATGAAGATAGATGATTTTGCCCCTCGCCTGTCTTTTTTCTGGGCAATCGGAATGAATCATTTTATGGAAATTGCCAAAATGAGAGCAGCCAGAATGATTTGGGCCAAATTAATCAAACAATTCAATCCGACAAACGATAAATCACTAGCACTGAGAACCCATTGTCAAACATCAGGCTGGAGTTTAACAGAGCAAGATCCTTTCAATAATGTTACCCGAACTTGTATTGAAGCAGCGGCAGCTGTTTTTGGCGGAACGCAATCTTTGCACACTAACGCTTTAGACGAAGCCATTGCGTTACCAACCAATTTCTCGGCACGTATCGCCCGAAATACGCAGATTTATCTACAAGACGAAACGAAAATCACCAAAACTGTAGATCCGTGGGCTGGCAGTTATTATGTAGAAAATCTAACAAATGAAATTGTCGAAAAAGCCTGGAAACTAATTGAAGAAGTAGAAGAATTAGGCGGGATGACCAAAGCAATTGAAACAGGTATTCCTAAAATTAGAATTGAAGAAGCTGCTGCTCGTAAACAAGCACGAATAGATAGTAACCAAGACATTATTGTAGGAGTCAATAAATATAGATTAGAGAAAGAAGATCCATTACAAATACTGGATGTAGATAATCAAATGGTGCGGCAACAACAAATCGAACGATTAGAAAGGATAAAAGCAGCAAGAGATAATGATAAAGTTCGAGATTCCCTTCAAAAATTAACTAATTGCGCTCAAAATGGTGACGGAAACCTATTAGAATTCGCTATCGAAGCTGCCAGAAATCGCTGTACATTAGGAGAAATTAGTTCCGCACTAGAGGATGTTTTTGGTCGATATAAAGCACAAATAAAATCTTTTAGCGGTGTATATAACAAAGAGATGAAAGACGATAAAAGTTTTGAAAAAGCAAAGCAATTGGCTGACACCTTTGCTCAACAAGAAGGACGCCGGCCGAGAATAATGATTGCCAAAATGGGTCAAGACGGACATGATCGTGGAGCCAAAGTTGTCGCTACTGGTTATGCTGATTTAGGTTTTGATGTTGATATTGGCCCTTTATTTCAAACACCGGCCGAAGCTGCGAAACAGGCAGTAGAAAATGATGTGCATATTCTTGGCGTATCATCTCTTGCGGCTGGACACAAAACATTGGTTCCTCAAGTAATTGAAGAACTAAAAAAATACGGACGAGAAGACATTATGGTAATTGTTGGAGGAGTGATTCCTACGCAGGATTATCAATTTTTGTTTGATGCTGGAGCGGTAGCCGTTTTTGGTCCTGGAACCAAAATTAGCGAAGCAGCCATCAAAATTTTAGAAATCCTAATTGATTGATTTTTAAATTTACAGTTTATTTATAATTAAAAAAAGCGTCTATTTTAAAATTTCAAATAGACGCTTTTTAATTTAAAGCTAAAAAAATTAGTTCACACTTGCAGTGCTATCTGCTTCAATGAAAGAGGTATCATATCCTCCAAATTTCTTCAGATAACTTCTTAACGAACTTCCGTAAGCGTCTCTAAAATTACGCTTCCCGTGGTGTCTGAAAAATTTTTTGACGGTCCCAACACCTGCAAGATGTGCAGCTGCCAAAATTCCAGATTCTGTAATACGAATTCCGTTTAGAACGGTTCCTTCATATTTTTCAATGATGAACCTCAAATGCCATTTGTTTTGGGCTAAAAGAGCTATAAAAGCCTTTTCCTGCATTTTTGGATTATTTAGAAAAGCGGCACTGTCGTGAATACCAACAGCTTTTAAAGTTTCAATACCAAATTGGTATTTGCCTAAATAACCATGAGAATTAATTTTTTTGTATTTTCCTTGTGACTCTCTGAAGCCGATTGCTTCTTTGTAACCAATAAAGAAAGTTCCAGTATAGGGAATCTCAGAATTGGTATAATCAGTCACATTTAACGATGGTAGTAAGTAGGATGTATCATCTGAATCGTTAATTAGAAACCAGGGGGTAGATTCTAATTTTGATGGTTTAAAACCTGAGCTTAAAAAAGCTACTACAACAATTAAAGTTGTGTAAAAATACCATTTTTTTATCATAAATGTGTTTTCTTCTAAACGCTGTCACCATTAAGAAATTTCTATGCTCAAAGATACGGTTTATAAAAATAAAGCTGAAAATCAACCCGTTAATTTTATAAACAGCGTCGTAAAATTCACCATAAGTCCTTAACTCTGCGGAGGTTCTGAATTTGTTAAAAAATTCTAAATTCAATGAAATTGCAATGAAAAAGTTAAATTTAAATAAGATAATTCTTGTTTAAAAAAACATAAAACGTCTTGAAAACGCAAAATTAGAGTCAAAATATTACAATTTTATCATTTTGCGATAACGTTTTAGTTAAAATACCGAGATTTTTCAATTTCCACCCCTATTTCAATCATGTTTCAAATATGTCTATTTTGAAACCTAAAAGCCGCAAGAGGGATAGGAATAAGCTACCGAAGTAGCATGGATAGCCCGACCGCATTTAGGGAAAGGGGCGTATAAGTGCATGTAAATTTAGCCCCTTTTCCTAAATGCGGTCTTGCCCAAATAATTCTGATTACACCTTTTAAGAAATGCCGTTTTATATTGCTTTTGGAAGAATAAAAAAAGCTCCAAACTGTCTGAACAGATTTGAAGCTTTTGAAAACAAGATTATTAAAAATTACCTCTGAACGCCTTGGCTATTAATCCAAGCTGAATATTTTTCGGCATTTTTATTGTGTTCTGCCAAAGTAGCGGCAAATTCGTGATAGCCAAAACGCTCAACACTGGCGCAGAAATAGATATAATTGTTTTTTTCGGGATTTAAAACGGCTTCAAGAGCTGTAATATCAGGCATCGCGATTGGCCCCGGAGGAAGTCCAATAGTTACATAGGTATTGTAAGGCGATTTCATGATCAGGTCGTTATAGAAAACTCTTTTGATCACTTGATTGAAATCATTTGATTTCTTTTTCATTGCAAAAATAACGGTTGGATCAGCTTGTAATGGCATTTCCAATTTCAACCTGTTCAGGTAAACACCTGCAATTCTTGGTCTTTCGTCTTTTTTAACTGATTCTTTATGTACTATCGAAGCCAAAATTGTAGCTTGAACTGGCGTTAAACCTTGAGCAGCAGCTTTTGCAGTCCTTTCTTTATTCCAAAAGTTATGGTACTCTTTGATCATTTTATCGCGAAACTTCTCTGCCGAAGTATTCCAATACACTTCATACGTATTTGGAATAAACATTACCAGTACATTATCTTCGGTAAAACCGTTTTCTTTTAGGAAGATAGAATCTCTAAAGGTGTTTAGTAATTCTAAACTATCTGGTTCTATTTGTGTACCTACACGACCGGCTAAATTCTCAACGCGTTCCTGATTATTAAAAGCCAAACGTACTGGATCATTAAACTTCATCGCTTTGACCAACTCGTAGCTATTCATTCCTTTTTTCAATAAAAAACGACCTGCTTTTACATTTTCGGGATAGCTTGTTTTTCCAGCTACCATTTCAAAGCGGTTGATGTTTTTTACATACGGCACTAATAATTCCTTGACCTTCTCATAATCGGAGCCAGTTGGAACATATACATACACTTCTTTTTCGGTAAATTTTGTGTTACCACTAAAAATTTGATATATTAAAACTAATCCGTAAACCATCAATACGGAAATCAATACAACTGATACTAATGATACTATTTTTTTTAGATTCAAAATGTGGGGGTTTAAAAGTTACTGCGTCAGTTCGCTGTCGCCCGTGTGATTATTAATTAATTGAAAAATTGCTTCGTCTTTGTAAATACCATTTACCAGAGTCCAATCTTTTTTTACGCCAATTTTTTGGAAACCAAATTTAGTAAAAAGTGCAATACTGGCTTCGTTTTCGCAGCCAATATTTGCATATAATTGATGTAAATTTAGATTATAAAAAGAATACTGAATGAGCAGATCTAAAGCTTCGGTGCCAATGTTTTGGTTTCTGTTTGCATCATCCTGAATCACAATACCTACGCCTGCTCTGTTATTTTTTGGATCAAAATCAAATAAGTCTATGAGTCCCAAAGCTGGAAAATCCTGATCCTGACAAATCGCCAACCGCAATTGTTTGGCTTCGTAAATATCCTGATGCGCATTTTCTAAATATTGCTTTACCAAAAAACGACTGTAAGGCGTATTGGTATTGCTCACTTCCCAAATACGCTGATCATTTTCGATAGCATAAATAAACTCCAAATCATTGGGCTCAAGCGCGCGGATGTAAATGTTATCGCCTTTTAATGTTTTCATATAAATAATTATGAATTTAGACTGAACTTAATTTTATAAAATTAATTATGAATTTGAAATTATGAATTATGAATTCAGACTGAACTTAATTATAAATTTGAATCACATTCTCTGATTTCATATTACTTAATTGTTAATCAATAATTCGTAATTTCAAATTCCTAATTCGCAATTCGTACATCGTAATTCGTAATTAAATAGTAATTGTTCCCTTAAAAACAAATTTAGCAGGTCCTTTCAAGAAAACATTTGTAAATCCGTTTGGAGTTTTATCAAAAGAAACTACTAGTTTTCCGCCTTCAACATCAATATTAATCGAAGTTGCATCGGTTTGGCCAGTGGCATTCATAGCGATGGCAACAGCAGTTGCGCCAGTGCCACAAGCCAGAGTTTCGTCTTCAACTCCTCTTTCGTAAGTACGAAGTCTGAAAGTTGTGTCGTCTATCTTTTTTACAAAGTTGATATTACTTCCAGCTGCTCCGTATAATTCTCCGTAACGAATCGCTGCGCCATTATCT
>NZ_DATIDY010000043.1:0-5540 GCF_035456085.1 Flavobacterium sp.
CCAGTGCGAACAACCACAACCGCTATATCACCTGAAATAGCATGTGTAATAAAATTTTTGGCTCCATTGACTATCCAGAAATCACCCTCACGAACGGCGGTAGTGTTCATTCCGCCGGCATCAGAACCAGTGTTATGCTCGGTTAAACCCCAAGCACCTATGTGTTCTCCGGTCGCGAGTTTTGGAATCCATTTTTTCTTTTGTTCATCGTTACCAAATGTCAAAACATGATTTGTACATAATGAATTATGTGCTGCAACAGACAATCCGATAGAAGGGTCAACTTTTGAAATTTCCTCGATTATGGTAATATATTCATGGTATCCAAGTCCAGATCCTCCTAATTCAGTAGGTACTAAGACCCCCATAAAACCCATTTCACCTAATTTCTTAAAGAGTTCGATTGGAAAAATCTGAGCTTCGTCCCACTCCATTATATATGGTCTAATATTTTTTTCGGCAAAGTCCCTAATAGATTGTACTATTAATAGTTGGGTCTCATTATAATCAAAATTCATATAAATGTCTTTAATATTAGAAACTCAAATATAAGTTAATAATATTAGCTTTATTTACAGGAAAGCCACTAACTTTTATCAAATCTTCAATATTTTTAAAATCGCCATACATACTTCTATATTTTACGATCTGTCTGGCTAGACCTTGTTTGAAATAGAAAAATTGAGACAATTCTTTTAAAGTGGCATTGTTGATATCGATTTTATGTATAGTCGGAAGTTTTATAATCGTAAAATATTTATTTAAACTCAATACCACTTCTGGAGACAATCCCCAAACCTCATTGAGTTGTTCCATAGAAACGAATCCTCCTAATTTTTCTTTTTGAGTTAAAATTCGCAATGAAATAGCTTCTCCGATTCCGTTTATTTTAATTAGATCTTGTTGTGTTGCTTGATTAATATCTACCTGAACAATCTTCTCTTTGTTAGCGAAGACTGAATTTGAAAAATCTTTAAAGTGACTAATATCTTTCCTATTATTGACCCAATCTGGAAATTTGAAATAAGGAGCAATTTTGGCTAATAACGAATCTGAAACTTTTGTCACAGTTTGAAATTCCTTGGCTGAATTAACATATTTATTTTGTTTTCTAAAAGCGAGAAGTCTGTCAATTTCTTCAACAGACATTCCTAGTTTATAACCTTTATAATCTGAAATAAAATTTGGGTTGAACGGATGAAAATTTAGTCTTTCATCGCCGTGAGTCAATTTTAAGGAATCAACTTCAGTTTGAAACGAAAGCCATTGCTGTTTTTCAGTAGTATTGTTTACAATCAAATTAAAATCAACAAAGAAAAAAACTAATTGTAAAATAATCATGATTGTAAAAAGCACAAAAATCCCCCTTTTTTGCTGGTTAGTAAATTTGTAATACTTAAATTGTTGTTTAAAAGTCATTTCCAGATAAAATATAAGTCTTTATAAATGCATAAATTAAATTAAAAAAAATTAATTTATAAGAAAATTATTAAATTAATTTATCTCGCGGAATAATTAAACAACTACAACTCTAACTTTTATTAACGTACTAAAAACCAGCATAAAAACACAAATGTTAGTTAAAACCTCTTAAATTGTTAATAAATTATAACTTAAAAGAAGATTATTGTTTTTATTTTTTACAAAAAACGATACATTTGACACTTAATAACATAAAGCAAAATAACAGTATGTCAATTTGGAGAGTTAAACCAATATCTGCTTTTGAAGCTGATATAAAAAAAAGTGATTTAAAAAGAGTTCTTACAAAATGGGGACTTACCTCATTAGGAATTGGAGCTATCATAGGTGGGGGAATTTTCACCTTAACAGGTATAGCTGCTCATGATTATGCCGGACCAGCTTTGGCTCTATCTTTTGTTATTGCAGGAATAGGCTGTTTATTTGCTTCTCTTTGTTATGCTGAATTTGCATCAGTATTACCTGTAGAGGGATCAGCATACGCATATGCATATGGTACGATAGGTGAAGTTTTCGCATGGTTCATCGGATGGAATTTAATCCTAGAATATATGATGGGAGCCACTACCGTCGCCGTAGCCTGGAGCGGTTACTTTGTAAAACTTATCCATTTATTTGGAATAGAATTCCCCATCTGGCTCTGTAATGATTTGAGTACCGCTACAGAAAAAATTCTTGAACATAATAAAGCATTTCCAAATGACTTAATAGATATTCCAACTTTTGCATTTAATTTACCAGCATTTATCATTACATGGGTCGTTACTGCTATCCTTATTAAAGGAATTAAAGAAGCAGCAAGTACAAATAATATCATTGTAATTGTCAAAATTGCAGTTGTTCTTTTTGTAATTATCTGCGGTGCTTTTTATATTAATGTAGAAAACTGGCACCCATTTATCCCTACTGAAGTTCCTGTTTTAGATTCTCTTGGAAATGCGACCGGTAAAATGAACTTTGGATTTGGTGGTGTATTGACTGCTGCAACAATTGTTTTCTTCGCATATATTGGATTTGATGCGGTTTCAACTCAAGCTGGTGAAGCAATCAATCCCAAAAAAGATGTACCTTTTGCTATTATTGCATCTTTAATTATTTGTACAATTCTGTATATTCTTGTATCACTAGTATTAACAGGAATGGTTCATTATAATCAATTAGACAAAGCTGCTCCTGTAGCATCAGCTTTTAGTGAAAATGGATTAACCTGGGCTGTATTTATCATTACAATTGCTGCAACAGCTGGTTTAACTTCTGTTATGTTGGTAATGATGCTTGGACAAACACGTATTTTCTTAGGAATGTCAAGAGATGGTTTATTGCCTCCTTTTTTCAGTAAATTACACTCTAGTTTTAAAACTCCGTACAAAAGTACTTTCTTAGTTGGAACAATCATTTCGATAGTTGCAGCGCTGACTCCAATTGAAAAAGTGAGTGAAATGTGTAGTATGGGAACATTATTAGCATTCGGAATGGTTTGTGTTGCTGTAATGATTTTAAGATACAAAAAACCAGAATTAGAAAGACATTACAAAACTCCTGCTGTATATCTTGTAGGGACTCTTGGGGTATCTTTCAATTTATTCTTAATGACACAAGTAAGACATGAAACTTGGATTGCATTCTTATGCTGGGGAACTTTAGGAATTATTGTTTATTTTGCTTACAGCAAAAAAAGAGCAAAACTAAATAATCCTAAATCAGAATCAGAAGAAATCTAAATAGACGAAAGTAAGAAACAAAAAAAACCTGTTCATCATTTGAACAGGTTTTTTTTATATCCTGGAGTATATCTTTTCAATTATAAATCAAAAACTGAAGTTCGTTTGGCACGAACTAAGTCCTTTAACCGAATCCAAAATGCCAAGGTCAGGTAAACTCCAAAACCCAAACCTACAGTTACAAAGGAAATGTAAATAAAAAACAAACGGACATTAGTCACGCGCATTCCTAATTTATCGGCCAATCTGGAAGATACATGAAAACCATACTTTTCCAAAAAGAATTTTAATCTTACTACTGCTTGCATAATTTTTAACTTATGAGTTTTGACAAAATTACGAAATTTCAGTTGTTTTATATAATACCTTTTTTGATTGGAATTTATCACTAAAAACCACTCACTAGTTGAAGTGGAATCTGAGAAGATAATATTATTAATTTTTGTACTAAGATGTTTTTAATAGCTCCATACCAACGGCACAATTTAAGCATTTATTTTTATTACAATATTCGTTTTTAAGTTCTAATAAAGACTGAGTTTCAAAGGCATTTTTCCCCTTTAATCCAAATGAATTAAATTTATCTATTATTGAATTTTTTTCTGGTTCAACATCATTTAATATTGCAATTAAATCTTCTGAAACTTCTTCTCCTTTATTTTTTGCATACGCAAATTGAAGCGGAATAATAGTATTTAAAATCAATAAATCCATGAAAGACTTGGACAAAGACTTCTTTTTATTTGTGCTTTCTTTATCAAATTGATAATGAGTTTGCCAATATGGAGTAACCGAAATACTGAAAATATCATAAATGGTTTCAATATCATTTAAGCTGCTTATTTTCGAAAATAGATTTTGCTCTTTATTATACAAATTAGCCAATTGCGAAAGACGAATTGTAGGGAAATTGTCAGGTCTATGCTTGAAGAACTGAACTGGTTCTATAAAGTTTTTTTCTATTTGATATTTATGAAGCAAATAAAAATACCTAAACTTCAAATCTTTAAAATATGCGTCTTCTTTATCTGAATCCAATAATCCAGCGGTACCCAAAAGCAAGGCTTCGATGTTTTCTACTTCAAAACATTCTTTACGAATTACTGTGAAAGGAATAGATTGAGCAATTTTAAGGAACGTTTCTCCATTGGTATTCAATCCAAAATTTTTAGCCAAAAGAAAAAATAATACAGCTTCCCAATCATTATTGGTTTGTTTTAACAATTCTAAAATTGGCTTTGCTTTTCTTTCCAATCGTTCGAAAAACAATCTTTCTTGCCAATTAGTTAAAGCAAATTGCGGAATTTCTATTAATTGTTTTTCGCAAAAAATCCAAGACTTGGGGGTGAGTAATCTTTGATAATTATTGAGAATTTCCGAACTAACATAGTTTTTAAGTTCAAGAACAGGGATTTCTGAATTATCACTTCTGAAGATCTCTGAATCATGTTCCCAAACGACATGCAAAATCACGTTTTCGTAACCCGAATCTTTCTCATGATGATGTATGTACCAATCAGAAGATTTGACATGAATCTCAACATTTCCAGCCCATTTTTGATTGCCAATCGTAATTTGAGCATTGAAAAAATCAGGACCAGCAAGTTCTAAATATTGCCCAACATTACTAATAATGATTTCTTCTTGATTACAAGTTTTTAGATTTAAAGTATCAAATTTTTTAAACTTCCAGAGGTAATGCAGAAAATCTTCTTTCATGTTAATTCTATTTTTTAAACTACTTAAATAGCAGACAATTAATCTAAAGTAATAAAAAATAGAAAAATTAACTTACAAAATCAAATATTTTTTTTTAAATAGGCCACTTTCTTAACTGTGGCTTTTAAGCATCTCTATTTCATCGATCCAATAATATCGTATTTGGTTATTATATGATGATTTCCATTTCCTAAATCAACCAAGACGGCGGCATTTTCTTTGGTAAACAATTTATATAATTCATCAATTGAAGTGCCCAGTTTTACAATCGGAAATGGTTTCCCCATTACTTCTTTGATAGGTTTATCTGCAACATTTTTGTCGGCAACATAACTTTGGAACAAATCACTTTCATCAACAGAACCCACAAAACCGTGAACATCTATAACTGGGATTTGAGATATTTTATAGGAACGCATTCTTTCGATAGCATGCGAAACCAATTCTTCAGTGCGAACAACAATCAATGGCTTGTCTAAATGATCTTTTATGACATCTTCCGCTTTGGTAACATTCTCATCTAAAAAACCTCTCTCCCGCATCCAATCATCGTTGAACATTTTACCCACATAACGGCTTCCTGAATCATGAAACATCACAACCACAATATCATCTGGT
>NZ_DATIDY010000044.1:0-7102 GCF_035456085.1 Flavobacterium sp.
AATGCAGCTCCTATTGCAGAAGCAAAATACAAAATACCAATCCAAAATAAAGTCTTTTTGCGACCTATTATATTAGTAGGTATTCCTCCGAAAATGGCTCCAACTACCGTTCCCCATAACGCCATTGCCATAACAACAGAACCATGAAAAGCATCAGATGAATGCCAAAGAACCTGAAGTTGTTTATCAGCTCCAGAAATAACTACGGTATCAAAACCGAATAGAAAACCTGCCAGTGCAGCAGTAACAGACCAAATCAATATCTTATTCATTGTACATGTATTAAAAACTTGCTGCTAAGATATCCTCAAAAAAAACAACTTATTTTTAATGATGTTACAATTTATTTCTACAATTACTGATGATTTGGTATTTACAAAACAAACCCTTTATTTACAGGCCTTTAGGAGATATAAAAAATATTTACGAAAACCTTGTAGTTTCAATTGCGTTACATCAGGTTCGAAAATGATACCAAAAATGTATCTATTTTAAAACGAAATTAATTCGACGTTTTGTATTCTTTAGGAGAAATTCCAAATTTATTCTTAAAAGCTGTAGAAAAATAATTTGGGGAAGAGAATCCAAGGGAGTATGCAATCTCTGAAATATTCATCTCATTTGACTTTAAAAGCTCTGCCGCTTTTTCCAATTTGACGTTATTAATATGATCACTTATGTTTATTCCAATAATTGCTTTTACTTTTCGATACAATTGAACTCTGGAAACACCAACTTTATCAGCCAAATCTTCTACTGAAAATTTAGGATCCTCAACATTGGCCTTAATAATATCATTCATTTTGGTAATAAAAGATTGTTCTTGGTTTCCAAATTTAGATTCAGGTTCAATTCGATAAATGTTATTTGTGTAGTAATAACGTAATTTTTCGCGGTTGAAAAGCAAACTTGAAATAGACTGTCTTAATATTGATAAACTGAAAGGTTTGGTCAAATACTGATCAACACCACTTTGCAACCCTTTTAAAACGGATTCCTTGTTACTTTGGGCCGTTAAAATAATAATCGGAATATGTGAGGAACGCAAATCTTTCTTCAATTCCCTGCTAATTTCGTAACCGTCTTTATCAACCAAATTAATATCACAGATAATAATATCGGGAACAATCTCTAAAGCTTTTTCAATTGCATCGCTTCCATCAGAAACGTATACAGCATATTCATTTGAAAGTTTGGCTCTTAAAAAAGTCACCAAATCGGCATTATCTTCTATGATTAAAAGAGAATGTTTCTCGGAATCCGATATGGTTTTTACATCTTTTAAATCTGGTTCATTTTCTAAATTATCAGTAATCACACTCGAAATGCCTGCAAGATTTTCAGCTTTTTGAATGATTTCAGAAGGCTCTAAATGAGCTTTTCCTTTCAATAAAGTTATGACAAATTCACTGCCTTGTTTTGATCTTAATTCGATTTTTCCTCTATGTAAAAGCACGAATTCTTTTGACAAATGCAAACCAATTCCTGAGCTGTTTTTATTATTGTTTGAAGCTCTGAAAAAAGGATTAAAAACATTAGACAATTCATTATCCGGAATTCCGATTCCAGAATCCTTAACATGAATTTTCACCTCATTATCTTGACTTTCGGTTATTGAAATGCTAATTTTCCCATTATCAGGTGTGAATTTAAAAGCATTGGATAACAAATTGAAATATACTTTGTCCATCAACCCCCGGTCGATAAACACCTCCAGATTTTTATTTTTACAAATCAATTGAAACTCGATATTTCTGCGGGTAGCTTCACCTTTAAAATTTGCCATGACTTCACTTGTAAAGTCATATATTTTGGTATTTGTAGCTCTTAAAGTAAATTTTTGTTCTTCAATTTTTCTGAAATCCAGTAATTGATTAATTAATCGCAACAATCGATTCGAATTTTTATGGATTAGTTTCACCTCATCAACAAGAGCGGTTCCTTTAATTTTTTCATTTTCAATTAATGATTCCACATAACTCATGATCAAAGTTATAGGTGTTTTGAATTCATGCGAAAGTCCGGTAAAAAAATTCAATTTTGCTTCATTGCTGTTAGCCGCAATTTTTGCCATTTCTTGAATTTCATTGTTTTGATCAATTACGGTTTGATTGATTTTTTCCAATTGCTTTTTCTTTTTGGAAATGGAAATCGTAGAATAGATACTATAAAAAGTTAAACTCAAAATAATAACAAGAAAAAAACTCAGCAAGCGAACTAGATTATTCTGGGAAGCATATTCCCTTTCCTGCACCTTAATTGCTCCTTGCTGTGATTCAATAACCGATTGCTGCTGATCAACCTTATCCATTTGGTTCTCAATAATTTCAGCATTATTTTGGTCAATCACAATGGTATTCAGGATATTATTCTTGGCTACAGACTCTTTGTTACATATTTTTAAGGCTAATTTTAGAGCTTCATTTCCTCCCGTTGGATATAAAATTGTCCCATCAAGAATCCCGCTTTTTACCAATTCAATTCCGCCATTTACGGTGTTCAAACCATCAACTCCGATGAATTTTATTTTCTTTTCCAGACCTAATGTCTTTGCTGTTTCCCAAGCACTTAAAGCCATACGGTCATTGTGTGCAAAAATATATTCAACACTTGGATTTTTTATAAGAGTTTCCTTCAAGGGTGCTTTAACCGATTCTTTTTCCCAATCACCCTGAATCGTGCTTACAATCTGAAAACGCTTATTTTCATTGATAATTTGATTAAAACCAAGGCTTCGTTCATAGGCTGGCGATGAACCGCTGGCACCTGTAATTTCAATAATTTTGGCTGAACCTTTGCTGTGTGAAATAATATAACGGGCAGCAATCCGCCCAATTTCAATATTATCTGCTCCTAAATAAGCCGTGTAATTCTCTCCATCAATTTTTCGATCTACCACAAGTACTGGAATCCCAGCTTTAATTGATTTCTCAACAACGGCTGTTAAGGGTTTGGATTGAATTGGTGAAACAATAATTACATCTACTTTTTTTGAAATAAATCGCTCAATGTCTTCAATTTGTTTTTGAACATTATTATTGGCATCGGCAATGGTCAAATCTACTTCCGGTCGCAATGAAGCTTCAATTTTTATGGAACTATTCATTTGCTTGCGCCAGTCGTCAGTCGTCATAGCTTGTGAAAAACCAACTTTAATTTTACTCCCTTGTTCCTCTTTACAGGAAACTAAACTAAATGATGCTACAAAAAGCAGCAAAATATATTTTATAAATCGATACATGAAATATGAGTTTATGTAAATGAAAATGAGTTCCAAAATTCCTTCCCGAATCAATAACTTGTCAAAATAATTAGGAAGGATTATTATGTGATGACAAGTAAGAAGGATATATAATTGAAAAGTAAAATTAAGCTTTTATTTCATGTACACAAATCGGCAGTAAATAATCTGTAAGCAACAATAAAATTCCATTTTTTTAAGATTATTCCATTGAAACAATTCAAGAACAAAAGCAAGTACTATTTTTCAGTGATTAGTTTAAAATTAGACTAGCCATTTTGAACTGTTTTGAAGTTTTTCGATACAAAAAACCCCTAAAACATACGTTTTTAGGGGTTTTGACTTTCTTTATAAACACTTTTGCAGAGAGGAAGGGATTCGAACCCTCGATACAGTTACCCATATACTAGCTTTCCAGGCTAGCTCCTTCAACCACTCGGACACCTCTCTATTTTATTGGAGTGCAAATAACACCAAAAAAAATGAATTTAGAAAGTAAAAAATCAAATTATTGCATTTCTCCTCTCAAAGAAGTTTCAAATGCAATCTTGAAATCTTCCTGCGGTATATTTTGCGCTAAAAGATACATTAATTTAGTAATGGCTGCTTCGGTAGTAATATCTTTTCCGGAAATGATTCCGAGTTTTTTCATCGTTGTACTGGTTTCATATTGTCCCATGCTAACACTTCCGATAGCGCATTGCGTAACATTTACAATATACAATCCTTTGTTAATAGCAGACTGTAAAAGGTTTAAAAACCATCCTTCGGTTGGGGCATTTCCTGCTCCATATGTTTCAAGTACAATTCCCTTTAAACCTTCACTATTTAAAATAGCCGTTAAAACCTTTTTATTGATTCCCGGAAACATTTTGATGATAGCTACATTGTTATCCAAGTGGGTATTTACTTTCAAAGAATCTTCCGCATTAGTTTCCAAAAACAAATCTGAATTTATTTTTAAATGAACACCAGATTCGACTAAAAAAGGATAATTTGGAGAAACAAAAGCTCTAAAATGCTCAGCATTTATCTTTGTTGTTCTGTTTCCGCGATATAATTTGTATTCAAAATAAAGACAAACTTCTTTTATAAGCGGTGCTCCATTTTCTTGCAAAGAAGCGATTTGAATAGCTGTAATTAAATTTTCTTTGGCATCAGTTCTTAAATCTCCTATAGGCAATTGTGAACCAGTGAATATAATTGGTTTAGAAAGATTTTCGAACATGAAACTTAATGCCGAAGCCGAATATGACATCGTATCCGAACCATGAAGCACAACAAAACCATCAAAATCAAGATAATTTTTTTCAATCGTCCGAGCCATATCTGCCCAATGTTCAGGATTCATATCCGAAGAATCTATTGGATTTTCAAAAGAAAAAGTATCAATCTCACAATCCAATAATTGTAATTCCGGAATACTATGCAATAATTTGCTAAAATTAAATGCTTTCAAAGCTCCTGTTTCAAAATCCTTTCTCATACCGATAGTTCCACCGGTATAAATCAAAAGAATTTTGGGCTTAGAGAGCGAGTGCATCAACATATTTTAGTTTATTGACAACAGGATTGGCGTACATATCCAAAAAGCCTTGTTTGGCAATTGGATGCTCGTGATCTATTCGCAATTCTAATCTTCGCTCAAAAAGTAGCTTCTCATTTTCAGTATACAAATGAGCAAATCTTTTAGAATCGTTTAGAATATCATAAGCTATAAAATTGGTTGTCCACAATTTATAATTAACCAAAATAGAATCATCAATTACCTGTGCCAATGCCTGAACTTGTTTGTTTACTGTATCAACATTTTTGACAATATCATCAATTTCTTTATCGAGTACATCTCCTAGGTGAATATGGATTCTTTTCTTTTGACCAATAATACCACTCAATAATGTTTTGAAATCTTCGTTCTTTTCTTTGATGTAAATCTCATTATTAGCTTCAGCCAATAATTGAGGCATTTTCAAGGCATCTGTAGGATCATATTCATACGAGATGGAGACCGGAACAATTTTAATCTTCTTAAAATAATCCATTATATTAGGCTCATCAGAACCCATGGCAATCATTTTCAGAACTCCAGGATTAGTTTCATCGTTTCCATCTTTAGTTCTTCCTTCACGTTGTGCAATCCAAACCGAACGATTTTCGTGTAACAACAGCTGCGCCATATATTCAGACAACAATTTGGAGCTTACCAATAATTCTCTTGGCGATAATCCACGTTGAACTAAAAAATTTCTATTTAATTTGGATAATATTTTTAAAAAAGATTTTTTGACCAAATTATCGCCAATAGCCGATGAAGTCATATCCAGCCCATGTTCGAACAAACTAGCATTTAGTAATGTAGTATCCAAAACTATATCTCTATGATTCGAAACAAACAGATAAGCTGTGTTTTTTTCTAATTTTTCAAAGCCAGAAGTTGTTAATCCTTCCGAACTTTTTTCTAAAACCTGTTGTACTCCGTAGTAAATAAAATTGCATTGAAAATCACGAATAGAGTGTGTTTTACGAAGTTGCTCTTTCCAAATTTCATCATCGACTCCTGGAAAACAAAAGTTCATCAAAGCCTTCATCATTGGATGATCAATTACTTTTAATATTCCTTCATTAACTTCGGAATCATAAAAAGACCGGATCGCATCAAATTTATTCATTTTTGTTTTCAATTTAGTTGGACAAAAGAACAAAAAAAATATTAAAGTTACAGAAAATCGGCATTAAATCCCGAATATTTCTCTTGAATTCTCTGTTGTTATTGCAGCAATTTCATCTGTTGTAATACCATAAATTTGCGACAATTTATCAACGACATTTATCAAATAACTACTTTCGTTGCGTTTGCCACGGTAAGGAATTGGGGCCAAATATGGCGAATCCGTTTCTAACACAATATGATATAAATCAATTTTGTCTAAAAACTGATCAATCTTTCCATTTTTAAAAGTTACAACACCGCCAATTCCCAATTTCATATTATAGGAAATCGCTCGTAGCGCTTGTTCGTAAGTACCCGTAAAACAGTGAAAAATCCCGAATAATTCAGGCGATTTTTCTTCTTCTAATATTTCAAATATTTCATCAAAAGCCTCACGACAATGTATCACAATGGGAAGTTTATACTTCTTGGCCAGTTGTATTTGTTTTCTAAAAGCAAATTGCTGTTCGGCCAGATGTGTTTTATCCCAATACAAATCAATCCCTATTTCGCCGATAGCAACAAACTTTCTTTTGGCTAATTCGGCTTCAACATGTTGCAGTTCTTCCAAATAATTATCCTTCACATAAGTAGGATGCAAACCCATCATCAAATGGACATTATCAGGATAATCGCGTTCCAAATCATACATACTTTGAGTGCAAGTTGAATCGATGGCAGGGACAAAAAAGCGAGTAACGCCATTGTCTATAGCACGTTGCATCATTTCGCTGCGATCCAAATCAAACTCTTCTGAATATAAATGAGTGTGTGTATCGGTAAGTATTGCTTTTGTTTCCAAGTGTAAATTTTAATGCAGCAAAATTACTCGAAAAAGTGGGGTTTACCAAGAATGGAGTTTTATAAAGACTTAAATTCTATTATTTTTTGGAGCAGAAGATTTGCATTTTTAAGGAAGTATTGTCCCGCTATCCGTTGCAATCTTGTTGCCCGAACCCCGGGCAACAAGGATTTCCACTACTATCGGGGCTAAAATTCAACATACTGCTATTTTATTTTAATGTCTATTTCCCGCTTTCTATAAATAACAAAGCTCTATCCAAAACCTCGTCTTTACCCTCTTGAATTCCTTTTATTGTGGGTTTAACTTCAATGTCTGGAATGATTCCGATTCTTTGGGTTTCTCTTTT
>NZ_DATIDY010000045.1:0-4374 GCF_035456085.1 Flavobacterium sp.
ATCGATATACTGTTTTTGCACTGGAAAAGTGGTATTGTTATCCATTTTCATAATCCAGCTCCATGTGCCTTTTGTATATTCGTATTTTTTAGAAGCTTCGTATTTTGGTTTAACTAAATCAAACGGAATAGTAGTTTCTACGATTGGTGCTAATGTTTCGCCGACAGTAATTGTTCTCCAAGGCGTTTCGCCTGGTAAAGCAATACCTGGAGCAGTTGTGCCATTTCCATTATTTTCACCAGGCATTGGAAAACCTATTGTATATAATCCATTTTTATTGCCAATAAGCCTGCTGCCACAATAATTACTATCAACACCAGTTTCTGAAATTAATACCCAGCCATTGTTATTTACTTTGAAAAGACAAGGAAAAGTATAACCATCACCTCCACCGTTTTTTCCCATTGGAGCATCTAGCGTGTATGAAGTTTCATAACTTGGCATTGTTCTGGCATAACCTACCATCGATTTGCTCTGAGGACACAAGAAAGTGGTTGTTCCCGGAGGCAATACAAAACCTGAAGCTTCCTGTTGAATTAAACAAGATCGATCTTCTTTTTGAGGATAAACTTTATATTTGAAAGCAACATTATTATTGCTTATTCTAAAAATCACATCGATCGCTTGTTTTCCGTCTTTTGTAAAAGAAAAAATAGCTTCGTTGGCGATATAATTGACTTTGCTTTGTTTTATATTGGGTAACTCATACGTTTCGTCAATTTTATTTTGTTTTACATTATTGTCTAATGTCAATCCTGAAGTAAAGTCAGCAACATTGGTTTTTAGTCCAAGAGGAGATTTTTCTAAAAAAACTTTTCCATTAAATGAAATGGTATAATTAGGCATACCGTTATCTACTACAACCGATACTTTTAGCTTCTTGTCTGGACTTTCCGCAACCGATTGCGCTTTTAAAGCAAAAAAATGGAACAGAAATAAAAATAAAATGAATCTAAATTTTCTAATTACAGATTGATGATTAATTGGCATATTTTTTTTGGTTTAAATTATTTTATCTTAATGTAAATAGCAATATTACAAAATTAGACTGGATTTTTATAAAAAGGTTTAATTATAAGTGTTAAATATACACAAAAAAATAAAACTAAAACAAGCACGATGTATTAACCATAAAATCAAACACTTAAACTTGTAGTTAATGGTAAAATGATTTAACGGTATAGAAAGTCGAACAAGAATATGAAGAAAAAATTTTGGCCTGAAAATCATAACAATTCGATATTTAATTGTTTGGTGATATGGAAGCAACAAAACCTCCCAAACGCAGCATCTTTACATCTATAGCACTTGTTTTATCTATACTTAAACTCTTAGTTGAAAAAGCTTTATCATGATCTCCATCAGCAATTAAGATTAACTTATAAGTTTGTCCTTCTGGCAAAAAGTCAAATTTCAAATGCTGAATTTTTTCTTTTTTCCCTGAATTTATTCCTCCAACAAACCAATTATTCCCCTTTTTACGGGCAATAACAGTGAATTTTCCAGGATAACCATCTAGTAATTTAGTGTCATCCCAAGTAGTTGGAAGGTTCTTTAAAAATGTTTTTGCGGCATCGGGTAATTCATAATATCCTTCTGGACGGTCGGCCATATGCTGTATTGCTGATTCAAAAACTACGCTCAAAGCCAGTTCATGTCCATAAGAAGTAATATGTGGAAACTGTGAATTTGTAAAAGTTACAGGAGTATAATCCATTGACCCCACTACGTTTCTGGTAAAAGCTAATGTATTATTATGTTCTGCAGCCGTAGTTGTAAATTCCGGTCCATTATTATACCATTCGGCACCACGGACAGCCTCGTAAGTCATCAGATGTGGATAGGTTCTCTGCCAACCACGCGGCACTAAACAGCCATGAAAATAAACCATGATTTTGTACTTGGCTGCATCTTCAAGAATATCAAGATAATAGTTTATTATTTCTTGTTTTTCACTTAGAAAAAAATCAATTTTTATCCCGTAAACACCTAGCTTGTTCAATTTTGTAAATTCTTCAACACGATTTTCATGTGTTGACATTCGATCCAAAGGGGTTGAGGTTATCCATTTAAATTTACTTGAATTATACCACATCAACGGTTTGATTCCTTTTGAATGGATATATTTTATAGCATCTTCTAGATTTCCTCCATTCCCCATTTGATCCCATTCCCAATCCAAAAGTGTATAAGGCCAATTCATTGATGCTGCTAAATCTGCAAATTCAGTAACAACCTTAAAATCTTTTGTCCCGTGGTTATTCGACCAATAATTCCACGAAGCGATTCCGGGTTGAATCCAATCTGTATTAGTTAAAATGGAAGGTCTGGACACATCATCCACTAAAGTCGATTCGACAATATCTGAAAGTTGTCCTATAATTAAAACTCTCCATGGCGATTTCCAAGGAAGTGTTATAGTAGGCAAAGCTTCTCCTACTCCTTCATCCTTACTGGGAAGCGTAACTTTATATTGAGAATTAGTGTTCTTATTACTGAGTTTTGAAGCCGCATAATTTCTATCGACATCAGCTTCATGGATTAAAAACCAGGATGTATCATCAGCTTTAAAAAGCGCTGGATAACACCAATCCTGCTGATTATTTGCATCGTTCATCTCACTATATAATCCTTCATTGGAAAGATCAAATTTTTCTAACCAACGTTCTGCTTTGTCTGGAATTGAATAAGATGTCAGTTCGTCTTCTATAGTAAACAAACCTTTTTTTTCAGGAAATTCATATCTAAAAGTAAGACCATCATTATAAGCCCTAACAATGATGTTCAATTTTGCTTTCGATGAATTTTCAAAATATAAAACAATTTCATTTGCAGTGTTGGTACATTTTGAACGTTTGCCATGAAGTGCTGTATATTCTTCATTAATCAATAGCGGTTTACTCACTTTTATGAGTTTTAATTCTGTTGAGAAATCCTGATCATTTCTGGAAATTCCCAGGTTTATCTTAGGTGTTATTTCAATAGATTTCCCTTTATTATAATTAACTTTTAAATACCAGCTTGCTGTATTATTATTTTGCTCTGCATACAAAACTGCGTTAATTGCTTTATTTGGTGATATCAAAGTTGCTTTTTGACCAAAAGTCAGCATCGTTGCAAACAATAATAATGTAACGTAATTTTTTGATTTACAATATTTTAAAAAATTTATCATAAAGTCTTTATTTTACTAACACTTTAAGCATTTTTAAATCTTTGGCATCTGAGCTGTTCCCATAATAAACTTCATATTCACCTGGAGTTACTTTCATCGTCATTGTTTTGGCATCATAAAATTCAAATGAAGAAGCAGGTAAATCGATTGTTGCATTTTGTTTCTCTCCGGCTTTTAAATTGATTCTTTTAAAACCTTTCAATGTTTTTAACGGACCGTTTGTATCATTCAATTTTTTAACATAAACCTGAACAATTTCTGTTCCTTCACGTTTGCTAATGTTTTGAATGGAAAAATATAATTGCGTATTCTCATTTGAATTTATAGTTGACTTACTCAATTTGCCTTCGCCAATGTTAAATTTAGAATAGCTTAAACCAAAACCAAAAGGAAACAAAACATCAGTTGTATATCTGTAGGTGCGGTTCTTCATAGAATAATTTTCAAAATCGCCTAGTATATCAGAGTTTTTATAAAAGGAAACAGGCAATTTTCCTGCAGGATTGTAATCTCCAAAAAGTACATCGGCAACAGCCTGACCACCAGCTTCACCAGGATACCAAGCCTGCAAAATAGCATCACAGCTTATTGTTTCTGGCGTTAAAGCAATAGCCGAGCCGGAACAATTCACAAAAATTACTTTTTTGCCTGCATCTTTAAGTTCCTTTAAACATTTTCTTTGAACAGCCGGAAGTTCAATATTAGTTCTATCTCCGTTTTTAAAACCAGGATAAGAAACAGGCATTTCTTCACCTTCAAGTAAAGTCGAAAGTCCTCCTACGAAAACTACTGTGTCAATGCCTTTTAATTTTTGAATTAATGATGTAAAATTGACATCAAATTCTTTTCCAAAATCAAATTCCAAATTAGCCTGCCAGTTGTTGGATTGGGCGTACAGAATTTCGATTTTATATTTTTTTCCAGCTTCAACAGCAAACGGAAAATTACTCGGAAGAGTTCGCCAATTGGTATATTTAGCAATAGATTTTCCGTTAACAAATAATTCAAATGCCCCTGTAGCTCCCGTTTTAAAAACAAGATTATCATTTTCTTTGGCAGTAAACTCTGCTTCATATTTTGCCGAAAATCCTTCAAGTTTCACACCAGAAGCAAACTCATGCTGACCAGCAGTTGTCATTTTTATTGGATTTGTAATTTGTACCGATGTAACGCTATTACCTTCTCTATTTGCGTTATTC
>NZ_DATIDY010000046.1:0-25483 GCF_035456085.1 Flavobacterium sp.
ATGCTTAATAGGCTTGAAGAAATAAAGAAAATGGATAAATCCAATTTGACTCGTGCAGAAAAAAAAGAACTTCGTGAAGAAGTTAAAACAATCAAAGCAAATTTAAAAGCAACAGGACATGGCGTATACCTTTCAATTGGAGCCATAATCATTATCGTATTATTATTAATTCTTCTTCTATAAAATTTGAAGAATCACATAACTATCTTTCCTCTTACTTTAAAGCTCCAGCTCACCTGGAGTTTTTTTTATAATCTTATATTAAAAATTTATTTACTCTTAATAAAAACAAAATCCCAAAAACTGCTTATTTCTAACCAAAGAAGACACTATAATTAATTAATTATTAACACTTTAAGTTTTATATGTTAAATTTTTATTTGTAAATTGAAAATCAATTCATAATTGTATTTATCTACGGCATTTACATATAATGTTATTTAAAAACGACTTTATTGTATTAAGTGTGAATATTATAACTTTTTTTTAAAGTAATATAACCCAAAACCTGCCCTTTAATTTGACCTTTATAATTGTTTAAAAGAGACAAAATTTGAACTTAAAAACGATGATAAAAGTTAAAAAACACGGAGTTATACTTCAACAAACGAACCTGAATTTTGAAAATGAAGGAGTATTAAATCCAGCTACCATACGTGAAGGAAATTTTGTCCATATGTTTTATAGGGCAGTAAGTAAAAGCAATTATTCGAGTATAGGATATTGCAGATTGATGGGGCCATTAGAAATTGAAGAACGGATGAAAACGCCATTGCTTTTTCCCGAATTAGATTATGAAAGCCACGGAATGGAAGACCCAAGAATAGTAAAAATTGAAGATTTATACTACCTAACCTATACAGCTTATGATGGTATAAATGCATTGGGAGCTTTGGCAACTTCGGAGGATTTGGTCAATTTCAAGAAAGTTGGTGTTATAGTTCCTCAATTGGAATATGAGGAATTTGATGAATTAGCTGATTCGACCGATTTACTTGATGAAAAATATTATCGCTACAATCAGCATAATAATATTATTGAGAAACAAGGAACAAAAATAATGCTGTGGGATAAGGATGTTATCTTTTTTCCGAGGAAAATAAATGGGAAATTTTGTTTTCTGCACCGCATTAAACCTGAAATACAAATAGTGACTGGAGTCGAGTCATTAGAAGAATTGACAGAAGAATTCTGGAAAAAGTATTTATTGAATTTCAACAACAACGTTCTTTTTTCGCCAACGCTTGAACATGAGATGAGTTACATTGGAGGCGGTTGCCCACCAATAGAAACAGAAGCGGGTTGGCTGATTATTTATCATGGAGTTCATGTTTCGGTAAAAAATTATATTTATTCAGCGTGCGCGGCGCTGTTTGATATCGATAACCCCCAAATCGAAATTGCCAGATTACCTTACCCATTATTTGTTCCGGAAGAAATATGGGAATTAAAAGGCGATGTAAACAATGTGTGTTTCCCAACAGGGGCAGTAGTTTTTGATGATATTTTATATATCTATTATGGCGCTGCTGATGAAAGGATTGCATGTGCCTCTGTAAGTTTATCAGAATTGTTAAAAGAATTAATGTTATATAAAAAATAAACGCCATGAAAAGTATTCACTTATATTCTACACCGAAAGATTTTAAAATTGGGTCTAACAATATTTTAGACTTGCAAAAAAAGGACACTAAATTGCCTCAAATTTTATTCTTAACCACATTTCCTCCAAGGGAATGCGGGATTGCAACTTATTCCGAAGATTTGATATTAGCATTAAACAATAAATACAAGAAATCTTTTGATATAAAAATAGCAGCTTTAGAATTACAAAATGAAAAGCATACTTACAACGAAGATATCTATACCGTATTGGAAACAGACAATCCTGATTCGTATGTACAGTTAGCCGAAAATGTAAACAAAAATAAGGCTATCGAAATAGTTTTGATTCAGCATGAATTTGGTTTATTCAGAGGAAATGAAGATGATTTTCTTTCATTTTTAAGAGCAATCAATAAACCAATAATTGTGGTTTGTCACACTGTTTTACCTCGCCCAGACGAAAATTTAAAAAAACATGTACAAGACATTAATAAAATTGCCGATGCCTTTATCGTAATGACTAAAAATTCTGCTAAATTATTGAAAGACGATTACAAAGTTTTGAAAAATAAAATTTCAGTTATCCCTCACGGAACACACTTAGTAGAACATTCAAACAAAGAAGTTCTAAAAGAAAAATATAATTTATTGGGTCGAAAAGTGATTTCAACTTTTGGATTATTAGGTTCAGGAAAATCTATCGAAACTACTCTCGATGCGCTACCAACAATCATAAAAGAACAACCAAGTGTAATGTTTATGATCATTGGAAAAACCCATCCTGGAATTGTAAAACATGAAGGTGAAAAATACCGTGATTTCCTTAAAGAGAAAATCAAAGAATTGCACCTTGAAAACAATGTAAGATTCGTGGATCAATACTTGAAATTGGATGCTTTGTTGGAATACCTACAATTGACTGACATTTATTTATTCACATCCAAAGATAGAAACCAGGCTGTAAGCGGTACTTTTTCGTATGCTTTAAGCTGTGGTTGTCCAATAATCTCCACTCCTATTCCACATGCTATTGAGGTTTTGAAAAACAAAACTGGTTATATTGTGGAGTTTGAAAACCCACAACAACTTGCCGAAAAAGTAATTCTTTTATTAGGCAACGAAAAATTGAGAAGAAAAATTGGTCTTAACGGATTACATAAAATAGCGCCAACTGCCTGGGAAAACTCAGCTATAGCGCACGCCAATTTGTTTGAAAAAACAGCTATTAGAAAAATGCCTTTGTATTATAAAATTCCAGAAGTCAATTTTAATCATTTCAAAAATATGACAACTGATTTTGCAATGATTCAATTTTCCAAAATCAATCAACCGGATTTAGCAACTGGTTACACTTTGGATGATAACGCGCGTGCTTTGGTAGCAATGTGTCAACATTACAAATTGAACAAGAATAAATCGGATTTGGAATACATTAGAAAATATTTTGAGTTTATAAAATTCTGTTTCCAACCAAACGGTAAATTCTTAAACTATGTAGACAAAAACAAAAAGTTTACTGAGCAAAACAGCGAAAATCTAGAAGATGCAAACGGTAGAGGAATTTGGGCTTTAGGATTTTTGATCTCAAAATCAGATATTTTGCCTGCTGACTTAAGAGAAGATGCTATATTATTAATGCAAAATGCGTTGGCTAATGTTCGCTACATCAATTCGACAAGAGCGATGGCATTTATTATAAAAGGAATTTATTATAGTAACCTAAAAAATAAATCGGCTGAAAATACTGCATTGCTTGTGCATTTCGCAGACAAATTGGTTCAAATGTACAAACACGAAGCATCCGAAGACTGGCAATGGTTCGAAGGTTATTTGACTTACGCCAACAGTACTTTGCCAGAAGCTATGTTGTGTGCTTATGTAAGCACTGGAAACAGAACTTACAAAGAAATTGCACATACAACTTTTGATTTCTTATTGTCAAAAATTTATAAAAATGGCAGAGTAAAAGTAATTTCGAACAAAGGCTGGCTTAACAGAGGTGAAGAAATCGATGATAAAAAAGTTGGTGGAGAACAACCAATAGATGTTGCTTATACCATTTTAGCGTTAAGTAAATTTTACAATGTTTTCAAAGAGCCACAATACTACAAAAAAATGCAAATTGCATTCGATTGGTTCCTAGGAAACAATCATCTTAACGAAATAATATATAATCCATGTACCGGCGGATGTTATGACGGATTGGAAGAAACCAGCGTTAACTTAAACCAGGGAGCGGAATCTACAGTGAGTTATTTGATGGCAAGACTTACAATTGAAAAACACTTGAGACAAAAAGCTAAAGCTAGAAAAGAATCTCAACCGGCTATTATTTCAAGAAAAAGTAAAGTGGTGGTGCCTTTAAACATCAATACACCTTATCCATCACAAATTAGAGCTTAAACAACTTGAAATTATATAATTTTTATCAAAAGTTATATAAAGATTTAAAAGAGAGATTTTAGCAATTTTGCTGTAGAAATAAAATGATTTGTAATAAAATTAAATCAATAACATTAAACACATAGAAACAGATTCAAAGAATAGAAAACATAAAATGCTGAATATTTTTTTTTTAAAAGTCAATTTTCACTTTCAAAATAATCTGTTCTATGTGTTTAATAATTTTAATTCAAATCAATCAATGTTGTTAAGTCAAGAGAAGAAGATAATCACCTAGAAATGAATTTTAGGTCCTAACTGACGACATTGGTATTCAATTATTAAAAGAAAAATTATGGAACCAAACATTGGAATTACTAAGGATAATTTGAAGAAACAATACGATTTGCTTTCTGTGGTTTTATCAGATGAAATGGCGTTGTATGTAAAAACAAGAAAGTTCCACTGGAATGTTTCTGGACAAAGTTTCATGGAATTACACAAATTATTCGAAGAACAATATAACGAATTAGAAGAAATTATAGACTTGGTTGCAGAGCGTATTGGAAAATTAGGAGGAAAAGCCATTGGAACAATGGAGGAATTCTCAAACCTGACGAGAATTAAAGAAAATCCTAATACTTATCCTGTTCAAAAAGCCATGATTACAGAATTACTTGGCGATCACGAAACTGTAATAGCAGAGTTGAGAAAAGATATTGACATCGCAGACGAAAATGACGATGCCGGTACTGCAGATTTACTCACTCAGATTTTACAACAGCACGAGACAATCGCCTGGATTTTGAGAAGATATTTAGCGTAATTATTTGGTTAGTATTAAGTTTTTGTTTTTTGATGGCTATCTTTTTTGAGATAGCCATTTTTTATTTCTAATTGTAATAGTAACAGCAAAATCAAGGTGTGAATAATGCAAATTATATAAAAAGTTATATAATCATTTTCAGATAGTTAGTAATTACTTTTATTGTGGAATTATATGCAATATCAATACTTAAACATTAATTAATTATTACAAAACTTTACCATTTTGACAACATACCTAAAAAATATTTTTGAAGAAGTCGGCAATATTTCTTTATTCACACTTAGGTTTTTTAAAGAAGTTTTTAAACCGGTTTTCCAATTAAGGGAATTCCTGAGACAGTGTTATGCCATTGGATACAAAACAATGCCATTAATCACAATTACAGGATTTATAATGGGATTGGTTTTGACAATTCAATCGCGGCCAACTTTAATAAAATTTGGAGCCGAATCCTGGTTGCCAAGTATGGTTTCTTTGTCGTTGATTAGAGAAATTGCTCCAGTAATCACCGCTTTAATATGTGCTGGAAAAATAGCATCTGGAATTGGTGCCGAGTTAGGTTCTATGAAAGTAACAGAACAAATTGACGCCATGGAAGTTGCGGCAATAAATCCTTATAAATATTTAGTGGTTACCCGAATATTAGCAACCACTTTTATGTTGCCTATTTTAGTATTTTATGCAGATTGCATCGGGATATTTGGGGGTTACATTGGCTACAATATCCACGGAAGCATTAGTCTGTATCGCTATTTTTCAGATATGATAGAACATGTCGAATTTCTTGATGTGATACCTGCCACAATCAAAACATTTTTCTTCGGTTTTTTTATCGGAGTTATTGGTAGCTACAAAGGTTTTAATGCTTCAAATGGAACCGCAAGTGTGGGAGTTGCTGCAAATGAAGCAGTGGTTTTGGCTTCGCTTTCTGTCTTTATACTTGATATGTTGGCTGTTCAAATAACTGATTTATTTTTCTAAAATATGGAAGCGCAACCAATCATAGCAATCAACAATTTACATAAGTCTTTTGGAAAAAATGCTGTTCTAAAAGGCATCAATCTTACACTTAACAAAGGAGAAAATTTGGTCATTCTTGGTCGTTCTGGTTCAGGAAAATCAGTTACTATAAAATGTGTAGTAGGACTTGTTGTACCCGATCAGGGAAGTATTAAAATTTCGGGACAAGAAATCACAAACCTGAAATACGATGAACTCAACAGCCAAAGGGTGAAAATCGGTTTTATGTTTCAAAATGGAGCTTTGTATGACTCTATGTCAATCAGACAAAATTTGAAATTTACCCTAAAACATCACACCCGCAATTTGTCTGACGAAGCGATTGAAAAAGAAATTATCGAAGCCTTAGATAATGTTGGCCTTAAAGATTCGATAGACAAAATGCCGGCCGAATTATCAGGCGGAATGCTAAAAAGAATTGCATTGGCACGTGCGATTATTATTAAGCCGGAAATTATTTTATATGATGAACCAACAGCCGGTTTAGACACTATTACATCACGAGAAATTAGTGAATTGATAGTGAGTGTGCAGCAAAAATACAAAACGAGCTCTATAATAATTACTCACGATATGCCTTGTGCAAAAATCACAGCAAATAGAATTTTAATTTTAAAAGAAGGTGAAATCATTGCCGAAGGAACGTACGACGAATTGGAAAAAAGTGATGACGAATGGGTGCGTTCTTTTTTCGTTTAATATAAAAACTTAGAATCATGAATAAAGATACTGAATCAAATTGGAAATTAGGAATGTTTGTAATAGGAGGATTGCTATTGTTCATTCTAACTATTTATTTTATTGGAAAGCAACAAAATCTATTTGGAGAAAACTTCCAGTTGAAATCGAAATTCAAAACAGTTAGCGGTCTAAAAGTTGGGAACAATGTTCGCTTCTCCGGAATAACAGTTGGTACCGTAAGCGAAATTGAAATAGAAAATGATACGACCGTAATTGTTGCTATGGTACTCGAAAAAGAAGTTCAAAAATACATTAAAAAAGATGCCCGAACCAGCATCAGTTCAGATGGTTTGGTGGGTGACAAGGTAGTAACTATTACGCCAGGGACTTCTTCAAATGAAGTAATCAAAGACAATGCATATATTCAATCTACGAACCCAATAGAAATGGATGAGCTAATGAAAAGTGTAAAAGCAAGTGTCGACAATGCAGAAATTATTACATCACAATTGGCGCAATTCACCTATAACATGAACAACGGAAAAGGAACTCTTTTTAAATTAATGAACGACAGAGCATTCGCCGAAAAACTAGATGTCACAATGACCAATCTTCAAAATGGAACAAAAGGACTCAGCGAAAACATGGAGGCAGCAAAACATAATTTTTTATTCAGAGGTTATTTTAATAAAAAAGAAAAAGAGGAGGCCAAAAAGAAAGAAGAACAGCTAAAAAAAGAAGAGAAAAAGAAGGAGGAGAAAGAGGAAAAGAAAGACGAAAAGAAAGAGGAGAAAAAGAAAGAAGATTCACAAAAGAAAACCGATTCTATTCAAAAAAAATAATATGGAAATCATATAATTTATGATAAAAGTTGTGTAAGGCTTTATTTCTTAAAAAAAAACAACTTTGTAATGTCTTGAATGTCTAAATAAAATTATTAATAATGGTAAATACAATTAAAAAAGTGAATAACGAAGTTCTTAAAAGTAATCAAAACGAAACCTCTGTTCAAAATAGTGTTGTTAAATATCGTGAAAATACATTAGGTTATAATGCATTGAGAAATCATGTAAAGCAGGAATATTATCATAAAGTTCAAGGCTGTTCTGTAAAAGTACAATGATGATTTTACTACACTTTATTATAAACTATAAATAATTTAAAAATGAAAAAAATAATCTTTATTCCAGTCGTTGCACTGTTTACTATTGCAACAACAGTTACAAGTTGCAAACCTTCGCCAAAAGAAGAAGCAGCCCAAGAGAACCTTCAAGAAGCTAAAGAAGATGTAAAGGATGCAAGAGAAGATTTAGCAGAAGCAAAAAAACAAGCCAATAAAGAAGAATGGGAAAGTTTCAAAAATGACATGAACGTTGCCATCGAAAAAAATAACCTGAAAATTGCTGAATTAAAAGAAGAAATTAAGAAAAGCGGAAAAAAAGCAGGAATCGAGTACAATAAAAAGATTGACACTTTGAGCGCCAGAAATCAAGTACTTAAAGAAAAAATAGCAAACTATAAAAATGATGCAAATGCTGATTGGGAATCTTTCAAAAGAGAATTCAACCATGATATGGACGAATTAGGACATGCATTAAAAGATATTACAGTAGACAACAAAAAATAAATATAAATAAATTAATTAATTAATAATCATTAAAAAACTAGAAATCATGAGCAATTTACTTTATACAATAGCGGTTATTTTAATCATTTTTTGGGCAATCGGATTTTTTGCCTATAGTGCTGGATCTATTATACACATACTTCTTGTATTAGCAATTATCGCAGTCTTATTAAGACTTATCCAAGGAAGAAACGTTTAAAACAACTAACTAATTATACTTTAATTTGTGAAAATCAGATTAAACTAAAAAGACTGCTCTACTGAACAGTCTTTTTTTATATGTTTTATTTTTAAAAAAAATTAAGCCGCAAACAACGCGTGCTTATTATAGTTATATAGAACCAAATCATAAGGCACTAATTTTGGCGCAACTTTTTCAGAATCAGCATCAAATTTGATATGATTATATTTTCTGAATAGATAAATCTCTTTTAAGCAATTTGATAAACTTTGATGAATCAAGCTAGTAAAAATTGGCAATGGGTTATCACCTTGCAATAAATCTATCTGATAATTAGAACTACTTTTTGATAAATTATTCCCGATAATTCTTAGAGTAAATGTTGTAGAAATTCCGTCTTTCTGTCCTTGATACTGTACTACCATAACGATTTTATATTTAAAATGTGGCTTAATAATTTTTGTCTACTTTCAACCTATTTTAGTTGAATTCTCATTAAAATTACCAAATAAAAAGAAAGTGACAAAATAACACGCCATAAATTATCAAATTTATAACATATTACTATTGTTAAAATAACAATAAGGTAACCAGACAACCATAAGACCCTCATTTATAGTCAATTTCAAAAATAATTTTGCTGTTTCAATTATTCACAAAAAATAAATATTAATTTCGTTTCAACCAATCTGTGTTGGTTAAAAGAAATAAAGACTTGCCAAAATGATCAACAGCACATTTATTCGAAATTTTCTACAGCAGCCCTACCCCTTTTATTTTGAAGGTAAAAAACTGTTTCAGATAATAATCGTGTGGTTTTTGATTGCATTTTTCTTCAATTTCATGCTACAGCCATTTGACGTGAATCCACAAGAGCAAAAAATGCCCTTTTTTTGGATTTCAGTTCTACATTCGTCAACACCAATCGCAATACTATTGTGTATTGCATTAATATGCAAATTATTCCCCATAACGACAGAAGACTGGAAAATCAAAAATGAATGTATACTGGTTTTTTTCTTAATTCTATTTACCGGAATAGCACAGTTTTTTATACGCGATATCATTTATGACAATCCAAATAACTGGTCGTGGAGGTATTTAACCGAAGAAGTCTGCAACACTTTTATTGCAGGACTTTTTCTCGCTCCAATTATTATTTCTATAAATTTAAATCGTCAACAGTTAAAAAATAATCAAAAGGCAGACCATATATCATCTACCATTAACGAGATAAAGAAAGACCAAACGAATACATTAATTACTATCGAAACCGAAGTAAAATCAGAAAAATTCGTTTTTGAGAGCCACCATTTTATCTATGCCAAAGCAGAAGGAAACTATTGCGAAATATTTCTAAAAAAAGACGATACTATCACCAAATTAATCAAACGCATCCCAATCAAGAATCTGGAAATGCAACTTAGTATTCTGCCATTTGTGATAAAAACGCATCGGTCTATTCTATTAAATATAAATTATATCAAAAAAGTGACTGGAAATGCACAAGGATACAAAGTACAATTAAAAGACTGTCAGGATACAGTACCCGTCTCCAGGAATTTTATTCAGTCGTTTGGGCAGGCAACAACACAGCAATAAATGCTTTGTTATTGATCACAAAATATTGACATATATCCCACAATCGAGCTTTTCGTCACATAAACTTGTCCTCCAAAACAAGAATTTGCGTCGTTATTTTTTTACCTACACATTTGCATAAAACTTTATATTATGCGTAGATACGATTTAGACTGGCTTCGAGTAATAGTATTTTTATTGCTTATTTTTTATCATGTGGGGATGTTTTTTGTGGCTCCAGATTGGGGGTGGCACATCAAAAACAACATTACTTACGAATGGGTCAAATATCCCATGTTGTTTTTAAACCAATGGCGTCTGCCAATACTTTTTGTAATCTCTGGAATGGGAACCTCGTATGCCCTTTCCAAAAGAACCGCTATCCAATTTGCATTGGAAAGAATCAAAAAATTATTGCTGCCATTAATTTTTGGAATGCTAGTTATCGTTCCTCCGCAAGTGTATCTTGAAAAGTTATCAAAAGGAAAAATTAGCGGCAGTTATTTGGACTTTTGGCCTTCGCAAGCATTCATTGGAACCTATCCAGAAGGCAATATTAGCTGGCATCATTTATGGTTTATTCCATATCTGTTATTGTTTTCGTTAGTATTGATTCCTGTTTTTATATTTTTAAGAAACAATCCAAATCATATCATTCTACGAAAAACAGCACAAATATGTACCTCTAAATGGGGCTTATATTGGTTTATAATTCCTCTGTACTTGATTGAGTCATTTATCGAGCCGTTTTTCAAAGAAACCCATGCTCTAATTGGCGACTGGTTTGTTATCATCAACAGCTGTACATTATTCTTTTATGGATTTTTATTAATCTCCGTGAAAGATATTTTTTGGAAAACTGTGCAGGAGCATAAAGCCAATTATTTAAAATGTGGCATCATTGGTTTTAGCCTTCTTATATTTACAATCACTGCTTTTGATGACGGTTACATCAGACATTTTACCGAAGCTTTGATCAAAGTTTTTTCATTTTGGTCCTGGATCTTGACATTATTTGGCTATGCATCAAAATACCTTAACAAACCCAATAAAGTACTCACTTATTGTAACGAAGCCGTATATCCATTTTACATTTTACATCAAACAATAACAATAATTATAGGTTATTTTTTAATGAATTTACAATGGAATTCATTCTATAAATTTACGATAATGTGCATCGGGACATTTGTTTTCTCTTTGATAATTTATGAATTCCTAATTAGGAGATGGTCCTTGATCCGACCTCTTTTTGGTTTACATAATAAAAAAAGTAAGGCTACGTTATATTACCAATCGACTTGTTTTATTTCAAAAACAAACTAACTATAAACGAAAAACCCTGTAAGTATGAAGTACAGGGTATTTCTAACTAAATGTAATAAAACAAACAATCATCTTGATTTCTTTGCTCGGTAATAAAATTATCCTTTTATTACTGGCAAAGAAATTACATTTCCTACTTCGTTTCTCATGGTCATATTCAGCTTATCTAACAGTGACAATTTATTTGACACCTGACCTGAAAATAAATTATAGGATATGTTCATTTTTTTTAAATGAGTTAATTTTTCTAACTCTATTGGCACTTGGCCTTTGAAATCGTTATCAAAAAGATTGAGATTTTCTAATAATTGTAAATTTCCAATGGCAGGACTTAGCTTTCCGGTAAATCTATTGGTATAAAGCGAAAGCGACTTTAATGATTTTAATTCATAAAAAGAAGCTGGCAACGCACCTTGAAAAGAATTTTCATACAAAGATAAATTCTCAAGCATTGTTAATTTCCCGATTTGTTGTGGTAATTCGCCCGATAAAATATTACGGTCTAAAACCAATGCCTGCAAATTAGGAAGCGTACATATCGAAACTGGAATAAAACCTGTTAATCTATTGAACGAAAGATCTAAGATTTGCAAAGCTTTCAAGTTTCCAATATTGAGCGGAATTTCACCATTTAATAAATTGGTGCTTAAATTTAATTCCTGCAAATTCAGCAAAGTGGTAATTTCAACAGGAATACGACCTGTCAAATTATTATTTTTTAAGTTTATCGAAACGACTTTATCATCGACAACTTTTACACCATACCACTTATTCATTGGCTGAGAAAGGTCCCATTTATTGGTCCATTTACTTCCTCCTGTAACTTGATTTAATTTAATTAGGACGTCCTTTTCTGCTTTTGAAATGGCAGCAGAAAGAGATAACGAAAAGAATATAACTAAAATCGTGGGGGCAATTTTATTAAGCATTTGTTTTTATCTGAAATTTGTTTGTCAAAAATAATTAAAAACTTCGCTAACAAACAAAAAAAATCGACAAATAAGTTTAAAAATAATTTTAGCAAAAAAATATCTTACAAAAAAGTGCAACCATTCATAATGAACTAGTTGCACTTATTAAAAAAAAAATCAAGTATAATAAACTAATGCACTTACTATCGTGATAATGATAATGAGTGTTTTCTGATCAATTGCTTTTAGAAAGTGATTTTAAAATTCAATTTCTTCATTTTTTACCTGACTTTAATCGCCATAATGTTTCTATAAAAACATCAACATCCTGAGTTGTATTATAAAATGCCAAAGAAGGACGAACCGAAGTCTCTACTCCCATTCTTCTCAAAATTGGTTGTGCACAATGGTGTCCAGTTCTTACGGCAATCCCCTCTTTGTTCAATGCTTGTCCTACTTCATCATTGGTAAAACCTTGTAAATTAAAAGAAAGCACACTCGCTTTATTGGCTGCTGTACCAATTAATCGAACACCTGGAATTTGTTTTAATAAATTCGTTGCGTATTCCAAAAGATAATGTTCATAGTGACCAATTGCTTCTATCCCGATTCTCGAAACATAATCAATCGCAGCTCCAAGACCAATCGCATCGGCGATGTTACCAGTTCCTGCTTCAAAACGATTCGGTGCTTTGTGGTACTTTATTTCGTCAAAAGTCACATCCTGAATCATATTTCCACCTG
This sequence comes from Flavobacterium sp., assembly GCF_035456085.1. Lineage (GTDB taxonomy): Bacteria > Bacteroidota > Bacteroidia > Flavobacteriales > Flavobacteriaceae > Flavobacterium. The sequence goes on from NZ_DATIDY010000046.1 coordinate 12,888, forward strand.
ATTGATACGGTTCCATTTCATTAAGCAAATCTTCTTTGCCATAAACAGCTCCAATTCCAGTTGGCCCAAATAATTTATGCCCGGAGAAAACCAACCAATCCGCATTCAAATACTGGACATCTACTTTCATATGCGAAACAGATTGTGCTCCATCTAAAAGTACTTTGGCACCTGCGGCATGAGCCATTTCTACCATTTCTTTGGCTGGAGTTACTGTTCCTAACGCATTTGAAACTTGAGTAAAGGCTACCAGCTTTGTTTTTGCATTTAATAATTTCCCGTATTCTTCCAACAGGATTTGTCCGTCATCATCAACTGGAATCACTCTTAATTTCAAGCCTTTTTTATCTGCCAGACGTTTCCACGGAACGATGTTGGCGTGATGTTCTAAATTACTTACGACAATTTCGTCGCCCGCAACCAAGTTATGATTTCCCCAACTTTCGGCAACCAAATTGATTCCCTCAGTAGCACCACGAACAAAAACTATTTCGTTAACGGATTTAGCGTTCAAAAATACTCTCACTTTTTCGCGGGCCGCTTCATATGCATCCGAAGCTCTAGCGGCTAATTCATGTGCCGCGCGATGAATGTTGGAATTTTCGTGTTCGTAAAAATAACTAACGCGATCAATTACAGATTGTGGCTTTTGAGTTGTTGCTGCATTATCAAACCAAATCAATGGTTTTCCATTTACAATTTCACTTAAAATCGGAAAATCTTTCTTAATAAGATGTGCATCGAAAGTTGTACCTGAAAAACCTGCAAATTCGTTATGGTTTACCAGAGGAACGTCTGTTTTTTTAGAATCATACCCAAAAGGATTTTCATTTAAAAAATAATACGAATTCGGTTTATCAATAATCGCTGGCGTTGTAACCAAATTAGGAATTCCAAAACTTGCATTAAGAGCCTCCAAAGCCGCTTTTAATTCTAATTCAAAAGAAGAATGCTCGGTTTCGAAAGGCAAATAATTTTGATTTAAAGCCGAAGACGAATTGTTTCCGCCATTTTTCAGATTCACATCATTAAAACCTGTCTGAGGATTACCAATATTGACATTATTTCCATTTTGAATTGGAGAATTAGATGTACCATTCCCTGAAACAGGAGTTGAAGCAAATCCATTTTTTACGTCAAAATTAGGATCACTCAATTGCGAAATATTTTCGATAGCCGGATCAGAAAAAGCATTCGAATATCCTGCAAAATCAGGTGATTTACCATATTGAGCAACCGATGGAGACAGTCCAAAACCACCGAATGATGGTGGTGTTTGTAAAGATCCAACAGGAGTTGTCGAAACAGCTGGAGTTGCCAACGGTGCAATAGCAGTTTGTCCCAACAAAGTATCATGGTTGCTAACAGGAAATACCGTTTCGACTCCGCCTAAATTTCCAGCTGCAAGCAAGGTTTCTGCAATTTTGGTAGCGCGAGGATGTTCACTAGCATTTGGGCTCAAAGAAATTTCTTTTGGAAATTCATTAGGCAATGCACTAAACAACTCATTGGCTAACTTTTGCAAGTCATCAACGTTTGGTAATCCTGTTGAATTAATATTTGTACTCATGATACTTACCTATTTCTACATCTTCTAATACAGCAATGGCATCATCTACTGTAACAGCTAATGAGCAATAAAGTGACACCAAATAAGAAGCGATAGCTTTTTCATTTATTCCCATAAAACGTACTGACAAACCTGGTGATTGTTCACCTTGCAAACCTGGTTGAATTAACCCGATTACTCCTTGACGGCTTTCTCCTGTACGGATCAAAAGGATTTTAGATTTACCATTTTCAATTGGCAATTTATCAGAAGGAATTAGCGGAATTCCTCTCCAAGTCAAAAATTGAGATCCAAACAAAGAAGTTGTTGGAGGTGGTACACCACGACGTGTACACTCACGACCAAATGCAGCAATAGCTAATGGGTGCAACAAGAAAAATCCAGGTTCTTTCCAAACTTTCGTTAATAATTCATCTAAATCATCTGGAGTTGGTGCGCCAGTTCTTGTTTTTATAACTTGAGAAGGTGCAACACTATTTAATAAACCATATTCTTTGTTGTTGATCAACTCGCTTTCCTGACGCTCTTTTATCGTTTCGATTGCCAAACGCAATTGCTCAGAAATTTGATTATATGGTTTACTGTACAAATCAGATACACGGGTATGAACATCAACAATTGTTTGAACAGCTGCCAAATTATATTCTCTTGGATTTTCAATATAATCCACAAATGTGTTAGGCAACGTTCTTTCGTCTCTCGCTGAACAATCTACCTCAATGTGATTGGAATCTTTTACTTTATTCAAACGATAAACTCCAGATTCTACAGGAACCCAATGTAAAAGGTGTGTAAGCCATCTTGGGCTTGTTGCCATTGTAGGTACTGAACGCGTTGCAATTGCTAATTGTCTTGCTGCTACGTCTCCCAACGCAGTCTGCTGTTTTTTTACTTCTGCCATTTTTTGTTTTTTTAGGTGTTAATATTAAGTGGTTATAAAATTCTATTTAAAAAAGCGCCTTGATTTTGATTACATACATTACAAACAACTCTAAATATTGAGACTATTATAAAGCCGTATCAAACAAATCATCGACGGATAAGTATCTTTCTCCTGTATCATAGTTGAAAGTTAGAATTACAGCGTCTTTAGGTATTGTCTCCAGTTTTTTGGAAACGGCAGCCAAAGCTGCTCCCGTCGAAATACCAGAAAAAATGCCTTCTGTTTTGGTTAATTTTTTTGAAAAAGCAAAAGCATCTCCTTTTTCAACAGTAATAATTTCGTCGATGAATTCTCTATTAAAAACTTCGGGAACAAAACCGGCACCAATTCCCTGAATTGGATGTGGAGCCGCCAAGCCACCACTTAAAACAGGTGATAAAGCGGGTTCTACTGCAATTGTTTTTAATTTAGGGAAGTGTAATTTCAAAATTCTTGAAACTCCTGTAATGTGTCCTCCGGTTCCAACTCCAGTTATCAAATAATCAATTCCATCGGGAAAATCATTTAAAATTTCCAGAGCAGTTGTTCTCTCGTGAACGGCTACGTTTGCTGGGTTGTTAAATTGAGAAGGTAAAAACGAATTAGGCGTCAAAGCAGCTAATTCATTGGCTTTTTCAACAGCGCCTGCAGTTCCTTTTTCTCTTGGAGTCAAAATAAATTCGGCACCATAGGCATTCATTATTTTTCGTCTTTCAACGCTCATTGATTCGGGCATAACCAAAATCACTTTGTATCCTTTTACAGCAGCTACCAACGCTAGCCCAATTCCTGTGTTTCCGGAAGTTGGCTCTATAATTACAGAGTCAGGATTTAAAATTCCTTTTTGTTCCGCGTCTTCAATCATTGCCAGAGCAATTCGGTCTTTGATACTGGAACCTGGATTTGCTCTTTCTAATTTAATCCAGACTTCATGAGTTTTAAACAGTTTATTCAATCGAACGTGTGGTGTATTTCCAATCGTTTCCAGAATATTTTGATATTTCATATTTGTGAACTTAGTTTTATTTTTTGGTCAAAAATGTTCCAGCCAATGTCGATTTTATTTGATATTCTAAATGGAGTAAAAAATAGGTTCAGGAAAAGGATTATTGTCTTTGATCTTTATTTCATTTTTATGATAGACCACTGAATTGGACGGAATCGAATACGTAAGCCAAACATTTCCTCCGATAATTGAATCCCTTCCAACTGTTGTTTGTCCGCCGAGAATAGTGCTATTAGCATAAATAATTACGTTATTTTCAATCGTTGGATGTCTTTTGATAAAAGCCTCTCCCTTTTTCACACTCAAAGCACCCAGTGTTACTCCCTGATATATCTGAACATTATTACCAATAATTGCTGTTTCTCCAATTACAATTCCTGTTCCGTGATCGATAGCAAAATCATTTCCAATCTGAGCTCCGGGATGAATTTCAATACTCGTTTTGCTATGTGCATATTCTGAAATTGTTCGGGCTAAAAGTCCTAAATCCTGTTTCCAGATTTGATGTGAAAAACGATAAATAGCAATTGCAAAAAAACCAGGATAGGCATATAAAACCTCTTCCAATGATTTAGCTGCAGGATCTTTTGCAAGAATCGTTTTGGCATCATTCAAAGCTTTTTGATATAGGCTTGGCAAAACCTCAAAAAAAGTTTTGGTTTGTTGCTGACTCTTATCATTTTCCGGTGCAAAATCCAACACTAGCTCATTAAATAGTATCTCTAATTCAGAAAATTTATTTTCGATAATAGACACATCACCAAAAGATTTTGAAGTATTTGAAAACAAGACAGAAAACAATTCATCAATAAAATGATGTATTAATTTTTTCTTTGGAAGAATTAATAAACTTTGATGTTGAACTGCAATTTCCTTATAAAAAGACTTCATAAATGATATTTGTTTATTTTAAAAAAATAAGATTGTGTCTAATTCTAATTATTTACTAAATAATAAAAAGGCAATTATTAACGTGATTATGACATTAAAAAGCTGGGCTGTTAAGAAAGCGTATAAAGGTTTTTTACTATTGTTGCTGAATAAATCTTTGAAGTTGGTTTCCAAACCTATACTGGTAAAAGCCAAAGCAAACCAAATTCCTTGCAGGTTTTTTAGACTCTCTTTTACCCCATCTCTTACTTCAGTTGAAATCAGGAACGAAAAAATCAAAGATGCACCAATGAAACCGATAACAAACTTTGGAAAACGTTCCCAAATCACTCCTAATGTTGGTTTTGAAGCCACCACATCGGCAGATTTATTTTGGGCATAAGTCCAATAAACTGAAATAGCAAAAGCAGCAATTCCTAACAATACATTTTGAGAGAATTTTACAATCGTACTAATTTTTAAAGCAGTTTCTCCAACCAATGAACCCGAGGCCACAACAGCTCCCGAAGTATCAATGCTGCCTCCTAACCAAGCACCAGTTACAGCTTCCTGAAAACCAAAATATTTAGCAATAATGGGCATAAAAATCATCATTGGAATGGCTGTTACCAAAACCATCGAAATCACGTAAGATAATTTTTTAGAATCTCCTTTGATCGCTCCAGCTGTTGCAATAGCTGCTGAAACCCCGCAGATAGAAACTGCACTTGAAATCATCAATGCTAACTCTTCATCAACTTTTAGTTTTTTGCACACCCAAAACGCAAAATACCAAACGGACAAAACCACAACCAAAGCCTGAATTAATCCCAGAGAACCTGCTTTTAATATATCTGAAAAAATGACGCTTGTTCCCAATAAAACCAATCCAATTTTTACGAAAAATTCAGCGGACAAAGAAGCTCGAAACCATTCTGGAAGTTTAAAAAAATTGCCAACTGATAAACCTATAATCAGACTGAAGATTACCGCTTCTAGGTTGAGTCCTTTAATGGTTGTATTTCCAGCAATAATTAATGCTAAAACTGTTAATCCATAAACAAAAGGGAAACCTTTTAAAAAATTTTTAATAGATTTCCCCACCAAAAAAACACCCGTAATACCAAAACCTAAAAAGTAAATAAACTGTAAAAAAAGAACTTTTATATTTTCAATACTGAAAACATCATTTTGTAAATCAGTACTATTTGACCATTTGAATACAGGCACCAAAGGCAAGTAAATAAAAATTGAAATCGCAATTATCAAGAAGCCCAGAATTACTACTGTCCAATCTTCATGAATGTTAAATTGTTTTGTTTTTAGTGACATCTTTTAATCTAAATTGTAAATTTCTTATTTATCCTTAACACATCTAAAACCTAAGTGATTACAAGCACTGGTCGTTTCACCTTTACCACGGCTTCCTGCAACATATCGAATACAATATTGATCACTACACAAATACGAGCCACCTCTTTGCACATGTTTTTCAACTCCTGGCTCTTCGGGATCATTGCTTGTAGCAGGTCCTTTTGGATTATCAGAAACAGTACTGTTATAATAATCATCACGATACAAATCACTACACCATTCCCAAACATTCCCCTCCAAATCATAAATTCCCAACGGATTACCTGGAAATGATTTGACTGGTGCAGCTCCTACAAAACCATCTTCACCGGTATTGTTATTTGGAAAAGTTCCTTGATAAATATTAGCCGCCCATTTACCATTTGGCTTCAACTCAGAACCCCAATAATATTTCGTACTTGGTCGTCCTGCTCTGGCTGCATACTCCCATTCCGCTTCAGTTGGAAGCCGTTTACCAGCCCAATCTGCATAAGCTTTAGCATCTAAATAACTGATTTGTACCACTGGATTATTTTCGAGTCCAACGATACTACTTTCCGGTCCTGTGGGATGTTGCCAATTGGCACCAGGCACATATTGCCACCATTGTTGTATATTATCTAATGCTACTTGTTCTTTAGGTGCAACGAATACAGCAGATCCGGGCACCAATTTATCCAATGGAACTCCTGGATAATCGGCTGGATTAAGAGGTCGTTCGGCAATCGTCACATAGTTTGTAGCTTTTACAAAAGCCGCAAATTGGGCGTTTGTCACTTCATGTTCATCAATCCAATATCCTTTTACGGTTACTTTATGAATAGGTCTTGCATCTGGATAATCATCGGTTCCCATATTAAATGTACCGCCTTCTACCCAAACCATTTCTGCGGTTGAAGAATTTGGATTTACCTTGTCGCTTTTTTCAATAGAATGCATCAACAAGGCTTTTTTAGAAGTGTTAGCTTTACACATCGCCTGACAATTTTCCGCTACCGCTACCGCTTTACTTCCCTGCCCAAAAGCAGAAAATAAACTTGACATTACAATGACTACTATCTTGGTATATTTTTTTATTTTCATGATATTTATAATCTAAGGCCTTAAAATATTCTGGAAATTTATTCTATTAATTTTTTATTACGATTAAAACTAACACACTGTTAATCAAAACTTAACTCTTAGTAAAGACACCTTTATAAATTGCTTTCCCTTTTATTATTATTTACAAAAGCAAATCCCTACTAACCCGATAGAACAAAGATATATTAAAATTATAAACTTCCAAATCATTAATTATTTTTTTTCGTGTTAAAAAAAAACTTATCAAATTTCAAAACCATATAACACATTGTTTCCCTGATAGTTAAATGTAATTGGAATTTAAGAAAAAATGTAAGTTTTTGTAGACAAATAATAAAGACATGTAAAAATGACAAAAATTTAACAAATTCTCATGAAGTTCATTTTGAAGAATTTTGTCAAATTTTTGAAATAAATTAATCTTTAAAAGATTTTCTATTATGTCACTTTAATGCGCTAAAGCTACATCAACATCTTTTTTCAAATCACCCAATCCATCTTTTTTGAAAGCAATTTTGCCTTTTTTATACAAGATCAAAGTTGGAAAAACCTTTACAGTTTTTAAGTCCGCTATTATTTGAGGATTATCTTCAAGATCTATTTCTACAATTTTCAAATTGTTGCCATAGTCTGTTCTAATTGTTTCTAAAACTGGTTTTACTTTTTTACAGGCACCACAATAACGAGATCCGATATCAACTAAAACTGTGTTGTTATCAGCAATGATCTTATTGTATTCGGCTAAAGATAATTTGCTTTTTGAATTGGCATAATATGGCTTTCCGCTTCCTATCCATGCTGCAATCCCACCTTGCAAAACATTTACATCAGAAAAACCATTTTTTAATAATTCTTTTGCCAATTGAGCGCTTCTTCCTGCACCAATCGAATAAATAAACACTGGCTTTGATTTATCTAATTGCGCCACGGATTGTTGGTAATTCTTGGTTTCCAAATTGAAATTAACCGCTCCATTAACATGATTGATTGCAAACTCTTCCGGCCCACGGGCATCGATTATTTGTGCTTTTGGTTGCTCTTTAATTTTTGAATAAAAAGATTCAATAGGCAATGTAGGTGCATCTTGATTTTGAGAAAAACCAACAGCTGACAATAAAAAAACAATTGCTAAAAAACTGTTTTTGATAACTTTAGGATTGAACTGACTCATAGATATTTTGATTAGGTGAAACATTTTGATCTTTTTTTGAAATTGGAATAGCTAGAACGCCTTCGGCTAAAGGACTTCCTTCTTTTTTGGATTTGAATATTGGCCACAAAAACTGTGCATACCATTCTTCGCTTTTATACGATTTTGTTCCGTATGATTTTGGGAATTTGCGAGTAATTAATCCGGTTCCGAAAATCACGTCCCATATGAAAAACATGTTTCCGAAGTTACCTTTAAAATATCCGACGCCGTCCCCGCTAGTATCGGCATGATGCGCGTGATGCGTAGCCGGAGTAGAAATAAGGCGTTCCAAAACCCAAGCAATTGGATGTAATATTCTGTATTTGTAAAACGGTTTGTCCCAAGCAAGACTCGAATGTGCTCCCAGAGTGATGAAGCTTTTGATTACCAAAACAAATAAAGCAGGCACTCCTAATCCTAAATAGGTTAACGTAGCGGTTAAATAAATTTGAGAAAAGAAGATAGTGTATAGAAAATTTTGTCTCGAAGCCATCGCCATTCCCATATATGGAGCTGAATGATGTGTCCTGTGAAAACGCCATAAAAACGGCACTTGGTGATGCAAACGGTGGTACCAATATTGCGTTAAATCATCAGCTATTGCAATTAAGAAAAAGCCTCCCCAAAATGGAACCCAAGAAAGAACATTAGCCAAATCTGGAATTAAATATGGTAAAGCTGTTAGGCTAAAAAAAGCAACCACTGGTGGTAAAAGTAATTTTGGCGCTAAAAAACAAATTAAATCCACTTTGCGTTCATGCCCTGTCCACTGCTCATCGTATAAACCTGCGGCAAATTCAACAATTCCTAAACCAATTGCTAATGCAATTAATCCCCAGCTTCTTATGTTTTTGAATACTGGTTGAACAAATTCTAAAAATGGTGGAAGTGTAAGATGTGATTCTGATACATGCCCATTGTTTAGTTGAAAATAAAGGTAAATTGCCAAAACTGGCAAGCTGTAAATGAAGAGACTTATACCTATGTCTCTTGTCAGCTTTCTTTTTAAATTTTGATCTAATGCCATGATTTCTATTTTAAAAGTTGATTAATTAATGTTAGTCCTCCAACTAAAATGATCAATGGGATAAAGAATACTAGTAACCCAACGATAATTTTTTTTCCTATTATTTGAAAATCTATAAGTTTCATAATATTATTTTTTTAAAAATTCAGCTCTTTAAAGTCATTATTAAAAAGACTGAACTTGGTTTTTTTTAATTATTTCCTGCACTTTTTTGTAATATTTTAATTAATTCCTGAGAACTTTTTCTTTGCTCTGTATTATGAATTGTGATTCATTTTTACCAGCGGATTTTTCAAAATAGATAGATCCATAGCTCGGTTTACAATGCAATAGAATTCAATAAAATTTTAAAATACATTAACTCTATAAAATTAGTATAATTTTGTTATAAATTTAATATATGATTAAAATAAAACTATTGCTGTCTATAAAAATTATTAGCTGCAATTAACTTCTTTACAACGTCCTTTAAAAAGCGAATTATAAAAAACGCACTCATTAAGAGGGATAAGGGTATAAGATAAATAAACGTCCAAATTGATTTCATTTTGCAACGATTTAGAATATTCGTTTACTAACTATTCTTTTTGAATTTCAGAACTATTAAATTCAAGTTCAATAGCTCTGAAATGTTTTACTTATTTGCTTTGGTCAATAATTCCTGAGCAGATTTTCCTTCTGTAGCGGGAGTTTTGTGAATTCTTCTTAAATAAACATCCGACCAGTCTATTAATGGATACAGGTTATTTTTCTTGGCCTGTTCATCAAACAGTTTTTTCAGTTCTGCTAGTTTTTCAGGATACTTTTTGGCCAAATCTTTTCTTTCGTTGAAATCTTCGTTGATGTTGTACAATTCCCAAACATCTTTGTCAAAATCAGCATTCAAAAGATTTGCTTTTGATTTATCAGCCAAAGCCTCTTTTGCCTCAATTGAGTTTGGATGATGTGCCGCGGCCGCTTTCCAACCATCGTTATAAATAGACCTCGCGCCAAAAATATAATAGTGCTGAATTTTATGATTCGACACAACTTTGGCATCATTCAAAGAATTGTAAAATGAATATCCTTGAATCGTATCCTGTTTAATTCCTCTGATGGATTCTGGTGCTTTAATTTTCAAAATATCAAGAGTGGTAGGCAAAATATCAATTACGTGGCTGTATTGAGTTCTGATTCCGCCTTTTTCTTTAATTTCTTTTGGATAATAAACGATCAACGGATTGTGCGTTCCTCCTTCTGAATTAGCGTCTTGTTTCCAATATTTGAATGGAGTATTAGTCGCCTGCGCCCAGCCCAAAGGATAATTGGTATAGGTTTCTGGTGTTCCAATTTCGCCAATTCGGTTTAAATTATTTTGGAATACCTGCTCATCTGTTACTCCAGCTACGTACGTCTGTCTGTCGATAGCGCCTTGTAAAGTTCCTTCTTTACTAGCTCCGTTATCACCTATTAAAACAAAAACAACTGTATTGTCTAATTGATTAGATTCTTTCAGATAGTTAACCAATCTTCCAATTTCATAATCGGTATAGGTTAAATAACCTGCATAAACTTCCATAAATCTAGCATAGACTTTCTTTTGGTCTGGCGTTAATTTTTTCCAATCGGCAATAAGCGAATTGCGTTCTGGTAATTGAGCATTGGCAGGAACAACACCTAATTTTATTTGGTTGGCCAATGTTTTTTCGCGGTACGCGTCCCAACCATCGTCGAATTTTCCTTTATAGGCAGCGCTCCATTTTGTAGCTACCTGATGAGGCGCATGAACCGCCGCCGGAGAATAATACAAGAAGAATGGCTTTCCAGGTGCCGCTTTTTGCTGTTTGGTAATATAGCTGATTGCCTTGTCTGTGATTTGCTCGCTAAGGTGTCTTCCATCTGGAGTTACATGGGCTTGATCTTCTATCAAATCGGGTTTGTATTGATCGGTTGCCGAACCCAGGAATCCAAAGAAATGTTCGAAACCTTTTCCTGTTGGCCATCTGTCGAAAGGGCCGGCATCTGTTGCGTCCTCGTCTGGAGTAATTCCATATTTGCCCACGCCAAAAGTATTATATCCTTTGTCACGCAAAATCTCGGCAATTGTTCCATTTTTTGATGGCAGTCTTCCGTCCCAACCTGGAAACCCAGCAGACATTATAGTGTGTGAGAATCCACCAACATGGACTTTATGAGAGTTACTTCCAGTCAGCAAGGCAGAACGTGTGGGAGCACATATTGCTGTAGTATGAAAATTTGTGTACCTCAATCCATTGTTGGCTAGACTCTCTAAAACAGGAGTTTGAATTAAACCTCCAAAAGCACTGGAAGCTCCAAATCCAACATCGTCCAGAATAATCCAAACCACATTTGGAGAACCTTTTGGCGGTGCTATTGGCTCAGGCCAATATTCTTTGGACTCTGCCAATGTCTTGCCGATAACCCCTTTGTAATTGGGGTCGGGCTGATTTTGCGCAGAGCCAAATTGGGCTACGAACAAAACCGCTGTCAAAAACCATAATTTTTGGTATTTGATGTCACTGTTGTATATAAATTTTTTCATTTTTATTTTTGATTAAAAACCTAAATTCGATTATTAAAATCTCTACAATTGGAATTGTGTTGATTTTTTTTCACGCAGATTTCGCAGATTTCGCAGATTTTTTTTGGTTTTAAAAAAAATCCAAAAATCCTCATGAATAAGTTTAATGTTTAGCATTCGTGGTCAATTGTGTAATCCGTTTTAAAATTTTCCTTTTTGAGATGATGGCAAAAAAGCCAAATCTCTTCTCTTAGCCCCGATTGAAGTGAAAATCCTTTTATGCTGGGGTTCAGCATAAAAGATTGTAACGGAAAGCGGGACTTATGCCTCCTAAAAAATGCTAAATCATTCTGCTCCAAAAAATCAATAATCGGACTCAGATCAAAAGAATCAGGCCTTTTAAGTTCTAATAAAAAGACCTGAATCCCAGATTAAAATTAATTGGTTGATCCTGCCTGAGTTGCTTTATGAATCAATTCCTGAAGGTTTTGATTTTTATCCCCTGTAGGATTGTGAATTTTTCGGCCTAAAACATCCGACCAATCAATTAGCGGATAAACGTTGTTTTCTTTGGCTTGCTCATCGAACAATTTTTTAAGTTCCTCTAATTTTTCAGGGTACTTGCTTGCTAAATTCACACGCTCGTTAAAGTCTTCGTTAAGATTGTACAATTCCCAAACATCGGTATCAAAATTGTTTGATTCTGGCGCTTGTTTTTTACCTCCAGAAATTTGCGCGGTAAATGGATTTGCATGAGCTGCTGCCGCTTTCCAACCATCTTTGTAAATGGCTCTGTTACCAAAAATGTAGTAGTACTGCACTTTGTGTAATGATTCGGCTTTAGCATTATTTAACGAAGCATATAAGGACGATCCTTGAATAATATCTTGTTTGATTTCCTTAATTTTTGCAGGAGCTTTGATTCCGGCAATTTCCAATGTCGTAGGAAGAATATCCGTTACGTGGCTGTATTGGTTTCTGATTCCGCCTTTGTCTTTAATTAATTTTGGATAAAAAACAATCAAAGGATTGCGTGTTCCTCCTTCGGAATG
>NZ_DATIDY010000047.1:0-79916 GCF_035456085.1 Flavobacterium sp.
AACTTGAAATACGCATCTGGTGGCGGGAAATTCCTAGAATATGTTGCATTCTTAAAAATACGAAAAATCCTGTTTTTACACCACTATTTTACTATATTTGTTTACAATCAAACCGAAGTTTTTTCACAGACTGACGTTAGCACTCATTTTACAAACACAGTTGAATGGAAATATTACCATACAAAAAGATAACTTTAGAAACGAAATTAGAACCTGAATTAATTATTGATAGAATTCAAGATTCGATTGAAGATGTTGATTTTCAATTTTTTCGATATGGACTATTTTCAAAAGTGTACGAAAAACCTTTTGAAGGAGAAATTGACGGAAATGAATTTGAAATTCAACGACTTGTAAATTATAAAAATGCTTTGCTTCCTATAATGTTTGGAAATATCATCCGTGAATCAAATGTTACCAAAATAGAAATTAAAATGAGACCTGAAAAAGTCGCGTGTATTGCTTTAAATGTATTTGCGATTATTGGATTAGTGATTAATCTGTCAATATTTACAAAACCAAGTTTTAAACTTGAGGATTGTCTTTTTAATCTTGCGTTTCTACTATTACCAGCAGTTTTATATGGATTCTTTTGGTATGAATGTAAAGCCGGAATAGAAGAACTAAAAGACATAATCGAAAGCGAAAAAAACGAGTGCTAACAGCTACTACAACGGATTTGGGCAATAGGCTTAATGGAAAGTTGGTTTTGTATTTGGAAGATTTGGCAAATCCGAAGAATGGGCTTAATTTAGTCCCAAACCCGCTGTAGTACCAGAACGTTACTGGCTAGTTATACCGAAATTACGCAGGTAGATTTGATTTGGAAACTAAGTTCACAACTCGCAGAAAGTTGACAAAGCGAAGCGTGAAAATTGGAACTTGCCAACAGAAACTTGAAAATTGGAATCTGAAAAGCAGAAGAGTGAAAGTTAGAAAAACACTCTTAAACTGAATAAATTGGAACATTATGAAATTTAATAATTCAAATAAATTGATTTTAAGTGCTATCTCCATATTAGCATCTGCGTTTTTATTATATTGGTCACTTGTTTACTGGATGTTTAATAATTTGACCTTACACCAAGGCCAATCACGTTTAAATCCAGCATCAATAATTTCAACAATAATTTTAATATTCTTTGCCATTGTTACAATTACTTCAATCTTTTTTTTCTTCAAGTTTCTTTTAAAAACAATTAATCGTAAAAAAGAAAAAGCTGAAATATAAAAATTGGAATTTGCTTATAGAAGCGTGAAATGGTTACGATGGAAATCATAATTTCGGTTAAAATAACCAGCCAGTAACAGCTACTACAACGGATTTGGGCAATAGGCTTAATGGAAAGTTGGTTTTGTATTTGGAAGATTTGGCAAATCCGAAGAATGGGCTTAATTTAGTCCCAAACCCGCTGTAGTACCAGAACGTTACCAGTAATTTTATGAGAGAACCAATAATCGATAGAGACGACCCAAAAATTGAAAGTAATATGTATGACTTTCATACATTTATGCAATATGATGGAAAATTATTTACAGGTACAATATTGTATGAAGATAGTAAAAGTTATGTCCAATACAAAAATGGAAATGTAGATGGTCGTTCAATTTCATATTATTTAAACGGACAAATTGAAGAAGATTGTACTTACATTGACGGTAAGTACATTTCAGGTAAAAATTGGTATGAAAATGGGCAAATACGTTACGATTCTGAAAATAATTATGTGATTTTTGACGAAGATGGAATTTTAACTAAAAAAAACGGAAACTGGTTTTATAAAAATGGAAATGAAAGACTTACAAGAAATGAAAAAGTAACTAAACTATTTTCATCAACAGGTAATTTGGCAATTATAACTGAACCAAGTGATTTAATTGTTAACAATCATCCTACATCTAAAATTATTTATTACCATAAAATATTAAAAGAAGGATATAAAGATTTACAGGAACATATTTATATTTATCCAGAAGATAGTTTTGACTTTAGAGGTTGTGTTTTTGTTTTATTAAATTCTTGGATTATTGAACTTTATAGAACTAATAATAAAAAAGAAGCATTATACATTATAAATAATATGATAAATGACAGTGAAATTAAATTAAAAGAAAATTTAAATTACAGAGTTAAACATATTGAAGAAAATTTTATTCACAATTCAAAAATATTTGTAAAACGCCTTGAAAGTGGAGAATATGATTATAACAATCATTCCAATATCAACAATAATCTTTCTAAAATCATTTTTGATTGATGATATTAGCTATTGACTCATATTATTTTGAAAACAAAGCTAAAACAGTTTGTTTGATATTTGAACAATGGAACTCATTGGAAATTAATAGTTGTCATTCTGAAATAGTCAGTAATATTGAAAATTATGTTCCTGGTGAATTTTATAAAAGAGAGTTGCCTTGTATAATCAGTTTGATTTCCAAATTGGATTTAACAAAAATTGATTTCATAATAATTGATGGATTTGTTTATTTAGATGATAATGACAAGTTTGGGCTTGGAGCTTATTTATTTGAAAAACTTTCTAGCAAAATACCAATAATTGGTGTTGCAAAAACTGACTTTATATCTCTAAATAAAAACAAACAATTATTATTAAGAGGAAAAAGCAAGAAACCATTATTTATAACATCTATTGGAATAAATATTAATGAAGCTACAGACAAAATTAAAATAATGAATGGTGAATATAGAATTCCAACCTTACTAAAAGAATTAGATAAACTAACTAAAGAAAAATAAAAACTACTGGTAACAGCCACTACAACGGATTTGGGCATTAGGCTTAATGGAAAGATGGTTTTGTATTTGGGATGATTTGGCAAATCCGAAGAATGGTCTTAATTTAATCCCAAACCCGCTGTAGTGTCAGAACGTTACCAGTAATTTTAAACACACATTATGCAAAAACCAATCCAAAATTCCAGCGATTATGCCTTAAAATTAACCAAAGGAGCTTTGGGAGCAATTCCATTCGCAGGTTCTTTTATAGGTGAATTGATGGAAATAATTATTGTTCCTCAATATCAAAAAAGGCTTGAAGAATGGTTTGATTATATTGACCAAACACTTAAAACGTTAATTGAAAATGGTGAACGCACTAAAAGCGATTTTTTTGATGATGAAGAATTTCAATCTATATTTCAAAAGAGTTCTCGTGCTTATATTAATAACATTGAAAAGGAAAAAATTCCTTTATTAAAATCATACTTTAAATCAGCAGTTAGCAAAACTACTGAACTAAATAAAAAACTTATATTTCTTGAAATGATTGAAAATCTAACAGTTAAGCATTTGATGATTTTGAGAGATGTTAATGAGAATGAGAATAGCGACAATTACAAATACCAAGATGAATTAACAGAAAATCTTGCCAAAACATATACCGATGGCGACAAATCTTACTATAAACTGTTAGAAAATGGCCTTCAAAACTATCATCTTTTAGGATATTGGAGCGCTAATGTTGTCGAGAATAATAAAAACCAATGGAATTTAAGAACAAGTAAAATTGGAAAGGAATTAATAAAGTTCATAACAGAATAAAAAAACTACTGGTAACAGCCACTACAACGGATTTGGGCAATAGGCTTAATGGAAAGTTGGTTTTGTATTTGAATGATTTGGCAAATCGAATAATGGGCTTAATTTAAATCCAAACCCGCTGTAGTAGCGGGAGGCAATACCAATAAAAAATAGAAATTTAAATGTCAACTTAAATACTTAATAGCTTTTAATCACTTCTTGATACTTTCTTTAACGTCAGATATATCACGCTTTAATTCTAAGAACATTTTTTCCACACTTACAGGTTTTGGAATTTCGGGTTTCCTGTCACTTCTTCCAATATTGCATACATATTCCCAAATCTCCAATACATCTGAAGCTTTGACTTCGTAAGCAGGGTAAAAATTGTTGTCAGATTCCAAAACCAGAGCATTCTTTTTGTTTTTATTGAGACGTTTATACACCATCCCCTCGCGCTTGGTGATAAAAATATAGGTCTTACCATCAAGCACCTCGCCCAATGATTCTAAATAACGGCCAATTATAATAGAACCATCCTCATGGGGTGGCATCGAATCCCCCTCCACTGGAAATCCTCTGTGTTTACCAGGGCCTAAAAAAGGCAGTGAAATATGTTGCAGACTTTCAATATATTCAGGATCAGCATAACCGTTTAAATAACCGGCTTTCACTTTTTGTGTTACCACTTCTATAAAATTCTCTCCCTCGCTATCCACCTTAATAGGAAGTACCAATCGGTTGTTTTCCAATTTCAGCAAATCCTGGGAGTCAATTTTACGCACATCCACCGACAGTAATAAATCAATACTGATATGATAATAATGCGCTATTTTCTTCAAAATATCATAGGGAGCCTCCGATGTGCCGTCTTCATACTTCACATACCTCCCCCTTGTAATAGAAAGGTTTTCGGCCAGTTTCTCCTGCGATATCTTTTGTTTTACTCTAAGGGCTCTGATGTTGTCTGAAAATAAGGACATAACACTTTTGTTACAATTTGTAACAGCAAATATAAATAATTTTGTTACAACCTGTACTAATTTTGTAGTGTATAAAAATGTAATGGCTATGGAAAGAGCAATTGTACATATGGATTTGGATACTTTTTTTGTATCCTGCGAAAGGTTAAGCAACTCAAAACTACTTGGAATACCACTAATTATAGGCGGTGGAGACCGCGGTGTGGTGGCTTCCTGTTCGTATGAAGCAAGAACCTTTGGCGTTCGTTCAGCAATGCCTATTAAAATGGCACTCCGCCTTTGTCCACAAGCAAAAGTGATGAAAGGTGATATGGAATTGTACTCCAAATTATCCCACAACGTTACCCAAATTATCGAGGAAAAAGCCCCAATAATGGAAAAAGCCAGTGTCGATGAATTCTATCTCGATATTAGCGGCATGGATAAATTTCACGGAAGCTACAAATGGACCAATGAGCTGGCACAGTGCGTTACCAAAGAAACGGGCTTACCAATAAGCTTTGCTTTATCGGTCAACAAAACCGTTTCCAAAATTGCAACCGGAGAAGGAAAACCAATGGGAAATCTGGAAATACCCCAACAGATGGTACAGCCATTTTTAAACCCGTTATCCGTTAAAAAAATACCTATGGTTGGTGATGTAACTTTTCAGCTTTTATCACGTATTGGTATCCGTACCATTCAGACTCTTTCCGAAATGCCTGCCGAAGTACTCCAACGCATGATTGGCAAAAATGGTCTCGAGTTATGGAAAAAAGCCAACGGTATTGACAACAGTCCCGTTGAACCTTATACGGAACGAAAATCCATTTCAACCGAACATACTTTTTCACAGGATACCATTGACATTGTAAAACTCAAATCGGTGCTGATGGGCATGGTCGAAAAACTGGCCTTTCAACTCCGTTGTGAACAATGGTTAACCTCAACGATAGTGGTTAAGATACGCTATGCCAATTTTGATACCGAAACCAAACAATGTCGGGTGCAATATACATCTGCCGACCACATCCTAACTAAAAGCGTTACCGATTTATTTGATAAGCTCTATCAGCGCCGTATGCGGTTACGACTAATCGGAATCCGTTTTAGCGGCTTGGTTCGCGGAACCTATCAAATCAACTTATTTGAAGATACTGAAGAAATGTTATCATTATACCAAGCCATGGATAAAATGAAAAGCCGGTATGGTTTTGATGCAGTTATGCGATGCGCCGGGGCCACCTTTAAACCCAACAACAAAGCTGAAATTTTAAAACGAAATCCCAATGTACCTTAACTGTCATTCCTTTCATTCCCTGCGCTACGGCACTATTCCGCTGATGGACTTGATACAACAGGCTGTTGCATCAAAAGTGAAAGCTATGGCATTGACCGACATCAATACCGTTACCGGTATTTACGATTTCAT
Source organism: Flavobacterium sp. (assembly GCF_035456085.1). Classification (GTDB taxonomy): domain Bacteria; phylum Bacteroidota; class Bacteroidia; order Flavobacteriales; family Flavobacteriaceae; genus Flavobacterium. The sequence continues at coordinate 5,939 of NZ_DATIDY010000047.1, forward strand.
AAAAGCATGCAACGATGTGGAAATAAAACCGTTGGTCGGTATAGAATTTCGATGCAACAACCAGCTTCGTTACATTGGACTTGCCAAAAATATGCAAGGTCTTTCCGAAATGAACCGTTTTCTGACAAAGCATAATTTTGATGGAACACCACTCCCCTATCATGCCCCAGAGTTCAATAACGTGTTTGTTATTTATTCATTAGAAAATGTACCTGCCGTTTTAAAAGAAAATGAATACATAGGAATTCGTCCCGAACAGCTCCTAAAACTGTTTCATGAAGAATGGAAAGCAAGACAACATAAAATGGTTGTTTTGCAGCCTGTAACTTTCCGCACCAAAAGAGAGTTCAACCTCCATAAGATTCTACGGGCGATCGCTACCAACATCATCCTTTCCAAACTGACTCCCGACGATTACTGCAGTACAACCGAAGTGATGTTGCCATTAGAAGAATTGGTGGCTAAATATGAAGAGTATCCCGACATACTTCTCAATACCGAAAATATAATTCAAGAATGTAATTTCGAGTTTGACTTCAAAACTCCGAAAAACAAGAAGTTTTATACCAATAATCGCAAGAGTGACTTGGCTTTGCTAACCAACCTTGCCCAACAAGGGCTAATTTGGCGTTATGGAACGAACAACCCTCAAGCCAAGGCCAGAGTCGAAAAAGAACTTAAAGTGATTGACCAACTTCAGTTTAGTGGTTATTTTTTAATCACTTGGGATATTATCCGCTACAGCAACAGCTGTGGATTTATGCACATCGGTCGTGGCAGCGGAGCCAACAGCATAATTGCCTATTGTCTCGGGATTACCGATATCTGCCCGCTGGAACTTGATTTGTATTTTGAGCGGTTTTTGAATCTTAACCGCAAGAGCCCTCCCGATTTTGATATTGACTGGAGTTGGAAAGAGCGCGATGTCATACTGCAATACATCTTCAATCGCTATGGAGCCGATCATGTCGCTTTCTGCGGAACCAATGTAGAATTCAAATACCGCTCCATATTTCGGGAAGTCGGTAAAGTTTTTGGTTTGCCTAAAGAAGAACTGGATATGTTGGCTAAAAACCCGATGGCATTGCATGACAACAATTCCATTGTACGATATGTTCAGGAATATGGTATGCTGTTAGAGAAATACCCAAACCAGCGCAGTATGCATTCCTGCGGAATTATAATTTCTGAAGAGCCTATTACCAATTATACTCCTTTGGAAATGCCTCCCAAAGGTTTTCCAATTGTGCTCTTCGATATGCATATTGCTGAAGACATCGGTTTTGAAAAGTTTGATATCCTAAGTCAGCGAGGCATTGGCCACATTGATGATAGCGTTAAACTTATTGAAAAAAACAGGGGTGTTAAAGTGGATATCCGTAATACATCCTTATCCAAAGACGAAGCCGTAGCCAATACTTTTTTGGCCCGAGGTAAAACCATTGGCTGTTTTTACATTGAAAGCCCCGCCATGCGTGGTTTATTGCGCCGTCTAAAATGTGACAATTACAAAACGCTTGTGGCTGCCTCATCAATCATACGCCCCGGTGTTGCACAATCAGGCATGATGAAAGAATATATCTTTCGCCACAATCATCCCGATAAATTCGAATACTTCCATGAGGTATTCCAGCAACAACTTGGTGAAACCTATGGTATTATGGTCTATCAGGAAGATGTAATTAAGATTGCCCTGCATTATGGTGGTCTCCCTGCAGCCGATGGTGATATTCTCCGCAGAGCCATGAGCGGAAAGGAACGTTCCAAAGAAGCTTTGCAAAAAGTTAAGGACAATTTCTTTGTCTGCTGTGCCCAAAAAGGGCATCCTCAAAAACTCAGTGAAGAAATCTATCGTCAGATTGAATCCTTTGCTGGCTATTCGTTCTGCAAGGCGCATTCTGCATCCTATGCCGTGGAAAGCTATCAAAGTCTATATCTTAAAGTACACTATCCCGTAGAGTTTATGGTCGCTGTCATCAATAATCAAGGCGGGTTTTATCGTACCGAAGTATATGTTCACGAAGCCAAAATGTCCGGAGCAACCATACACAACCCATGTGTCAACAAGAGCGAATATGAAACGACCCTTTATGGTACCGACGTATATCTGGGACTGATGCATTTGGAAGGACTGGAAACCAAAATGGCCTATTTCATGATAAAAGAACGAGAACAAAATGGCGACTATAAATCACTTGAAGATTTCATCAACCGCGTGCCCATAGGCATTGAAGGCATACAGATTCTGATATTTATCGGAGCTTTCCGTTTTACGGGAAAATCCAAAAACCAATTGCTGGTCATCGCCCGATTAATTCTGGTCAACTTCAAGCCCGAAAACCGTAATCTGATGCTGCTTCAGGAACCTGTCAAGGATTATAAACTTCCCCAATTGGAACGCTCTGTCTTTGAAGATGCTTTCGATGAAATTGAGCTATTGAGTTTCCCGGTCTCTTTCTCTCCTTTTGACTTGTTACAAACCAAATACAGAGGTACTGTAATGGCAAAAGAGTTGGTAAATCATCATAAAAAAACGGTAAAAATGCTAGCTTATCTTATTTCCAGAAAGCATGTCCCAACCAACAGAGGGACTATGTATTTTGGAACCTGGATTGATTATGAAGGGGAATATTTCGATACGGCGCACTTTCCCGACAGCCTGACGCAATATCCTTTTCAGGGAGGTGGCTGTTATCTTCTCTTGGGAACTGTGGAAGTGGATTATCATTTTCCCACCGTTACTATAACCAAAATGGCCAAAATGCCTTTCATTCCCGATCCGAGGTATTCCAACACCAAAGACAGGCAGTATAAGGTTCACGAACATATTCGGGAAGATGTCAGCATGACGCACCGGGCTCCCTATCCGCAGGAACATGAAATTAATTTGCCAAGACATAAAATGAAGTCTTGATTACATTTCATTAATTATACCGTGACTTTTTTCGTAATTTTACAAACTCGATTTCATTAAAACACCACTAAAAATGGAGAATCAAAACACTGCTTTAATGCGCTTTTTAGAGGCACAAAATAAAATGTATCTTACCGCTTTTTCTGAAATTAAAAAAGGCAAAAAAGATACTCATTGGATGTGGTTTGTCTTTCCCCAAATAAAAGGATTGGGACATAGTGATACTGCAAAGTATTATGCGATTGCCAACTTAAAAGAAGCCCAAGAATTTCTGAATCATCCCATATTAGGCAAGCACCTCATTGAAATTACTACTCTGTTGTTAAATTGGAAACAAAAATCGGCAGAAGAAATATTTGGAGATTTAGATGCTCTTAAATTACGATCTTCCATGACTCTTTTTTCTCAAATTGAAAATACGGATCCCATATTTCAAGAAATATTAAATACGTTTTTCTCCGGAGAAACAGATCCGCTCACTTTGTCTATTATTAATTCAACTTCAAAAAACTCAATTGAAACGAAAACTATTTAGTTTCCGTTTCATTGTTTTTGAATACTCTCTTTCAATTACTCCTTTTGTATTTACTTAATTTTTCAACGTATCCAATACTATCCAAACGACAATTGAATACTATTAATTGTCAACCTAATACGGACTTATACTCATAAATAGACAGATATGTGCTATTTTATTTCTCTCCCTTTTCCTGTTATTAATTTTCTTTTAAAGTTCACATTACAAAATAATTTTCTTCAAATAGAGCTATTAAAAAATATGTTGGTGGTTTGAATTTCATTCTGTTGTTTTAGCATTTTTTCCCTTTTTTCTCATTCGATTTCCTTACTTCCAATTTCATTTGATTAGGAGCACGGATGCTTGTTTTTTTTCAGGAGCAAAGGTATTTACGGGTTCTTAACGGAAAACCAAGGTCAAGCCCTTGGAGGTTTTAAAAAAAATCTCCACCCATGCGGGTTGTATTTTTTTCAAAAACCTTGGTTTTCCTGAACCCTACCTTTTTTATGCTCATGAAACAAAACCAGCATACTCCGGCTCTTTACACGAATAAAAAAAATGTCAGATATAAAAAACAATCAATTAAATATTACAAATGGAATGAAACAAAACAGCGCCTCCTCTCATTGCCGAATAAATATTCTAAAAAAATATAGGCAAAGCTAACAAGGCTATTTGGTGGCGAGCAGATTGAATGAAAAGCAAGTGTAACAAATTGTATAACAGTTAAAAAGCAGAAATCATGAATATTATCGGAAGAGTGACAAAAGATGCGGAGGTACGCACATTGTCGAACAGTAAACAAGTAGTAAACTTTTCAGTAGCGACCAACGAAAACTACCGAAATAAAGCAGGCGAACATATAGAGCAGACAACGTTTTTTGATTGCACCTACTGGATTAGTCCAAAGGTAGCGGATATACTAACCAAAGGTTCTCTTGTGGAACTCACAGGCAGGATAAGTGCAAGAGCATGGACAAACAATAACGGAGAAGCACGCGCAGGACTTAATTTCCACTCCTCACAAATCAAACTGCATGGAAACAGTAAAAGAACAGAAACCGTACAGGCAAACAAGGCTACAGCACAGGAAACGGAGAATGACTTCCCTTTCTAACAACCTATTTTTAAATAATTATCAATTTTTTAAATCCTTTTATCATGGCACATAATATCAATTTCAACGAGAAAACAGGACGTTATTCATTTTTTAGCGTAAACCAAAAAGCTTGGCACGGTTTGGGGCAAATTGTACAACAATATCCAACAAGCGAAGAAGCGATAAAACACGCAGGCTTAGACTATGAAGTTATCAAAACCCCACTATACACAAAAGGTTCGGAGATTATTGAAACGGCAAACGGTATAGAGATAAGCAACAACAAACTGCACGTTCCCAAATATTTTGCCAGTATTCGCACCGATAACAATGTCGTATTGGGTGTAGTGGGCAATGATTACCACATCGTGCAAAATCGTGAAGCTTTTAATTTCTTTGATGCCATTGTAGGGGGTGACGAGGGCATATTATATGAAACGGCTGGCGCATTGGGCAACGGAGAACGCATATTTATCACAGCCAAACTGCCCGACTATATCCGTGTGGGCAATGGCGATGATGTAACGGAAAAGTACATTTTCCTGACCACTTCGCATGATGGCAGCGGAAGCATCACAGCCGCTTTTACCCCTGTCCGTATTGTATGCCAAAACACCCTTAATGCCTCGCTTCGTTCGATGACTAACGTAGTGCGTATCAAACATACGTCCGGCGCAAAACAACGCATTGAGAATGCACACAAGATTATGGGATTAGCAAATACCCTGAGCGCACAACTAGAAGGCATATTTAATGATTGGACTAAAGTGAAGGTTTCCGACCAAGAAGTAAAAAAGCTAATCCAATTGGCTCTTTGCCCAAACAAGGAAACATTGGCTTTACTCAAAAAAGGTGCGGAAGATGAAATTTCTACCGTATTCAAAAATATTGTACAGGATGCCTTTGCCTACGCCATGACAAGCGACAGCCAACAAATGGACACCACCAAAGGAACTTTGTTTGGGGCGTATAATGCCGTGACAGGCTACTATCAGAATGTACGCAATTACAAAGATGATGAAGCCAAATTACAAAGTATCGTAATGGGTGGAACAGCCCAACTCAAATCACAGAAGGCATTTGAATTATGTACTGCCTTTGCAACAGACGGAGCAGAAATCTTAAACCTTAATTAATAATTACAGGTGACTACCTGCAAAGGTAGTCGCCTATTCAAAAATTATAATTTCACAATCTGAATCTTATTCTAAGGGACATGCATTATCTCTTTTACTGTTTTAGCGGACTTCTTTTCTTTTCGCGAAAGTGGCCAAAGAAAAGAAGCAAAAGAATGCCACTTGATTCAATTTGCTTTACTGAATTTTCATTTTGTATTTATGAAATTTAAACCACGATAATGAAAATAGATACAGATGATAAAATTTATAATTCATAGAAGTTTACAGAAAACTTTGTTCATAAAATTTCATTTTGAAGTTGTCTCTGAAAGCAATGAAATAGTTAAGCTGTTTATAGTTAAAATCCTCGAATAATAATTTGGGATAAGTCAAAAACGCTTTTGGAAAGAAAAGCGGGTTGTGAATTGAGCATTACTGTTGGGCTGGATACTTAATTTTGACCTGCTGCTGCTGTCTCTCCATATCTTTTTTCATCCTTGAGTATGACCACAGCACAAGAATACTAATGATAATCAAGCCATATGCGAGCCACTTGCCAATACGCTCCAAGGAACGAACAAACAGAGCTGTCTCATAGCTAGAAAAACCCTCCAAGCCTGCTAAATTACGTCTGTAAAACTTTCGGCGGTTTATCCAGTAGATAAGCCCTACACCTATAACAAGAGGAGTAATCCCTAATACCAACTGAGAAGTAACCGCATCCATATTATAAAGATTAAAATTTAATACAATTTACACAAAATCAATTAATTACAAAAATTACAGTCAAAAAAAACGACTTGCAGACAAAATAGCAAGTCGGTTCTTTAAAGATTTTTTAAAATTTCAGCTGGATATCGTCAATCAAACGAGCCTTTATTAGATCGGAATTTTTGACCCGAAGCCTTTGATTCCTGCCCCCGTTCTTCTCGAAAATCTCAATCAATAACACCTTGTCGTCAGCAATGGTGAACTGATCCAACAGGAACACGTTCTTATCGGTTGTTTTTCCGGCAATCTCACCTAGTGGCTTGTAAGTGCGTAATGGTAGTAATGGTATTTCCTGCACCACGGTACGCTTTGCGAACTTTTTGTCCATTACCTTGAAATTAATAAAATCAATTTGAAAAGGAACATTAGTGCGGTTTACGAGTTGCGTATGAAAATAATATTTGCCATTATGGATGTAAATTTCTTTGAGAATAAACTGTATACCGAAACTTTTCGTTTTGATATGTTTTACGGTGCGCTTATCGTTTTTGTAAATTGTTTCCAGTAACAATCCCGCCAAAGATGGTGAATTGTTCCCCAACTCTTCAAAAAGCACATCATTTCCACCCGTTTTGTCCACTGCCTTTTGCATTGCCAGCAGGTCATAACTCAATACCTCCGGAGATGAATTGTAATGCACATTGAAACTGTAAAAACGACCGTCATTGGTAATCACCGAAAAATTGGTTTCCGGTTCAAAATCTTTTACGGATGCTTTTACACGAAGTACATTTTCCGCATCTTCTGCTTTTCCCGCAATCAGGTATTCACTGCCCAGATCCACATAGCGGATAACTGCTGGAAAAATCAGGTGGGATGTCTTATCATAAGTAACATCCATATCGTAGGGTTCTATCTTGCCCAAAACAAGTGGGATTTTTGCACTGTCTTGCGCAAAAGAAAATACGGCAAAGCCCATAATCAGGGTAAATGCCCAAAAGGTTCTAAAATGATTATTCATTGTTTAATTCTGTTTTAGTTTAACATTATTTTTTGGAGACGAGGAATAATTGATATCCTGCCTTTACAGTAACTTTTGGTGTCTTCACTTTTTTGGAGAAATAGCCTGAAACACCTTGTATAACCCCACGGCTCAAATCAGCAGCAACCTGCTGTCCTGCCGATTGGGTAAGCATCAGGCTCGTACCGGTTTGCTGGCTCATGTTGCCAGCCATTTCGGTAAGGGCATTCATTTCGGGCGAAGATGGTACATACAGACCCTGTTGTCCATCCAAATCATAAATCGAAATATCAACCGAGATGATGTTTCCTTCTATTTCTATGGAACTAACTTTAAGCTGTAAACGTCCTCCCTCAAGTTTGGCATTGGCCGTTAAAACTGTTCCTTTAGGAATGGTATGATTAGGTGTTTTGGCTGGTTCCAATAACCGTAGGCGCACACCACCGTCACCAATAATGGTCTTAGTTTCCATCACACAGGCTTTAATACTATTTCTAGGTTGCACCACTTGTTCTAAAGCACCAGCAGTATAAAAACGGCTGTTCTTTTTCTGGCTCCAATCTGCTAAAAAGACACTGTCGGAAGACTCACGGTACAAGGCAGACACGGCATTCTTTCTTGCAGAAATAAATGCCGTAAACTGCTCTTTTTCTCTAGAGGAAAGAGACGCGGAAACAGCACCACTGGTAGGTGCCGTTTCTCCAGTCTTAACATTGGAAGGAAGATATTTTGCAGCCATCTGATAGGATTTCTCCATCAATGCCAATTGATCATCTACCGTCACTTTTTCGGCAACATCTTTCTCAGCCAGCTTTTCTTTTAACTCCTCCAATTGCTTTCGGAGTATCTGCGTTTCAGAATTATCATCCTTATAGAAAAAGCCTAATGTGCTTTGTGCATTATGATAACTGTTCAAAGCAGGATTTCTGTTTTTACCGGTTCCATTGCCAACCTCATTGCCCTTTTCCTCTTCTGGCAATTCTTCTCCTAATTCACTTTTTTCGTCTGTATTCCAGTAATCAGACAAAGAGGTCAAGGCATTCTGCTTTTCCTGATTCTTACGCTCCATCATTTCCTGTTCATATGCCTTACCCTTATCGGCAGGCATTGCTGCATCCGTAGCCTGAGGCACATTATCATTTAGTCCAATTTTATCAATTTCTTTTTTATCGGAAGAAGGATTAAAAATTAAATACATACAGCCTATGAAAACTACGCCCATTAAACCAAAAATGAGTGATTTTTTAAGCTTTTGGGATTTGTTCAGTTTACTCTCTAACAGTAAATCATCAGCTTCTTTCGGATTACCCTCCGTTACCCGAACAACCTTTTTTTGGTTATCATTTTCTTTCATAAATCTTATTTTTTAAAATTGTTTAAAATGCGTTCTGCAATTTTCCAGGACTTTCATTTACTTTTAGTAACAGGGTTCTCGATATGCTCAATGACTAAATCGTTACGGCACATTGAAGTATCATACCAAATTTTACCTATGATTCCAGCCGTTAGCAAAAGATAAACCATAAAGAAGTACAATATATATTGGTGCTGTTTTCGTACTGAAAGTCCCCGCCAACGTTCTTCCAGCTTATCAAAATACTTGCCTATGTTTGCTCTCAATTCTTTCATGGTCTTGCTATTTCTTTTGTTAAAGCCTTAAACGCTTTGGTCTTTTTTCTTCCTTTTGATTGAGCTCTTCATTGACCAATGCGATTGCTTCCAGCGCTTTGGGTGTGGATAGTATCGAAAGGCCAGTCAGATCAGATTTTTTCAGCAGTTGTCCGAAACCATCTTTTTTTGCTACCTCCATTCTGTGGAGAGAGAATTTGCTGTTCAGGTATTGTACCCACATACTGCATTCTACACGAGGAGAATCTTCTCCTGACCATTGTAGGTAGCTTATCAGCAACAGTTCTTGTTTAGGCAGACTGTCGGTGCCTTTACGGCAACTTTCGAGGTATTCACTGATACTGTCTTTTAGCTTTCCGGGATACGCACCCTGCGTGTGGAAATAACCGCTATACCCTTTGTCGGTGAGGATTTTAGCGAACGTGTTTAAATCTGCTGATGTTTCCATAACACTGTTTTTAGCGTTCGATGACTTCTATATCTTTATTTTCTACAACAACGAACTTTTCGATATTAAAGCCCTGCGGGTTGTTATCAGATCGAACAGAGTTCAAGAGATAGCAGGATGTAATCAGGTTACGTTTGGTTACATTGCTGGAACGGACGATGAATTGTTTGGCATAAGTGCGTACCGCATAAGGATACTTATCAAAATTGCATACTACACTGTCCACTTCTAGACGCTGTTGCACATTTCCCGATATGATACGGTTATAATACCCTTTTTCCGAAAGATCCTTGTAATAATCAAAGGCGCTTTTATCGGCAAGGTTGAATGCTCTACTCATATTGCTTTCGATAGCATTCTTATCGGGAGCCAACGTAAAGAACAGTTCGTGAAAACGTCTTACGTGTTCTCTTGCCTCAACCGGACGGTTGATCGATGCATCTTGTGCAAGTGCCAGCATCAATGATTTTCCATTGTCCAGTACATAAATTTTTTGACGTTGTGCCTCAGCAAACCGGTAAGATGACCATACGGCATATCCTGTTACACTTATGCAGAGAACGGCAAAAACAAGGGCATAAAGCCTGATTTGGCGAAAACTGTTTTCGATATTTCTTAGCGTTTTAAATTCCATTTTTTACAGATTAGTGGTTTTACATTACTTAAGTAGTTTACCTCCAATATTCCCTACTACTGAACCTCCTCCGGCTCCGGCAATATTTCCGGCTCTTACTGCGGTTTGGTTCACATTACGGGTAAAATTCCCCGCACCTCCAGCCTGAATGATCCAGCCCGTTACTGTAGGGATGGTAAAATATCCCACAATGCCAATGATCATAAAAATCACATACACCGTATTTGAAGTATCGGGAATGAATGTTGGATCGGCAAGCATCTCGATATCCCTTTCTATAATTAGGGATTGTATCTTAGCAAGCATGGAACTGAATAAGTCTGCTACAGGCAGCCATAAATACACACTGATATATCGTGTAAGCCATTGCGTAAGTGTGGGCTGAAAACCATCCCATACCGATATGGCAAAAGCAATTGGCCCCAATATGGACAGTACAATCAAAAAGAAGGTCCGCAGAGTGTCAATCACCAGAGCAGCTGCCTGAAACAGAATTTCTAACAGTTCCCTGAACCAGTTTTTTACAGACTGTTCTATACTGTAAATCCCCCTTTCCATGTACATCCCTGTCATCGTGGCCAGATCGGATGGCGACCAGCCCAGTTCTTCCAGTTTTTTATCAAACTCTTCATTTGATACCAAATAGGCGTTTTCAGGATTCCGAAGCATTGCTTCGCGTTCCAACAGGTCTTTTTTAGTCTGTAGGGCGTTCAGGTCAAGCACCTGATTTTCAAGAATGGCATGGGTCCCCTGTACCAGTGGACTTAACACAGCATTAATGGTTCCAAGTACCATTGTTGGGAAAAACATAATACAAAGACCCAATGCAAAAGGACGAAGCAAAGGGTAAATATCAATAGGCTCTGTCCTGCTTAGTGACTGCCATACTTTAATGGCCACATAAAACAAAGCTCCCAAACCGGCCACTCCTTTAGCCACTGCTGCCATATCGGCGGACAGCGGCAGCATCTCATCATACAAGGAGCGCAGAACCTCGTGAAGATTATTAGGTTCCATAATCTACCAGTATTTTTGCCCAGCAGTTCCGTAGAGCTCGAGTACTCTTTTAGTATTGTTCTGCTTTTTTGCCCTTATAAAGCTTACCGAGATATTTTTGTTCGTGAAATAGCGCACAAGGCTATGATATTCCTTAACTTCTTTGTACACACGGTCAATAATATCCATACGTTCTTTATCATTTAGCGATAAGCTGGAAGCACTTACGATCTGTTTGAGTTCTTTAAGCAGTGTGGTGCTTTCGTTAAGCAGCGCAGAATAACCATTGGCAATAGCTGTTAATTCCTGTGTAGAAAAGCTAGGGTCGTTAATCATCTTGCCAAAATTCTGCACATAGATTTCTGATACATCACCAACCAACAGTACCGTCATCTGTACCTTTCGGGCATCTTTTACCAGATTATTCACTGCTTGCAACTTATCATAGTATTCTTTGCCTTGATTATATACCTTTTCAACTTCCTTAAAATTTTTAATGACATTGGATACGGTGGATGAAGTCTGCACAATTTCATTGGCACTGTTAACAATTCCCTGAGCCAAATTTGTGGGGTCTGTAACTACCCATTGGGCTTTTGCGGATGGTGCTACAGCCAGCATTAGGGCTGTCAACACCATAAAAAATATTTTGTTCATTGTTGTTCGTTATTTGATTTATAAATGTTTTTACTTTTCTCTTCTTTGCTGGACTATCCGCTTAATAGCCAGTTCTACATTTCCACCTAGTTCAGCGGCAAGCCTCATCACTTCCATTTTCTCCGTTTCCTCGGTGGTATAGGCGAGATATTCATGGGCGGACACTTCTGTGGCATATACCGCCGAATGCGTTCCACCCAAACCAATCCATACTTCCTTGTAAAGCCTTGATGGGTCATTGTTCATGTTGATCGAAAGCACCTGTCCCTTCTCCTTATCCGTAAGTCCGAGCATAGCCTGTATATCATCGAACTTGTTCATGTATTTGCGCTGGTCAAGCAGAATTTTACAATCGGAGTTGTTAATGATGCTTTCCTTGACTATAGGCGACTGAATGATATCATCGACTTCCTGTGTCACTACGATAGCCTCTCCAAAAAACTTTCTGACCGTTTTGAAGAGATACTTTATATATTCTGCCATTCCCTCTTTGGCAATAGCTTTCCAAGCCTCTTCAATCAGGATGAGCTTTCGGATGCCTTTCAGTCTTCGCATTTTGTTGATGAATACCTCCATAATGATGATGGTCACAATGGGAAACAAAATTTTATGATCTTTGATTGCATCAATTTCAAACACAATGAAGCGTTTGGAAAGCAGGTCTAATTGCTTATCAGAATTGAGCAGGTAGTCGTACTCCCCTCCTTTATAGTAAGGTTCCAGTACGTTCAGAAAATTGGCAATGTCAAAGTCTTTTTCCCGAACCTGTTTTTCTTCCAATACCTTACGATAATCGCCTTGCACATACTCATAAAAACCATTGAAAGAAGGATATGCATCATCCTGTTTTATACGTTCGATATAGCCGCTTACCGCATTGGACAAGGCCACTTCTTCGGAACGGGTCGGCGGTTCATTATCTCGTTTCCAAAGCGTAAGTATCAGGGTTTTGACACTTTCTCTTTTTTCGATGTCGAAAACACCGTCATCGGTATAGAAAGGATTAAAGGCAATAGGATTGTCTTCTGTGTAAGTGAAGTAGACCCCGTCTTCGCCTTTGGTTTTCCCTTTGATAAGTTCACACAGTCCCTGATATGAGTTACCCGTATCAACAAGCAAGACGTGTGCACCTTGCTCATAGTATTGCCGAACCATGTGGTTGGTAAAGAAAGATTTGCCACTTCCCGACGGCCCCAATATAAACTTGTTCCGATTCGTGATAATACCACGCTTCATCGGCAGGTCGGAAATATCCAGATGAATGGGTTTCCCGGTCAGACGGTCTGCCATCTTGATACCAAACGGCGATGGCGAATTATGATAGTTGGTTTCTTCTGTAAAGAAGCACAAAGCCGGCTCAATGAAGGTATAAAAACTTTCTTCACTTGGAAAATCTCCAGCATTTCCCGGCATTCCTGCCCAGTAGAGTGTCGCTACATCGGTGGTATTGTGACGGGGTTTGCATTCCATCAGTGCCAAGGCACTACCGCTGTCGTTCTTTAGGTGTTTAAGTTCACCAAGATCATCCGACCAAGCCATGACGTTGAAGTGAGCCCTGATGGACGACAGTCCGAATGAATGTGCTTCATTCAAATAGCGTTCTATCCATTCTTTATTGATTTGGTTGGCACGGCTATAACGAGCCAATGAGTGCATATTCCTTGCGGACTTTTCAAACTTTTGCAGGTTATCTTCACTGTTATCCAAAAACAGATATTGGTTATAGATGTGATTGCAGCTTAAGAGCAATCCCACTGGAGCAGCAAATGACAAACGGCAGTCGCTTCGGTCGGTAGATAGTTTTTCGAAACGGGTATCTACCGACACGGTTGACGGCAGGTCATCCGTATCAGATAAGGTGTGCAAGCATAATCTTTTGTTGCCTATCCGCACTTCTTCTGCTCCCAATGCGATGTCCTGCATTGATTTCCCTGCTTCCTTTGACAGCGTTAGATACTGTTCGAGTATTCCTTGTTTTTCATCGGTACCAATGATGTCCTCTTCCGAAAGGCGTCTTAGGCCGACAAATCCGCTATCATTTGCAATACGTTCAAACTGTTCCACCCCTTCCATAAAGCGATGGATTACTTCCTTATCCCTGATTTCTTTTGGTATGAGAGCTCCTTTACAAAGCGATGAAAAGTTGCTCTGCATACGCATTCTCTCCTTAGAGGTCTTGGTCAGGAACAGATAACAATAGTGGTTGAGAAAAGGGCGTTCATTAAAATGTTGCTGATAGGATTTACCCAAAAAACTCAAACCATCATCCGCAATGTCGGGCGCATAGTTTTCCTTGATGTACCAGTCCTGTTTATGGATAACCGTATAATCGGGCAAAGACTTGATGGCTTTGTGCCAAGCGGAATGAATGGCTTCATACTCCGCAGAAGCCACCGTGAACAGTTCCGGCAAACGCACTTCAAAACAGGCGGTAATGTCAGCATCCTTTGACAGGATACAATTGTTTTCTACCGCAAGTAAGGGAAACTTATTTTCCAGCGTTGTGATCTTGGCTACATTTCTCATACGACTTTCAATTTAGGGGTGAACCTTAAATAGCGGCGTACCGGCTTACGACAGATGATGTATCGGGGATGCCTTTTTCTTGCACCGATTTTCATTAGCCCATGTTCACCATACTTTTTGTTCAGTGAAAAGGTCTGCCATACTATCAATGAAGCACCGCCTGCTCCAAGAAACAAACAGATATACGAGTTTACGCCGGCCATGTAAAGTATCATCACCAGGATGAGCGTACCAAGCAGTCCACCTGCGAAAATGAACAGGTATTGTGCTTTCAGCCCCTTAAATTCAGCCGTTCTTCCGATGCCTTTATTGATATTGTAATTCATAAGACAAGGGATTAAAGGAAGAATGAACGCAAAATGGTTGCTGCAACAATCAAAAAGATACAGGCACCAAACCAGCTTGCAGCCGTCTTGCTTGTATCAGGATCACCTGAACTGAATTTGCCATACACTTTAACACCCCCTATAAGGCCTACCACTGCCCCAATGGCGTAAATTAGCTGTGTAGCAGGATCAAAATAAGAAGTTACCATTTGGGTAGCCTCGGTTATACCTGCTGAACCATCTCCTTGTGCAAATGCACCAAAGCCTGACAGCATTACCATTATTGCAAGCAGGACTTTTTTTCTTTGTTTTTCCATGATTTGAATGAATTAATTTGTTACTTATTCCTGCTCGTTGCAGGATTTCGGAACAAATTTGTCACGGAAATTGCGATGTTAAAATGAAGTAGCTTTTAGAGGAATTATTTGGCAGTAAGTGGCATTACAAATAGCATTTTAATGTCTTAACCTCTCTAATTTTTTATGTAGTTAACGTGTTTCATCTGCTAGTTAATCAGAAGACAAAGATGATTGGGGTAAATATAATAGTTTTGGATGATCAGTTAATCCAATCGAACTTGTTGTGTGGTTATTGGCGTCGGTAAAGGTTATACAGGTGGTTCTACTAAATACTATCCTATCCTTAATTATAATAGACAGAATTATAGTCGATGGAATATAGAAACTATTGCAAAATGTACTGGAATTGTTAATAGCTCGGGGTTCTCCCCAAAGCATATATTGAAGAAAGAAATGATTCAACACAAATAATTAGGTTTACAATATAAGTCATAAAAGGTCAACTACTATGTGATATAATAATACTTCCTTGCCATTTCTTAAATGTTTAGCCTTTCCTATTTTGATATCTGTATATGGGTAGTCATTTATTTCTTCAAAAGACAAAAATTGATATTGATAAGTATGTTTGGAAATGAAGGTGGTGTATTTATTCCAAAATTCACTAAATTTTTTAGCTGACGAATAAACTAAAATAAAATTGCATTCAAGACCAGAAGTATCATATGTAAAAATCTTATTTATATGAAGTATTGTGTAATCAGTTTTAAGTGAATCTAAATTTAAAGCCTCAAAATTGTAAAAGGGGAACCTTTTTTGTCATAAATAAAAATATCGATTTCTCCAGCTGATTTACCAGCCACTGATGTACTCCATCTCGTTTGATCTTTTGTGTTGTAATCACTAGCTTCCAATATAGAAGCTATGAAAGTATTTCTATCATCTTCTGAATAATTTCCACGGTATATTCTATTTCCTTGAAGTTTTATTCACGCACTGATAAGCTTATCAGTAAATTCTCTGCTTGAAGGAGTTTTTAGTTCTTCAATTACATTTAAAAAATCCAAAGTACTTCTACTCTTTTTTATTTTCAGTAATGTTTCATCTATGCTACTATAACTTCTTTGTGGAAATAAGTTTTTAAGAGATCGCCTTATTGAATCAGATTCAGCCTTCTCATTAGAATCTTGATTACTTGCTAACTCTTTGAGGTAATTTATGTAGTTAAAACTGGAGTTAAACTTGTCAGTTTTAATAGCTAGTTACAAAGAGTAGGCTTGTAATGTTTTTTTTGCCCATTTTCCCCAGTCTTTCAAAGCATCCAAAAGTGTTTTGTTTAGTTCTTTATTGTCGGTAGGTTTACCTTTAATTGGTGGAGCTAAATCTTTGTCAGAAACTGGAATTTCAGTAACTTTTGTGGCAAACCATGTCATATTTTCATGTGGCATTGCCAAGCCTAAAATTGTTCCAGGTAAGCCTGTAAAAGATTCAGGACCGCCTGAGAATGGAATTTGAATAGTGTAATAGGCAACAACATAAACTGAATCGAGAACTATAGCATTTGCTCTGCGGCATTCATAACCTGCAATTTCTCTTGTTTCATCGGTAATTTTCCAATCAATTTTGCGTAAACTGTCTTTAACTAAGTATAAATCGTCATAAACATTTTTTTGTGTAATACTGGTTTTTGTATCAAGATCTGTGGCAATAACATTTTTTAAATTAGCCATTGCATCGTCACCAATCCAACTGTTGGCTGCTGATTGATTTGTTTCATCCCATTTGTATAAACTCTTGTTTTTTGAAAAACTGAGAATGCTTTTTGTAATTTTAAATTGTGGATTGGTTTTTTTATAACTTTCAAAAGCAGCTTGATAATAACTATCCGTTTCTCCTTTTATTTTTTTTGTAATCAATGCATACATATTCGATTTTTTCTCAAATTCGATTACGCCATTTTGTACAAAGTGGTTGTTTTGTGCAAAAGTATTGCAGCTTGTCAATACAATTATTAAAATTAAGATGCGATTTATTATTGTTTTCATGGTTTTAGTTTTGTTTAATTTCTCCTCCGCCCATTTTGCTGAAATCCCAGCTTACAGAGAACATAATGTATCTTTGTATAGTGGTATAAGTACTTTGGTTGATATTTCCATTGAATGCAGAACGATTAAATCCTACATTTTGGTTCAAAAGATCTCTTCCCGTTATTGAAACTCTTAAATTATCTGATTTTAAGAATTTTTTGGTGATAGATGCATTCCAAATAAAACGTTCAAAAGTTTCCTGAATCACTTGCGTTTTTCCATTATATTGATAATTACCATCTGTGCTAATTTCTAGTTTGAAAGGTAATTCTATACTAGTCCAGAAATTTCCATTAAAACCCCAGCCATTGCTATCACTATTTTCGTTAATGCTTGCATCAGCAACGTTGTAAGTAGGTCCGAAGTTAGTATTAAAATTGTATTTTTTTTCTTTATACTTTGATAAGTTTAAATTAAAGGAATAACTTGAATTTTTAGTTTGATTCAGTTTTGTATTGATGTAATTATAGTCTACATTTTTGTTGGCACTTAAACCAATTCCAGCTGTCATGTCTATGGCTTTGATTGTTTTGCCAAAATTAGTATTCAAATAATAACTTGTTGCAGCTTTGTTTTTTAGGTTTACAAATTGTGATATACTTTGTCCTCTGTCATTTGTAACCACATTACTTATTATTGGATCTACCGTAAAATTATACGATCCATTAACCGAAAAATATTGATTGCTAAGTACTTTATACGAATAATAATTTCCTCTAAAATTATTTCTAAAAGAAGGATCTAAATTTGGATTACCCAAAATCGTATTTAATTGGTTTAGATTATTTGGTATCGGCTGTATTTGATCTAGTGTCGGCTGGTCAGTGTTTCCGTTATACGATAGACGCAGTACTTCTCTTTGTTTAAAATTATATTGATAGTTTATCTGAGGCATATAGTTGATAAATTTTTGCTTAAAAGAACTATCTGTATAAACATCATATTGTTCAAAGTTTACACCACTAATTTTAGAACCAAAAGAAAAAACAGTTTTATTTTTTTTGTAATTAAAAATCGCTCCAAGTTGGTTTATCGTTTGGTCTAATTCATAATTATTACTAAAGATGGGATCCAAAACATTATAATCGCCATTTGAAGACTGATTAAAAGATTTACGATCAGCTTTTCCTTTACTATTGTTGAATCCATAATTAAGAATTACAGTTAGACTTTTGGATAACGGTTCGGTATAGATTAAATTTGATTTAAAAGCTGTATTGCTAATATTATTGATTTTATTTTGATCGACTACTTTGGTGCTATCTGGACTAATTACGGATGGTGTAAAAAATTCAGCTCTAGAATTTAAATAACCATCACTTTTGCTATCTGTATTTGATTGGCTTAAATTAAGAGATAATGTTCGGCCCGTTTTTTTAAGTCTTTTGGTTAATAAAGTATTTATATTAAATATTTTATCATCAACATCGTTTGTAGTTGTCTGTTTCGAATTATTCAATTGGTTACCTTGTTCGTCAGTACCTTTTCGTATTTCTGCATCACTTGAATTACTATTTTTAAATAATCCATCTACATTTAATTTTAAAGTTAAAGTAGTATCAATTTTAATTTCATAAGCTAGATCAAGTTTATTTTTAGTCATGTTTTTCTCAAAACTCTTGTCTGAAGTATTATAAATACTACTAGAACTTAAATTTTGCTGGTTAATATCATTGCGATTTCCTGAAAGTTTGATATCGCCGATTTTATAATTTATATTGATAGATTCTTTATCGTTGTTCCATTTATTGTCAAAATGAATTCCGCCAGTTTGAGCTACTGGAATTCCTTCACCATTAAATTGTCCATCCCAACTATCTAATTCATCATTTCCATTGTTTGAAAAACTAATACCGCCGTCATCAGTTACTTGATAACTACTTTGGCCATATTTATCTTTATCTCCCCATCCTAATCCTACTTGTCCGGTGTTGCCTAAAATGCCATAAGCTGCTAATTTTTTCTTATCCCAAAACTTATTAAACATGGCTTGACCTTTGTAAAAATTATCAGTTCCTCCTCCGAGTTCTACTTTCCCGAAATGACCATTTTTTTTGTCTTCTTTAAGTTTAACATTTAGAGTTTTGGTTTTCTGACCATCATCAATTCCTGTAAAAGCGGCCTGATCACTTTTTTTGTCGTACAATTGTACTTTATCAACCATGTCCGCACGTAGATTTTTTGTAACTAAAGTTGGATCGTCTCCAAAAAATTCTTCACCATCAACCAAAACTTTGGTTACAGTTTCGCCTTGAGCGGTAATTTTTCCATCCTTATCAATTTGTATTCCTGGGAATTGTTTTATCAGATCTTCCACTTTTGCATTAGGTTCTATTTTAAATGCTTTTGGATCAAATTCTAACGTATCTCCTTTGATTTTCATGGCGGCTCTATTGCCTTTTATAATTACTTCGGATAGTAATCTTCCTTTATCAGCCAAATTAATTTTACCATAATCTTGGATTAACTTTGTGGAATCAACAGGAAATTGATCCACAAAATCTGCATATTTGGGATAAGAAACCAGTAAAATAAATTTACCGGCTTTAATATTATTGAACTCAAAATAACCATTTTCTTTGGCTCGGGTAAATTTTATTAAAATGGAATCTTGTGCTCTTAACAAAGAGACTGATGCATTCGTTAAAGTAGTATTGTTTATGGTATCTGTTACATATCCTTTAACTGTGCCTGATCTTTGTGCCTGCAAAGTATTTGATAAAAAAAGAAAGCAACATAATAGTAGAATTGTTTGTCTCATTAATTGGTTGTGGTTTTTTGAAAAGAGGCATTATTGTTCTATTCTATTTTTTGAGAAATAGAACTAAAATGCACTTGTTGTGTGATTTGTTTTTGGATTAAGCAAGATTGTAGATTCTACAATTGAAATTGAAATAGCACCTTTTGATACAGGTTTGCTGAAGTATAGTGACTTGATTTTTTGAAATTCATAATTTTTTTGCGTGGTTTTGGTTGCTAGCGGTGTAAATTTTAACGATTTTAATTAATGATTGTCACTATAATAGTTAAACATGAATATAGTTCAAAAATAAATAAAAATACTACAATATTAATAAAGACTTTACTTTTATTGTCATGATTAATTATTTATACTTATAATCATGTTTTTTTGCCAATATTTTCAATGTTATGCTGATCTTAAATTCTTGAATGGAGGTTCATCTACGTTGATTACGATTTCGCTCTGATTATCTGCAGAGTGCTGCTGGAACTACTAATATTATAGTTGGCTATGTTCTTCCATTTGATCTAATAAAATTATATAGTATGATAATGGACATGCAAACAAAAAGTAGAGACTAAGGTAAGAAGTATATCTTTCATAAAAAAAATGATGATCCTTGATGGAGTTCGAACCGAAATTGCCCTCAAATACTAACTTTGTAAAACAGAAAAAATTTCGAAAGGATTTTTGAACCATAAAAAAAGCCTGAGGATCTTATGTTCTCAGGCTTTTGCTTTTTTATAGTGACCATGAATGGATTTAAACCAAATTAATTTGACATACAACTTACTCACACAAACTCCCCAATATCAAAATCCTGCAAATCCTTTTTCCGCAAAATGGAAGAACCGGAATTAGTTTCAGAAGAAAGGCTCCCGTCCAACAGCTCCGCTATTTTACGGGAAGCACTTTCCATAGAATTTTCCAGTAGGCTGAATAATTCGGTTCCCTGTATCTTCTGAACTATAGCAACTGCAGTTTCCTTTTGGGATGGCTCCAATTTTTCTTTTTTCAACAACATCCCCACGGTGCTTAGTTCTTCAAAGGTAACCCCTTGGGCAAAACCGTCATTCCCACCAAATATTCCATACCTGTTCCATTCTTCTTCCTCTTCATCAAAATCAGGCATATTTTCTAAAACTTCGTCCAGCTCTTCCTGCGGAATTTGCAAATCGACCTCTTCATAGTCGATTTCAATATCAAAAATATCTATTCTCATGTCCTGCTTTTTATTTTGGCTTTCAGTGGCATCCTTTGGCATCGAAAGACTTCTCATTGGTTTGGGTTGCCCCATAATATCTGGCAGGTTCTGATTAATTTTTTTCTGTTTTGACCTTTGTTGCGATATTTTTTTGATTACAATCTTGTCCTGCAATAACAGGATAATAACAATGAGCTGACATATAACAATTACTGCTTCCATAGTCATAAAATAGGTTTGTATTTATCATTAAAACTTGTGGTGATCTGCTCACCAAACTCCTGAAAGTGATATTCGAGAAGATTGTCCAAGTAGGCATAAATGGTTATCTTATCTTCGCCAATAACTTGTACAATTCGGGACAGTTTTTCATGAAAATCAGGTCGGATATATACCGTTTTGCCATCACGGGCATTGGTAACAGTCTTTTTAAAAAATATATTTTTATAATCCTGATCATTTACCTTCTTCCCTCTGTTTCGTTCCTTCGCTAAAGGCTTTTCATGGAATGTTTTTACCAGAATTTCGGATTCTTCTTGGGGAAGTTCCAATCCCTCCTTTTTTACTCCATCAACCATTAAATTCATCATTAACTCTTCGTTGATTTCAGGAATTATTTTTTTCTTATTGTCTTTTTCCATCGTATTACAATTGAACGATTCTTAAAAATTCTGTCATAAACTGATCTAATCGGCAAGAGTTCATCAAGCGTTCATCGGGTGGCATTAAAGTTGACCGAAAAACAGTCTTTGCGCCAACTTCACTTTCCTTGCGAAAACGTGTACTGTTCATGATTTGAGATTGCATCAAGCTTAATCCCAACTCGCCAATAAGTTTATTATAAACATCGTACAAAGGCGAACGTTCTCGACCATCTACCTGATTCCAAAACAGGTTAATGGTTTCAATGGAGGTTTCTCCTTTTTTCATAATAACATCCTTCATCAGCTGGCTAAAAACAAGCGTACTTTCCATAACTACACGATCTGCTATAATAGGCGTAAAAATATGGTGCATCCCTGACAAAGCTTTCAAAATACCAGGAGTGTTAACTGTTCCCGGCAGGTCAAAAAAGATAAAATCAACCGGAACGGGAGCAGATTCTAAAAAATCATTCGCCGCCTCCAATACCCCATCAGCCTTATGTTGAATGATCTGATAAGCTTTTTTGTTAATGGTCGTAAATTGTTTGAAAGCCGCTCTTTTTAAAAACTCATTTTCCATAACCATAGCCAAATCTCGAGTTTTCATTTTCATTAAACTATGTTGTGGGAAATCGGCATCGAATACTGCGACATTGAAACCCAAGCGATAATGCAAATTACTGGCCACAAGAGCTGTAAATGTGCTTTTGCCTACGCCTCCCTTTTGGGAAGAAAAAGCAATGAATACTGTTTTGTGTTCTGTTTTCATTTTTAATTGTATTTAATATTCACTTATATCTCTACATATTTATATACAAATCCATTGTTAGCCATACTCATGCAATTTTTTGTAGAGCTATGTACGTAGAACTCTACTTGAACTCATAAATATGTATATATATCTTTAAGTACCAATACATTTAGGCATCTATCTTTAGAAATAATTATATATATACCCATATCTGTAAATTTGTACTTATGCAACCATGTGAATATATATTCTCACCTGCAAGTATCCACATCAGTACGCCTACACATAGATAAGTAACTACATGCTTACTAACGTCCCTACATTGGTACGTACCAACATACCTAACTGCCTACATACACATTCAGGTACAAAGAAATGCAGATATATAAGTACTTATTCTATACTGGAACATATCAGCGTTCATTGGCACTATTTGGCATTAAGACGCTCTGCAATATTCTCATAAAGAGAGATTTACTTTGTAATGTGATTTTATTAATGGTTTTATGCATAAGCCTTTTGACATATCAGTGAGTAAGGGAAACGGCCTGAAGCCGTTTTTCCCTGCTACATTTAATCCGTCCCGCAGGGCGGATTTTTGTGTTCGCCAGAACACGGCAAGTTGTGTTTTGAGGCACTCGAAACCGAGTTCGTGCCTCAAAACAACTTGCCCTGCCGGGAACTGAAAACCCTTCCGAAGTCAGGCTTTTTTTGTTGAAGTTAAAAATGGATTAATGATGAAAGAAAACAATAACAGAAAACAGAATAAAGGCGGACGAACTCCTAAGACCGATCCGAGTATTCACCGTCATGTTTTTCGCCTTACAGACGAAGAAAACGCGAAATTATTATCGCTTTTTGAAGCATCAGGAATGGCCAATAAAGCAAAATTTATCATCTCCGTACTGTTTGGTAAAGAGATTAAAACTGTCAAAATTGACAAGGCCACGTTGGATTTTTATATGCGGTTGACTTCCTTTCACAGTCAATTCCGATCCATTGGCGTGAATTACAACCAGATTGTAAAGTTACTGTACCGCAATTTTTCAGAGAAAAAAGCGTCCGCGTATCTCTACAAATTGGAAAAACAGACGGCTGAAATGGCTGTGTTATGTCAAAAAATCATTCAGCTCACAGAAGAATTTGAAGCAAATCATTTGAAAAAACAGTATTGAAATGATAGCAAAAATTGGTAGAGCAAGCAATTTATATGGAGCTTTGGCATACAATCAGCTCAAAGTGGAGAAAGAGAACGGACAAATTCTTTTTACCAATAGGATAATTGAAACACCTCAAGGTCTTTATTCCGTGGCTCAATTGATTCGATCTTTCGAACCTTATCTGATAGCCAATCGCAATACCGAAAAACCAACTTTGCACATTTCTCTCAATCCCGACCCCAAGGATAATGTAAGTGATGAAAATTTTAAATTGATGGCTGAGAACTATATGAAGGAGATGGGTTATGGCGAACAGCCTTTTGTGGTGTTCAAACATACCGATATTGATCGCGCACATATCCATATAGTATCCGTCTGTATAGATGAAGAAGGTAGAAAGATTTCGGATAAGTTTGAAAAAAGACGGTCTATGAACGTATGTCGTGAGTTAGAAAACAAATACGGTCTGATACCGGCAACGGAGAAAGGGCACAAGCAAAATGACACTATTTTCCATCCTGTGAATTACCAAGCAGGAGATATAAAAAGCCAGATTGCTTCAGTTGTCCGTCATCTCCCTAAGTATTATAATTTCCAAACATTAGGCGAATACAATGCACTGCTCTCCCTGTTCAATATTACCACCGAAAAAGTGGAAGGCGAACTACAGGGAAAAATCCGGCATGGATTATTATATATCCCTTTAAATGAAAAAGGAGAAAGATCCAGGCATCCATTCAAGGCTTCCCTATTCGGTAAAAATGCAGGGCTCCCTTCTTTGGAATTGCATTTTGAAGGATCAAAGAAAGCCCTAAAAGACCATACAGCAAAACCAGCTATCAAATCTGCGATTTCAATTGCCTTGCAATCGACAAAGGATGAAAAAAGCTTTAAGAAGCAATTAGCTGAAAATGGAATTAACGTAATTGACCGCAGAAATGATACAGGGCGCATTTATGGAATGACTTTTATCGACCACAATTCCAGAACAGTATGGAACGGCTCCCGTCTAGAAAAGGAATTTTCAGCTAATGCCTTTAATGACTATTGGAATAATAATATCAAACCGAGAATAAAAGACCTCAAAGAACCTCAGCCAAAAAGATCGCAACACAGCAAAATGGAAGACCTACCTACCGAAAAGCCTCACGAATTATTTGGTTTTCTAAATAAAGAAGTTCCTCCTTTCAACACAAATGAAACTGGTATCATGGAAAGTTTTGGAGGGTTGCTGACTACATCACAAGGTGAAGATTACGAGGAAATGGATTTTGCCAATAAGATGAAGAAGAAAAGAAAACGCCAAAGAGGCCAGCAATAACAATCAGCCAAATACCGCCACGCACTGCCAATGTGTACCACATTTTATAGGCTGCCTTCATAGTCCATAAATTCCCTCACGAACATTAAAAATCAAAATAATGCAGGGAGAAGACGATTTAAGAGGTTTAGCCAAAATAATGTCTTTTATGAGGGCTGTAAGCATTCTGATAGTGCTGATGCACTTTTATTGGTACTGCTATGGCTTTTTTCTTGAAAAGGGATGGACAATGGAAATTATTAATAAGATATTGATTAAGTTCCAAAAGACTGCCAGTTTGTTCTCACATACCCTTTACACCAAAATATTTGCCATAATTCTGCTGGCCTTAAGCTGTCTTGGAACCAAAGGCGTGAAGAATGAGAAAATAACCTTGCCTAAAATTCATATAACTTTTGGAATTGGATTTGTGATGTTCTTTCTGAACACCCCATTCTTGAAGTTATCGCCAATTATAGGAACTTTCATTTATATGGTCACATCGGCTTTAGGATATATTGCCTTATTAATGGCGGGCGTATGGACGCACCGATTACTGAACAATAACCTGATGGACGATATTTTCAACAATGAGAATGAAAGTTTTATGCAGGAAACTAAATTAATGCAAAATGAATATTCCGTAAACTTACCCACCAAATTCTGGTACAATAAAAAAGAGCATAATGGCTGGATCAATATCGTTAACCCTTTTAGGGCAACCATTGTATTGGGAACACCCGGTTCGGGTAAATCGTATGCTGTTGTAAACAACTACATCAAACAGCATATTGAAAAAGGTTTTTCAATGTATATCTATGATTTCAAATTTGACGACCTATCTACAATTGCCTATAACCATTTGCTAAAGCATACTGATAAGTACAAGGTAAAACCGAAATTTTACATCATTAATTTTGATGACCCTAGAAAAAGCCACCGTTGTAACCCAATAAATCCAGATTTTATGACTGATATATCCGATGCATACGAATCAGCCAATACGATAATGCTAAATCTTAACAGAAGTTGGATACAGAAGCAGGGGGATTTCTTTGTAGAATCTCCAATCATCTTATTGGCGGCCATTATTTGGTTTCTTAAAATCTATGAAAACGGTAAATATTGTACGTTTCCTCACGCCATAGAATTATTAAACAAAAAGTATTCGGAAGTATTTACGATCCTGACTTCCTATTCTGATCTGGAAAATTATCTATCGTCATTTATGGATGCATGGCAAGGAGGCGCGCAAGACCAGCTGCAGGGACAGATAGCATCGGCAAAAATTCCTTTGTCAAGAATGATCTCACCCCAATTATATTGGGTTATGACCGGAGATGACTTTTCACTGGACATAAATAATCCCCAAGAACCTAAGATACTATGCGTAGGCAATAATCCTGACCGTCAAAATATCTATTCAGCAGCGTTGGGATTATACAATTCTAGAATTATAAAACTCATCAATAAGAAAGGGCAATTAAAAAGTTCTGTAATTATAGATGAGCTTCCCACCATCTATTTTAGAGGACTGGATAACCTTATTGCGACTGCAAGAAGCAATAAAGTCTCAGTATGTTTGGGATTTCAGGATTATTCGCAATTAACCCGTGATTATGGGGACAAGGAAAGCAAAGTAATTCAAAATATCGTGGGTAACATATTCAGTGGCCAAGTTGTTGGTGAAACTGCCAAAAACCTTTCCGAACGCTTCGGTAAAGTGTTACAAAAACGCCAGAGTCTTACTATTAACCGTAATGACAAATCTACTTCCATATCTACGCAATTGGATAGTTTAATACCAGCCTCGAAAATTTCGACCTTAACACAGGGAGTATTTGTGGGGGCAGTATCCGATAATTTTGATGAACGTATCG
Organism: Flavobacterium sp.; assembly: GCF_035456085.1. Classification (GTDB taxonomy): domain Bacteria; phylum Bacteroidota; class Bacteroidia; order Flavobacteriales; family Flavobacteriaceae; genus Flavobacterium. Next base: position 32,603 of record NZ_DATIDY010000047.1, read on the forward strand.
AACAGAAAATTTTTCACGCCGAAATTGTTGTAGATAAAAGTAAAGTAGCTTCAGAAACTAAGTCGTATCAAAAAATACCGGAAATTTTAACTTTTGTAGATGAACATGGAGAAGACAAAATGAAACAGGAAATTGAAACCAACTACCGGAGAATAAAACAAGATATTGTTCTGGTTATTGAAACTGAGTTGGAGCGTATTAAGAATGATCCTGATTTGCAACATTTGGTGCAAAAGGATCACCCCAGAGACAACATATAATCGCATAAAAGAGAATCTATCTCGGCTCTCTATCCGGTCCAGCCATCTTCCCTCCACGCAAAAAGTTTTCGATATTTTATAAATATCATACTTACCACAAAAATAAAGCACACTTATAGTGTTGTGCTCCAAAAAAGCTAGATATTATTTAGTTGACTTAGGATCATTTTGTAAGCAGTATAAACAACTTAACTACAAACACATCAAGATTTCGCAAAAAACGTTTTATATGGAAAAACCTTTTCCTTGGCAAATGGTTAAGAAGCCGTTGAAAATATTATAGCATAATTATAATACATTATTTAGACATATTAAAATGGAGTATTTTCCTCTCAGCATCATGTATACATTCATCAAACGAATCTGTTTTATCAAAAACTAATTGCTCAGTAAATTTCTTTTTAGCAGTGTTATAAAAACTACGCAAAATGAAATCAATAAACATGTTAGGAGTTAATGGAACTGAGAGAGGTATTCGGCAATTTTTGTATTGACCAATAGTCATATGCGAATTAGGATGCTCAACTGGAATATGATTTACTGGATCATAGTCAAACCTTATAGGTGTGCTAACTATATTTTTGCTTATTACATCTGCATAAATTTCATCCAACTCATAAATTTCACTATTATTTTGAAATTCTTCTAGATTAGGTGAAGGAAAAAAAGCTAATCTGCACTTTTTTAACATTCCATTAGACTTATCAAAATTATACATCAATTGTATTAAAGCACCATCCATCATCTTAATGTTAAAGTTTTTTTCTTGCTCTAATGTGGTATAAATTTCATTATATGACAAATTCTTCAAAGCTATGGAAAGATCATGATTTCCAGATATATAAACTGAACCATCCTTTTCTGATGGAAAATTTTGTTCTTCAGAAAGACTAGCTCCAATTAATTTAGATGTAACATCATTTATTTGACGTATAACCTGTTCTATTGTCATACAAGTTTCTGAATTTGTGATATCAAATCTCTATCTAAATCTTCTTTCTGAATTTTTCCTTCTTTAAGATCTTTCAGTAATTCTACAAGATTTTTTTGATTCTTTTGAATACTGTTTTTTTCTTGCTCTGACATATCTCTATTCACTATATTCATATGCTTACGTTCTTCTGAAGTAGGATATCGAAAACTTAAAGTAAAATCATTCTCTTTTACCTTTTCAAATTCTGTTTCTAGCCTTTTCATGTCTGTGCCATATCCGCAAACTCTAAGCCAAGCTTTACTTCTAGTCATTGCAGTAAATAGAATATTCCTTTTTTTTGCTAATTCTACTCCATCATAGCAATATTGCGAATTAATTACATATACCATTGCAGCCTCATTTCCTTTAGCTCTGTATATACCCGTAAAGGTAATAGTATCATGATCATAAAATATGTCTGGTGAAGCAGTAACACCAGCTAAACTGGAGTTAATACCTTTATCATATAATTTCTGTCTAAAGGCACCTACTAATTTTTTAGTAGTTAAGGGATCAGGATTAATTACCATAATATCATCAAGCGTTAATTCATCCTCTGTTAAGTTCTTCTCTATCTGATCTACAATATACTTAACTTGATCCTCATTATCCTCGAACGTTTTAAATACCAACAAATCTTCCTTTGAAGAATGGTTTGATAAAAAATCTGGACTAGTCTCACTAGTTCTTTTTAAAATAACATCTTTCCCTTCTTCCAACGTACCTTTTACAATTTTATACCCCACATCATTCCATAAGTTAGAATTATCGAACATTTGTACTAAACTTTCCTTATATATTCCAAACCCTAAAGCATGCGCACTAGTCAAAATTTCCAAAGAATTTCTATAACACTTATAAAGTATTATATCTTGTTTAGGCTGATTTACTTCATTTACTAGCTTTACAAATGGATTTCCTTTAATATCATTCCCAAATAATTCTTCTGGTGAATCCATTGTTTTAATATTAAGACTCTGAAGCTCGTCATAAGCATACACCAATCTCTTTGGGTCTTTCAAAATACTATAACACATTCTTAAGAATTCTTTTGAAAAATCCTGAGCCTCATCAATTACAATAAGGTCATATTTTTGTTTAAAATCTGTGACTTCATTTATTGCCTTTTCACAGACTTTATCAAATTCTTTTCCATAAATAGGGGAAAATTGCTTAGCTGAATTAAAATCAATGTACTCAATATTATGGTCTTTACAAATATTATAGTATATCCCTTCCGATGAAGATGTTCCCCAAGCATGGATAATTTCAATATTTTTCCAATTCGGTTCTTCATTAATATGTTCATAACTAAACATTCTTATATATTTCCTAAATTGATCTTTTAATGATCTTGTATTAAAAGTTACAGCAATTTTCCATTCTGGATTTTTAGCATGTAAATAAGCTACTTTTAAAGCTAAAATAATAGTTTTTCCAGAACCTGCTAATCCTCTAATTCGTTGTACTCCGTCGACAGTCTCGATTACTGCAGCACTTTGTTGTCTATCTAGGTTAGCGATTGAATCTTCTAATTTCTTTAATATAGCACCCTTAGAGTTTTCCTTGACAACATATTCTCTTGATTTGTTTTTACGTATTGATGTTATAGACTGAATAACTGACAAAAGAGGTTCAAAAAACGCATCTATCGGTGATTTAATTCTTTCTAAATAGCTTTCAACATCTGCATCATTTACACAACAAACATAATCTTCAATCTGCGGAGAAGTTTGAAGTGCAGGGGCATAAGTGACCGTATTTATATTGAATGCTAATTCTCTTCTAGATGTTAAATTTTTATGTTGAAAAAGTTTTGATTTAAGTTTTGTATAATTTTCATCTTGAATATCCTGATAATCACGTGCATCTACTCCTTCAACTAAATTAAAAATTATTAATCCTAATTCTTTTGTTATTAATAGTGCATCAATTTGAAACCCTCCGTCAGAAGTTCCAATTATTGGATATCCCACATAAAGAGTACCAGTCAACTTATCTCTCTTTGATTCAAAGAAAGATGCAAGTTGTCTTGAAGATTCTGGCTTGTTTTTTAAATCTCCTCTAACTATATTAAATTCAACCATCTTTATTTACTAAATTTCATTGTTTTGCAAAAGCAATTATCAACACAAAAATAGAGTATTGAGTTGAAATACAATTTGTTTTTAAACATTTATTACTTTAAAATTCTCGAAATTTCATGGAACATATTCTGAAACAAGGAGTTAATTTTAATCTAAGTTCTATTGTACTTATTGTTAAGTAAAACAATTAACATTTTACCAATTAACTCCCTTTGTCTTTACAATAGATTCAGTTTTTGAAACAAAACTCTATTCCTTTCTTTTGAATCATTTAAAATTTTATCAAAACTTAAAATTTCTACATACATATTATAATTATCGTTAAAGAAGAAAAAACCATCACCGCTTGGCAAAAGTTTATATCCGCTATCATTTGCATAGCCTTTCAATTTTTTAGTCAAATCACAAATAATATAAGCATAAATTGGTGTGTTTTTCCGTATATCAAATTCACGCTTATCTTTATCTTTTGCCTCTCCTTCAATTATCTCTCTTGCATATCTAGTAACTTGTTGAATTGGATTCTCTTCATCTGTATAATCATCCCTCAATGGACGTTTGAATTCGATTAGAACAATTGATTCATAAGGTTTATTATTGTTTGAAAAAGCAAAAGGTTTATTAAAAACTATTAAGTCTGGTCTTTCACTCGATTGTGATTCAATTAATTTTATTCTTTTAAATTTTTTATCAGAAGCTAGATACTTATGGTATGACAACTTTTCATCAATCATCCATAGATTATGATCCTCAAATCCAATCTCATCAGATAAAGTTTGCAATGGAAAAATTAAACTATGCACAGCCTTTTCCGTTGCTTTAATTTTTAGAAATTTTTCAAATAATTCTAAAACTAATTTTCTGTGAATTACATATTCTGATAATTTAGAATTTCCGACTTCAATTATTTTTGCATAGATTTCCTTGTGCTTTTCTGTAAACTCATCTTTATCGTCCTCATTTTCTATGAACTTTAAAATAGTTCTAGCTTCTTTCTTAACATCGAGTTCCAAAGTCTGTTGGATTTTAAAAAGCTCTAACTCCATCTTTTCCTCACTTAGAGTTGAAGGAATTTTTTTTAATTCATTTGGCTTATATTTTAGGAGTTGCTTATAACGTGGATGTTGTGAAACAAACTCATAAACTTTTTCTAGTCTGGTTTTAGAAAGCTTGCTGATTTGATCTTCAAATTCTTTATAAATGAAGTCAGTAATACTTTTTCTTAATTCTTCTTGAGATAATTGGTCTGGAAATTGGATTTCTCCTTTTGTAAAAAAAATTGTTGTTCGTTCATCATTTACATTTTCATCTAAATATTTACCTTCAACATAAACCGCAATAGAAAAATTGTTACCTTCATTATCAATTAAAAAATTATCCATTTCAGGAATATCAATTGAAATTTTATCAAAAATCACCTCCCTAGTATTTGCACAATAATGAATTTTGTTATCTACTCTATTGCTATAAAGTTTTACAAAACTCAATTTGAATTCGCTATTTCTAATTTTAGCTTTATTTGTTCTTACTTGCCCTTTTGTAAAAAGATTAAATAAATCATTTACGATAATTTGTTCATTCATATCTTTCAAAATTATCCTTGGACAATTTTTATTTAAAAAATAAACAAAAGCATGCTCAATTATCTTTAAGGCAATATCTTCAGCTTTATTATTACACCACTTTTTATATTCATTTTTTAAGCCTTTTAATCTAACAGTAGTATATCTTTCTTCAATTCCATTTACGTCTTCTAATATATGTTTCTCAATTCCAAGCTTTGTTGGTTCAAAATTAAATTTCCTTAATTTCCATTGGTCATTTTCAAAATATCTACTTTCAATTTCGGCTTTATTAAAAGCCCTTAGCCAAGTAAATCGACCAATTCCTTTTCCTCCTTTAGAAAATTTATATGTTGAATGAGCAAAATTAAAAGAATCATAATTTGTTTCATTAAACCCTATCCCATTATCCTTAATTGTAAAATCAACTATATCTGGTAAGTTTTCAGATTCTTCTAAATCTAATTTTTCTTGAGTTGAACGAATGATGTCAATTTCAATAATACCAGTTTTAATATCCCTCTCTTCAATTGAATGAATTGAATTTACTATAGCTTCATAAAGTGGTAATAGAGTATTACTATATGCCAATTTTTTCTCATTTATTTTCCCTTTAATATCTATTTGCATAAGCTCAGTTATTTATGGCTAAAATATAACATTTATAATTTACAAAAAACTCAATTCTGAACTAAACCGTTTTCAGGCTATATCCATTGATTTAAGATTAGCTCTTTACAAATTTTGAAATATTACAAACATTCCCCTAATCATTAGGTTATGTTTGTGCGACTAGCATTACCTCTTTTCCGGTAACATGATAAATCTGGTTTTTTATTTCATTTTGTGTCATAATAGAATTTGCTCATTATTTCTTTAGATATTTCGATTTTTCAAATTCAAAGGAGGTTTCCGCTTTATCGTTCAGTACAATATAAGCATCAAATTTCTTTCCAGATTTACTTTTCATTCCTTCAATGAGAGAAGTTTTCCCTTTATTGACGAGGCTTTTAATATCGGCTATACCAATTTGCACACCACACACATTTCGGAATTGTACCCAATTACAATTCTCATTAGGACATTTGACAATTTTATCCCTAATAATCAGTTGTCTATTTTTGCATCTGGGACAATCAAGCATGGCCAAATTTTCTTGTGCAATTACAGTTTGCAATAATTCATTGGTAATGGATGTAGCATAGTTTTCCATTTCTTTTTGGAAAGTATCTGCATTACTTTCGTTGTTTTCTATTTTCTGCAAAGTCAACTCCCAGTCGGCGGTCATCGCTACGTCTGCAATCTTTTTATCTTTTATAAGTTCATACACCTGCAATCCTTTTCCCGTGGGAATCAGAGTTTTCTTTTCCCTTTGGATATAGTTACGACTAAATAGGGTTTCAATAATGGAGGCTCTTGTGGCAGGTGTTCCAATACCAATGTTTTGCAATGCTTTTCGCTCCTCTTCATTTTCAATCTCCTTTCCGGCGGTTTCCATGGCCGATAAAAGTCCAGCTTCAGTATAAAGTATAGGTGGCTTGGTCTTCTTTTCCAAAATGGCAGCTTCTTTTATTTTAAGATTATCACCTTTTTTTAGTTCTGGTAGCTCCTGCACTGGTTCTGTATTTTCATCAGAAAAATTGCCCCTTATGCTACGCCAACCTACCTCCAATATTTTGTTGCCTTTCAACACAAAACCATAATGCAAAACCTGTAAAGTGACGTCTGTTATCTCTTTAATGCAGGCTTGCGAAATAGCTTCCAGCAATCGAAAGGCAATCAAATTATAAACAGCATTTTCCATGGCAGGTAATGCCGAAGGTATTTTGTCCGTAACCAGCAGACCGTGATGATCGGTAACATGTAGGTCATTCACTATATGTTTATTGAATTGTCCCCATTTTATTTTGGTTACTGCTTGTTTGAAGATTTCCATATCCTGTAAAGCCCTGATAAGATTGGGAATCTCTGCCCACATATCCTCAGGAATGTATTTGCTTCCGGTACGCGGGTAAGTGATAAATTTCTTTTCATACAGACTTTGGGCTATATTCAAAGTTTCTTCAGCAGTTAGATTCAACTTATTATTGGCATCTTTTTGCAAACCTGTCAAGTCAAATAACAAAGGCGGTTGTTCTGTTACTTTTTTGGTTTCTACAGAGGCAACAGTGACCGCATTATCATTTCTTCTGATGGACTTTAGTGCGTCTTCCACTGTCTTTTTATCTTCCCATTTGTTTTTGGAAAGACTTTTAAAGTCAATGAACTCTTTAGTATGGGACAATTGAATCTGCCAATATTTCTGTACCGAAAAATTTCTGTTTTCCTTATAACGCCTGCAAATTAAAGCAAGTGTAGGTGTTTGCACTCTCCCCAGCGAATAAATGCCACTGCCCGCGGCAATTGAAAGCGCCTGAGAAGCATTGATTCCCACCAGCCAGTCGGCTCTGCTCCTGCCCTGTGCCGCCTTATATAATCCATCAAAATCACTTCCGGGTTTTAGGCTATCAAAGCCCTGTTTGATTGCTTTTTCGGTAAGTGAACTGATCCAAAGACGTTCAAAGGGCTTACTGCATTTTAGATATTCGTAGATGTAACGAAATATTAATTCGCCTTCACGCCCCGCATCGGTAGCCACAATGATTTTATCACTGCGATTGATTAGCTGCTCAATTACCTGTAATTGCTTTAATGCTCCCGTATCTGCTGTATAACCTTTGTCCTTTTTTACTTTGCGCGTCGTCAATAAAAAAGGATTAGGAAGTATTGGCAAAGCAGCTTTGTCAAATCCCACAATTCCGTAATCTTCGGGCAATCCCAATCCTATTAAATGACCGAATGCCCACGTAACAAAATAGCCGTTACCTGTCAGATAACCATCCTTCTTTTCGGATGCTCCCAACAGAACGGCTATTTCTCTTGCTACACTTGGTTTTTCTGCAATAACGACTTTCATCACATATTACATTTTATGTGCCTTGGATTTGGCAGGTGCTTTGGGAGTTTCCTGTTGCTCCTGCTGTTTCTTGCTGTCTGGATTTTTTTGCCCTGAATTTAAGGGTTCTTTGATGTTCTTGGTAGATTCGTTGGTCTTACCTTCGGAATTGACCGCCGTCTGGGTTTTATGGACTTCTGTAGGTTTTACCTCTTCTTTGATCTTGTTTGGGTTTTGAAAAGAAAAGTCTGTTTTATTAGTTTCTTTGTTGAAAGTGATGTACCCATTATATTCCTTGCCTTTCTTATCCACCAAACCGCTTAGATAGATTGTCTGGCCATCTTTTAACTTTTGGTACTGCTCATTGTCAAGCTCTTTACCCCTAAAAGTTTTCGGGGCTTCCGGCGATTGGCCATTCTGATGATTTAGCGTTTGATTATTGGTGTTTCTTCCGTCAAAAAGGAACTCCACAAAACGTTTATCAGCATTGAATTGTACGGTAGCATTAAAAGGATCTCCTTTTTTGGAAACCATACCTTCCAAATAAAGCGGTTTCCCTTCAAGCAAGGTTTGCTTTTGCTCTTGATTAAGTTTTATCCCTTTGATTTCCTCAGGAGCTTTTAAAAAATCCGTACGAAGTGCCACTAACTCATTAGTGAGCCTGTCCACGCTGACAATAGAGGGAATGGGCTCGTTCGTTTTTGGATTCGTTAGATTGACCACCCTACCCATGTTACCAGTAGATAACAGGTTGTTTTTATCCTCCTTTGTAAACTCATGGCCGAAAAAAGGAAAATTTAGGTTAGGCTCTTTTCGGATGCCATGAATGGCTACCATAACCTGCCCTTCATCATTGTGTTGCAAAGATAATCTTGCATCCAATCTGGTTACGGCAGTGCCGAGATTAAGACTTATAGGTACTAGCTCATTAGTTTTAAAGCCCCTTAATAAAGGATCAAGGAGGTTCATCTTTTCCAGTTTTTCTCTGTTCAGTCCAAGACTGTCCATTGTTTTCCAGTCAATCTGTTCTGGTTTGTAACGATACTCGCTCGTTTCCGGTGTTGTTTGTGTTGTTTCCATACTATTTTGATTTTCATGTTTATAATTCTGACTTGGTTCCGTTTTCACTTCAAGTTGCATCATTAATTGTTCACCTTCAGGCGTTGGATGCTTTATCTGCTTCTGCATTTCTTTTGCCACATTAATAGCCAGTGGTTCGGGAACTTTGAAAAATGAAAAACTGGTAGGATCCTTTAATTGGCTAAAAAAATTAGAAAAGAAGTTGGAAAAGATATCACCCTGCTTATCCACCTTCACAAACTGGTTTTGGTTTTTCTTTATGGGTTCAACGGTTTCCAGTTTGCCATTTTCGCCAATGCCCTTTACTGCCATAATTTCCATTTTCTTTTTATCAAGTACCAGCAGTATTTCGGATAATTGTTCGGAAGAATTTGGTTTGTCTAAATTTTGCCCACTCATAATTTGAAATTTTAAGTTTGATATCGAAAGTAAAAGTCTTTTTAAATGTTTTTCGCTAACTGGTATCCGTTGGAACTATTTGTCAACCGTTGGCTTTTTTTTTGGAGATAGGAGTCTTAAAACTTTCCCTCACGAACTGGTGTATGTCCGAGAGCTTATAGTAAATTTTCCCGCTGATTGTATAATAAGGCAATTTGCCGGAGGAACGGTATCGCTGAAGGGATCGTGCACTTATCTTTAACATCTGCAAAATATCCTGATTGTCCAATAACTCTTCGCCATCTATAGCAGTATGCTGATTTTTTACAGTTACCAATTCCATAAGGATGTCGAATCTTTCCATGATTCGCTCCATCCAAGCCATAAATTCCATTCTGTCAACATTCATGATCGATCTTTTAGGTTCAGTAAGCAGTAGGTAACAATTCGTCAAGATAGAGGTACCTGTTTATACTTTACAAAATTCAGTTGCTTTTATCAGATTTTATCCCAATGGCTTTCGTAGTACGGTGAAATTTTAACAGTTAAAATTCGTAAAGCCCTGGTTTTACTAGAAAATAATTCTATGAAAATGAATTCGCTTATGATTTCAGTTTTTAAGTGATAGCAGTTGGTCTATTTAGCGGTAATTATTGGATTGATCCCAACAGCCTTCGTAGTACGAAAAAAATTAACATTTTAAATTTGTAAAATCTTAATTTTACTAGAAGTATTCTTTGATTGATTCTAGCATAAAAAAAAGCAGTATATCCACATAAATATGGATTACTGCTTTTAGGTTTTTGTAGTTACAACTTTACTCTTGATCCTCTCTGGACATTTTTTGTTGTAGGTTTAAGGTTAATTCTTCTAGAAATTTTGTCTTACTGCTTTTACGGGCTTTGATTTCGGTATAGGTTTTATAGATGTTATCTAGTTTGATGTTGAAAAAATCTTCAAATGATGCTGTTATCGTATTAATATCTGCCGCACCATAATTAATTGCCCCATTCGAAAATAAGGCATAAATTAATTCTGTTAATGCAGTTTTTGGTCCTGTCCACACCAATACTTTATGCTTTTTTTCTTCAAATATTTCAGAATCATCTACTTTTAGCCTTTTCAGTGCTTGTCTGATGTAATGAATGAATCGGTACATTGCTTTTACTTTTGCCCAAAGCATGTCTTGCGATGTTGAAAATTCAGGAAATTGGTAGTAATCGGTCATGGGCGTGAATGGAAAATTATCCCGATGGTTTCTAGTAAAGAATTGATGATCTAGGTAACAGTATCCTTGTTCCATATAATGCACAAAATCAGCATTTCTGTAAAAGAATTTATTAATTTTTCGCAATTCTTTCTGAAGAAATTGAACTTTATAGGTTTTACCCGCCTTTGGCATTCTTAGTTCGCAGGAACGTACTTCTGTAAAATAAATCAATAAACTCATTGGAACGGGTTTGATATTTTTGAAAAAATCGATCTCCTCCGGAACAGTGTTAAAATCATTTTTATCCACTATCTCTTTTAAGTTCGTTAAAGTTTTATTACACAATACAATTCCATTGCAAGCCTTATTTTGCATCGTTTCGTTTGCTTCTAAAATTTCATTGCAGACAGCATTAAATGATTCAATCGTTTTTTCAAACATATCTTTTAAAATTAGGTGTCAAATATCTTCATCCTTTAGCAATTGATTTGTAATCATTTTGCAAAGTACTCATAAGTTCCATTGCATAATTGTCTCTTGCCTGAACATAAGCAACCTTTGGAATTATTTGGGCTCCTAACTTTCTTTTTTCAAAGGAGGCTGAGACTCCAAAGTCTATTTTTGGAAATTGGAGCGCATTAGCTCTTTTTATGGTTTGAAATAACAATTGCCTGTATAGTTGGTACTCTTTTGCCCATTTATAATCCATACCTATTAATTCCGGAACATAGGTGTGATTGCTATTTTTGTAACAAAACATAACTCCTACAAATGAATTTTCGGTATCTGCTTTCAATGCTAATATTATAAACTCCCAGTTTTGACTTTCATTCATGTTTTCGAAAACTTCTTGGGAATACCGAAAAGTATTGATAGCATAATTGTTATCTTTTACATTGTTGTAGAGTTGGTATGCTCTTGCTATTTCTGATTTGTTTAATTTGTCTTTTATTGCAACATCATAGTGCTTTTCATAAGGTTCTATCTCTTTATTGAAATGTTTACGGGAACGAAGAGACAATGTTTCTGTAAACTCATTATACGTATGCCAAACTTTGTTTTGCATTACACAGGATTCCGGCATATCAATTTTGAAATATCCTTGATCAAAGATCGCTTTATTGTATTTATTACCTTCTTCAAAATCCCTTAACACCAGCATATCTGCATTTAATATATTGTATTTTTCTTCTATATTGTCCAATAAAAGTTTTATTGCTTTTTCAGCTAAAGGATGTTCCTGATTGATGAAACAGTGTTTTCCTTCTGTAAATAAAGAACCCATACTCAATACTTTTGAAGTGAGGTATAATGGATTGGTTTTTCTAATTTCTTCCAAATGGATGGAAACAGATTCAGTGGCTAACATGTCGTCTTTCCATAGGCCATAAGTGAAAAAGGTCATTAATACTATACTACCTTTATTGTCTTTAATAGTGTAATAATAGAAATCCCATTTATTTGTTGGGTCATCATGCTGGCTGAATGTTCTTTCTAAATAAATCATTCCTTCCCAATCGAAAATATTTTGTTTACCCATATATTGATTCCATTCTGTTTTTTGTATGTTCTGGATGGTGTTTTTTTCTTCGATAAAAAGCTCATTTTCTTTTAATACTGAAATCTTTTCAGTTCTTCTACTGTCTATTCCAAAAGCATGTCTGATTTTGTTTTCGGTATTATTTGTTTCTTCCAAAGCTTTAGGAAAGTGATATTCCATTGTTTCTGCTAATGCTTTAATATCTTGTATTTGATTGTGACTGGACAGCGTAATTCTGACACCTGTGTTTTTGATTGGCACAGCGGGATAAATTCCCAAATTCAGAAAAAATCCTTCCTTGAATAATCTTTGGACAAAGTTATAAGCTGTTGCGGGTGTACCCATTCCCAAAAAGAACACTGGCGAATCATTTTTTGAAATTATGGGAAGGCCGCCCTTTGACAACAATTGGTTAAAATAGCCGATTTTATCAGCTAAGTCTTTTTGTCTCACTTCTATTTCAGGAGATAAATGAATGTCTGCTGAGGCGATTGCAGCCGCTACAGATGCAGGTTCTAGCTGAGCTGAAAAGGTTAACGGTCCGCCGAAATTTTTAATTTTTTCTCGCAGTTGTTGATTCTTGCAAAATAATGTTGCGCCACTGGCTCCAAAAGTTTTACTTAGTGTACTCACCACAATACAATTTTCAGGTAATTCTTTGATGGTATCAAAAATAAAACCAGTTCCGTTTTTGCCTTTCCAACTCATTCCATGTACATCATCAAAATAAAGATTAAGCTGAGGATATTTTTGAGTTAAAGCCAATAATTCCGGAATGGGTGCATAGTCACCAAACATAGAATATACACCATCAGCCATATACCAAATTTTGTTGCATTTAGAGGTTAACTGTTTGATTTTATCTTCCAGCATATCCAAATTGCTGTGCCTAATCATTTCTACCGGAATTCCTCTCAATTTTAAAAGTTGACAAGCATTTTGAACACTCCAATGTACCTGATGATCTATTATGACTGCATCTTCATCCCTAATAAGAGTTGGAATAATGGCTAAATGTCCCAACGTACTATTCTTGGTAATAATAGGCGGTATGCCATACATTTGTTCGATTTTACTTTCTAATTCATGGTATAGTGGATGGGAAATGTATGATTTTGAAAGAGGAAATTGCGTGCCATAATCACGAATGGCTTGGATCGCGGCTTCTTTAAGTCTATTGTCTTGTTCTAAACCAAGATAACCTGTTGTCCCAAAATGGAACATTTCTTTTCCTTTAATTTGGATTGTTCTGCCTGTTAAAATTTTATCTTCTGCATAAAGATGTAATATGCCTTCTTTCTTTGCATTCGAAAAAACTTCATCCACTGTATCTATAAAATTATTGTGCTTGATTTTTGCCATTTTAATTTTTTGTTGGTTAATTTTAAGATTGATTGTTTAAATGGTTCATAATGAATTGCTAAAATTGATTATAATAAATGAAAGTATTTTATATGATTTTTGAATAATCCCAAACTGACAAGTCAAATTCCCGAATTGACAACTAAAACACCAAATAGCAACAAATAATCCCGAATTGGCATCATCTTTAGTAGCTAATGTTTATATTTTTGTTAATTTACTACACAAATTAAATAGCATAAAACATGATTGCAGCCCATGATTTTTATGAGAACGACTATGCAAATTTTAGGATTGCTGAGGGCATTCTCTTTTTTGAATACAAACCCAATACCATTATTAATCTTAAGGTAGCCAAAAGAGTCGTGTCTGACAGGATACGATTTCAGAATGAAAAATCATTTCCTGTTTTGTGTGATGTTCGTGGAGTTATAGATACCGAAAAAGCCGGGAGAGATTATCTAGCACAATATGGTTCTCTCTTAACGGAAGCTGTAGGTTTATTAGTTGATGAAAAAGTAATTTTAACGATAAGCACTTTTTATTTACAAATCAGTAAGCCTACTGTGCCTACCCAAATCTTTACTAAAAAGGAAGATGCTTTAGTCTTTTTGAAAAAATACTTATAATTCAAAAATCAACTAATTTAAAAAATGTAAACTGAATTACTATTTGGATTGCATCAATTATAATTATAAAACGCAAGTTACATATTATGCAAATGCCTATTGAACAAAATCATATCGTTGCAATTCATCAAATGTTATTCGAAATGGCGAGAGGCAATTTTAACAGCCGAATTCCATTAAAAGGTTATGGAGATGGGTTAGAGACTATAGCTGTTTTAATAAATATGGTCGCGGAGGAAATGCGAGACTCTATTTTTGATGGCGGTTATGTTAATCCACATAATTCACAACAATTTATTTCACAAACTACTTTTGTGCTAAACAATACATTTTCTATCCAGAGTTTCACTCCTGAGATTATGTCGTTCTTAGGTTATTCAAAATCTGAATTGGTCAATAAATCATTAGAATCTCTTCTTACAGCTGATTCGTATGCCAAACTAAATGATTTCTTAAGTACTATTAAAAATGATACGAGTCCATCTTCTATAGTATTATCTCTTGATTTTGTTACAAAAGAAAAATTGCATCAACTCACTAACTGCAGTTTTGCAAAATTGATTGATTGTGATTACTATATAGTGAGCCTGATCACACCAGTACAAAAAAAATCGTATCATCCTATCGAATCTGATAATGATATGGATAAACAACTAAAAACAAGAAAAGCTGATGCCTTGCTCATTCAAAAATTGTATGATTATATTTTAGCTAATCTTGAAGAGCCACTACCCTCATTGAAATTGCTATCTAAAAAATTTGGAACTAACGAATATAAATTAAAAGATGGTTTCCGTCATTTTTTTAAGACGAGCATTTATAAATTTTACAATGAAGAACGTCTAAAAAGAGCTCATTTTATGATTGAAGAAACTATTATTCCATTAAAAAATATTTCAACTATGAATGGCTTTAACAATTATCCTAATTTTTCAAAGTCATTTAAAAAAAGATTTGGGTATTCCCCAAATGAATTACCCAGAAAATCTGCCCATGTATTCTCTCTGAAGAAGATTAATGTTTTTTATCCGTTTTGATCAAGTTTTGCTCCCAATAAGCTATGTGTTATTGTTTTGAAATCCTGAATTTTACTTCATGGAAAATAAAAACAGATGAAGTCATGAGATGGAATCCCAAAATGCAAATTTTTTTTTTAGAGTCTATCTGTTTACTCTATATTTTACTTTTTGTTTATGCAGCAGTCAGTAAATTATTGGAATTTGAAAACTTTAAAATTCAATTGGGGCAATCTCCTCTATTGAGTCCTTTTGCCAGTTGGATATTGTTTGCTATACCTACTTTGGAGATAATCATTGCTATATTATTGCTAATTCATAAGTTAAGACTAATAGGACTTTTAGCCTCATATACGCTGATGGTTTTATTTACGGCTTATATATACATCTTATTAAAATATAGTTCTTTTGTACCCTGTTCTTGTGGAGGTGTAATCCAAAAATTGTCTTGGAGTCAACATATTATTTTCAACTGTTTTTTCATTGTATTAGCTGGAATTGCTATAATACTCTTACCTAAGAACAATGAAAATTATTCTCAAATTACAAAGTCATGAGATTAAAAGTAAAAATAATAGTCCTTCTGATCTGTGGTGCTTTTGGAATTGGCACAATGGCTTCTCTATTTATTATTTCTGAAAACATTACCCACTACCACAACAGCTTTATTCGTCGATTTCCACAGCATGTGGCGGAGCTAGTGCATCAAACCGATTTAATTTACAACTCCTACTATTTTGCCGGATGCGGAAATGGAAAAATTTATTTAGGGAATTATACTGCTCCTTTACAAGTGATGGTTTTGGATTCGGCACTACAAACTAAAACAATTTATCATATAAAGTTAAAACAAAGGAATGTTCCTTTTCGAGGACCTGAAATCAGAGTTTTAGGGGACAACTTTTATGTTTTTGAGGGAATGGTTCCGTATGTATTTAAAGGAAGTATTTCCAATTGGACTGCGTCATTGCGAATAAACAATGGTTCTCGTTTTTCTCAACTTACTCCAATTGATTCCGTGAATATGGCAGTACGTTATTTATCACCAATAAACGGAGAAAATCGAATTGGCACCTTACACCTTGGCAATAAAGTACAAGCTAAATATAATTCTTCATTATTACAAAGCCAATTTGATGGAAAGTTCGACACCGATGGCAGCTTGTTATACAACAGCATTCTCAATCGGATTGTTTATGTCTATCTGTATCGAAATCAATATATAGTGGCTAATACTAATTTAAAACTAGATTATCGCGGTAAAACAATTGATACAGTGAGTCATGCTCAGATACAGTTAACGCAACTTAAAAACAGTAATCAAAAAACTTTTGCCGTGCCGCCTTTGATTGTTAATAAATTGAGCGCTGTGCAGGGAAAATTGCTATTTGTCAATTCAGAATTACCTGGTATGTATGAAACTGATGCTACATGGAAAAGAGCGAGTATAATAGATGTATACGACCTGACTGACAAAACCTATCGTTCCAGTTTTCCTATTTATAAAATTTCCGCAAAAAAGATGAAAGCTATGTTAGTATATGAAAACAAACTGTATGCACTGATCGACCATGAGATAGTTTGCTATAAGTTAAGGGAATATGTCACCCAAAATCATCCTGCAAGAGTTGCCACAAAATAAAACATTTTAAAATATATCGGCCGATGTCAGGGATACGATCGAAAACCTGTAAAAGAGTAGATCATAACCATAAAATATTACTATTATGAAAGCAATTTTTTTAAAAAGAATGATTATGCCACTGGCAGTTATCGTTTTAGGAATCGTTGGTGCTTTTACAACCACAGCCATGAGCAGTGACAAAGCACTTACTAATGTGCAAGGATACCGATTTATATCACAAGCAGATCCGTGTCATGCTGATGCTCAGTGTAGCAATGTTTCTAGTGCTAATATTTGTACTTCAAGTGGAGGTAGCCAACTAAAAGGGAAAGCGGCGCCAAATGCACCTTGTGATGTCCCTTTGTATAAAATACCTAACTAAATAGTTACCAATTGTAAAAGGCAATGCAGTTCAGTAAAGCTAGAACTGCATTGTTTCTTTATTTTCAAAACGCTATTGTGATTCAAACCATTCTGGTTTATTTTCTCCCTTCAAATAATAACCAAACCATTCTGAAAGTTTGTTTGTTAAATCAATTTGATTTTCTTTTTTTATAATCACATGATCATCATCTGGATATAATACCATGACGTGTTTCTTATTCAGTCGACGTAAGGCCAAATAAAATTCCAGATTTTGATTAGGATTTACTTGGGTATCTAAGATTCCGGTATACGAAAATATTGGATTTTTGATTTTGGAAACATAACTAATAGGTGAGTTTTTCAGATAGCCTTCAAAATCTTCAAACAACGATTTCCCCATCCTTAATTGTTCGTATTCAAATCGCCACCCCTCGAATTTAAAATGATTGATATTAATCGATAGGTAGCAGCTTACAAAATCTGTGATGGCAGAGCCGGCTACTGCCGTTGCGAACATGTCTGTTTGCGTCATGATAAAGTCAGTTTCATATCCGCCAAATGAATGACCGGTCAACCCAATTCTGTTGCGGTCTATCGGAGCTATTGTCATTGCTGCATTAGTTGCCGACGTTACACAATCTGTTGCTGAAAAACCTGGATTTCCTAAGGTGTAAACAATATCCGGATATAATATAAAATAGCCTTGGCTGGCAAAGATACTGGCATTCAGTCCTGAGCCATTCAACAAAGTAGGATTGATATACCTGTGCCGTATTGCCGTTTGTTTTTCATAAATGTAAACAATCATTGGGTATTGTTTTGTTGGATTGTAATCAAAAGGATAGACCAAAACCCCTTTCATAGGAACTCCTTTGGCATTTTTATAATCGATGTATTTTGAAGTACTCCATCCATATTGATCGGACCGTGGATTACTTTGAAAAATAATCTTTTCCGGCTTGCCCTTACATTTTACAATCAATGATGGTGGAATATTGAAATCTTCGCTCAAATACATATAAGAATCATTTTCTTTTGATTTATGAATGGCACTGATGTATTTCTGTGTATAGACAATAGGCAGTAACTTTTGTTTATTTTCTAATGTGTAATAACCCGAAAAATTATTATCAAGGGCATTTGATTTAAGAATTAAAAACGCATCATCAATTTCATTTCCTTTCCACACAATTCCGTCAGCATACCCATTAGCATTTTCAATAATCCGGAACATTTGATTTTGTTCACGTCCATTGGTACATCGGGATCTATTGCCGTTATCTGGGTCTATTTGCCAAAGGTCAAAGTGGTCATAAAGCAATAATGTTCCATCATTAACTGACCAGCCAACTACACCATATGGTTGTATTTCGGCCATGTCCATCGAATCATCATAAAATGCGATTCCAGTTTTTTGGGTGATGTTTGTATGCATCTGCTTTGCAATAGAATAAACCCACCAGTCACGGTCTCTAAAGTAAGCAATATATTTTCCATCAGGAGATAAGCTTATATTTCCAACACCTCCGGATTGTTGTTTTAGGAATAGCGTTTTACTGCCTGTATGTAAGTCGAGCAGAAAATAATCCCTGTCGGCTTCTTGCTTCCATGATGGTTTATTTTCGTTCGGATCATAGACTATTGCATAGTGTTGATTTCCATTCAGCATTGCAATCGAATGAACACTATCGCCAACAGTCATCAACTTTCCATTTTTTGGAGACCATGCTGCCAAGCGAGGCTGACTTTCTTTTCCACCATATTTACTACGCAAAGGAAACAAATCTCTATCAGCCTCATTCCATATTTGAATGCCGGAATGGTTTTGTACGATAGTTTTATCATTTTTCTTCATCATAAAAAATATGCGATCCCCATCATCCGAAATACCAAGGGAAGAAGTGAAATTTGCATTTAATATCATATCCTTCGGCCAGTTTGGAGCTGTTGTGGTATCATATTCGAATAATTTTTGGCTTTCAATCACATAGTGTAAAACGGCATCTGCCATAAAAGGTTTAGCAGCATTGGATTTCCCAACAAAAACAATTGATTTTCCGTCTCTTTTCCATACTATATTTTCAAACTGTTTTACTGCACTCTTGATAACAATAGCGTTGGTAATCTTTTTTCCAAATTGGAGCAATCCAACGGCATTCTCGATTTGCGTTGAAGTGCAATACCCAACTGCATTCCCTTTAGGATTCATCGAAAACGAAGTCACATTATCTACCTTTTCAATGGTATCTCCTTTTAAGTTTTTAATGACAATGTTGGTTTTACCATCTGTCCCACTGCAGTACACTATTAGGTACACATTATCCTTTATAAAAGTGAAATCTTGTACGTTTACCATATTCTGTGCTTTTCCATTGTCCAGATTGATCAATTGAAATGTATTCTCAGGTAGCAAGAATCCAAACCACGAATTGCCGACAAATTTTCCACTATACCCTTTGGGAAGAACAATCGTTTTGGCAGTAACTGAATTTTTGACAAATAAAGTATCCATGCCAGATTCATACGATAATGTATAGCTAACCCATTCCCCATCATCCGAAGTATTTTTAGGAGTTAGCATACTCCATAAATGATAATCCTTTTGGGTAAGAGGCCGTGTTTTTTTGACCTGTCCGTTTACCAGACAGGTCATCAAAAACAAAATAAAACTAATCCAAATTATTTTGCAGTTGTATAAAAAAGAATCCATTAGTATCCTGGATTTTGAGGCTTTAAATTTGGATTGAGATTTAATTCTGCTTCCGGAATCGGAAACAAATCGTCATGTGGATCCCATCCCGGTTTTATGGCTGACAGAACTGATTGTATCTTGTTAAACCGTTTCAGATCAAAAAAACGATGACCAAATTCGCAGAACAATTCCAAGCGCCTTTCCTGTAAAATAGCATTAAGGATTTCATCCTGTGTAATAGCCGAAGTATCCGCCAATCCAGCGTTATGCCTAATAGTATTCAAATCTTCTTTTGCACCAATTAAGTCACCCGAATACGCGCGCGCTTCTGCCCTAATCAGATACATTTCTCCCAAGCGCAGTATGATGGAATATTCAAAAGAAGTGTTTGAATCTCCATATTTATATTTAAATGGGTGGTGCCAAGTTGTAACCCCATCTGTAATGGCTTTTGTCCAATGGACTTTTCGTTTGTCATTGGCTGTAAAAGCGTTCATAAAATCATTGGTTAAAGCTGATATCGGTGGAGGTCCCTCATTAAAGTTAAAGGTTTTCGCCTCCAAGGTATTACCATTGGAAAATCCGGGAGCCAATTGCCAGATTGTTTCTGTAGATTCTTTGAGAAAAGTTTTATCTAAGTCTTCCTCATTCATATATTGCGTTGTATTGTTCAGTACAGCCGAAACTTCATTTGACGCTTCATTCCAAAGACCAGCATACAAATCTACTCGTGCCAGCAGCGCATGAGCAGCATATTTATTGGGACGTACTCGATCAGAAGTTACATATTCTTCTGGTAACAAAATTATCGCCTGCTCTAAATCAGCTTTTGCTTTGGCATAAACAGAGGCTACCGGAATTCTAATAGCCACACGATTTTCAGCATAAGCTGTAGTAGTGACATACGGCACATCTCCATAAATATTAGCCAGATAAAAATGAAGCAGCGCACGAACAAATAGTGCTTCACCTATGAGCTGCTTTTGATCTGTTGCAGAGAGCATAGAAGAAATTGACACGCCTAGAATTACAGCATTGGAAGCATAAATTTGATTGTAAGTACTATTCCAGAATTCTTTTACATCGGGGTTGGAAGCAATCAATGAATTGTTGTAAAATGGTGGAGCGCTTGCCAACACACCATAAAAATCCAGTTCATCCGTATAAATTCCCAATAAATGAGATAGTCCACTTGGCGAGCCCGTCAATAGTCCAGTATCGCGTATTTTTGAATAAATATCTGTCATTGCAGCATTTGCCGTTGCTTTTTCTTCAAAAACAGTATTTGTTGTCAATTGAGAGTTTGGCAGCTCCACATCTATAAAATCATCACAGGCACTCATAAGTAAAGCAAGAGCCAGTATCCATAAAGCGTCGAATACCATTCCCCACAGCGAATTTTTGGTATTCCAGAAGTATAAATTAATATTGAACTTTTTCATATGTTGATATTTATTGTTTTTTAAATGTCATATGTAATTCGCATATTTTCATTGGTTTTCGCGACCAATTTTAGGTTATGCCCATTTCATCTGTGCATTTTTATAATTAAAAACTAAACTGTACACCAGCTGAAAGGATACGCAGAGGAGGAAGATATCCTGCCGATTTAAACTCAGGATCTGCACCTTTGTAATGTGTAAGTGTCCAAACATTTTGTCCTTCGAAAAACAATTTGCATTGAAGATCTTTTACAGGTATGTCATAGTAGAGCGAAATGTTTTTCAATCGCACATAGGAAGCATCACTTATAGTACCATCACTTTCATAATATTTATACGAGGCTTCGACAGCTGCACTGTTTGAACCTGTTGTATAAATTTGATAAGCAGCGATATCTCCGGGTTGTTGCCAGTGGTTTAGCACTGTAGTTGGCTGATTGCTTGGGGAACCCGGAAAACTAAAATATGTTGATGCATTATAATTGATTTGCTTGACAAACTGAAAAAGGAAATCAAGCTGCCAACGTTTGTATTTCAAGGTATTTTGAAAACCGCCATAATATTCGGGATTAAAGTCTTTTATAGCAGTTTTGTCCTCGGCACTTGTCAACATGCCATCATTGTTTGCATCTTTGAAAGCGTATAATCCAGTTTGTGATTCAATACCCGTAAAATGATATGTTTTTTGGATATTGAGTGGCTCTCCGATTACAAATTGATTGGCGTAGCTTGAACTTTTCAAATCGGGAAATTCTAAAAGTTTATTCTTTGCGAAAGTCAGGTTGATATTCGTTATCCATGAGAAATCTTTGGCTTGAAAGTTTACAGTGCGTAAAGTCAGTTCTACACCCCGATTCTGCACTGTTGCATTCAGGTTGGCCTGCAAAGATGAAAATCCTGTAGTTCCAGGTAACGGTATTCCGGTCAATTGATTGGAAGATCGATTGTCGTACCAAGCTGCAGTAAAAAAGATACGGTCATTCAGGAAACCTGTTTCCAGTGCCACTTCAAATTTTTTATTGGTTTCCCATCCAAATTCTGGATTGAATAAACGACTTGGTTGCAGCCCAACAATGTTACCATAATTCACTCCCGAAGAGCTGTAGGTGTCTAGGTATTGATAATCGCCAATTTGGTCGTTGCCAGTAATACCGTAACTGGTTCTGATTTTACCAAAACTTAAAACGCTATTGTCTTTAAATAAATTCTCTTTTGAGAATAACCAGGCAAGACCAGCAGCTCCAAAATTTGCAAATTGCTTTCCTGAACCAAAACGGCTGGAACCGTCACGACGACCGGTAGCATTAACAATATATTTACTGTTCCAATTATAATTGATACGCGCAAAAAAAGCTTGGTACCTGTATTCTGATTCATCGCTTACCAATGTAAAGATATTGGAAGCTGATGCCAGATTATAAATAAGGCTATTGCTTGAAAAGCCAAAGGAATATTGTGAGAGCTGCTTACTATTTTGTGTTTGGAAAGTGCTCCCCACCAGTGCATCCAGTTTCCCTTTTCCGAGGATTTTATTCCAGTTCAACTGTGGCTCAATAATCCAAGATTTACGGTCGGCATTGCTTACGATTAATGAGGAAAATTCCGGACCTATCCCATATGCAGGATTGTATCGTGTTGATGGGTTAGCAGTAACTTCGGCATTGGCAAGAGCGGTATATCCAAAATTTGCTTTGAATTGTAAAGCATCATTCAATTGATAGGACATCACAGCATTAGCAATGAGATCATTGGTGTCGGCGGTATACTCTCCTTCAAGATTAGCCAAAGGGTTGTTGAAAGTATTATTTTCCCAGTTCAATGAACCGTCAGGGCTATGGAGTGCAGGTGCATTTGGGGCTATGGTTACTGCTTCTCTCATCAAATCTCCACGGGCTTGATTGTTATTCTGTGCCGTATAGCCTACGGAAGAAGTAATATTGAATTTTTTATTATCAGAGGTATGGTTTACATTCAGACGTACATTGCCTTTTTTATAGACAAAATCACTGGGTAAGACAGAGGTTTGTTTATTGAAATTGGCACTTACCAAAAATTGTGTTTGTTGCGAACCGCCTGAAAGCGATGTTTGAATGTCAGTAATGAGAGAAGTACCTCCCATTAATTCTTTTTGCCAATCAGTATATCGGGTTTGATCCCATGTTCCGTTTACATCGTATGCATAATACGGTATTGGATCGATACCGTCATTGGCGAAAGCCTCTTTTCGCATAGCAATATATTGTTCGGTATTCATCAAGTCCATGAATCGCGTAACGGTTCCCGTACCTGTTAAAAGTTTGGCTGTGAATTGGGTTTTTCCAGGCTTGCCTTTTTTGGTGGTAATCAATATCACACCATTAGCACCGCGAGAGCCATAAATTGAAGTGGCATCTGCATCTTTTAGCACCTCAATACTTTCAATTTGGTCGGGATTGATACTGTTGAGCGGACTGGGCTGATTAGGCAGTACTGCCGAATTGATACCAGTACCAATTGGATCAGAGGAATAGGGAACTCCATCAATGATATAGAACGGATTGTTTCCATTAACGCGCAGGCTGTTTTGTCCGCGTATCTGGATATCAAACCCACCACCTGGTGTTCCTGTTGTTTGTGTGATATTGACTCCTGCCATACGTCCCTGCATTGCTGCCAATACATTGGTAACAGGCTGTTTCTCTATGTCCTTCGTAGTAATTTTGGAAATACTTCCAGTACGTTCACTGTTCTTTACAGAGTAGTATCCCGCATTGATTTTTACCTCCTGAAGTTTTGTTGTATTTTCTTGTAGGGTGATGTTAATTGTAGTACGATTTTGCACAAGAATTTCTTGTTTTCTATAGCCGATAAATGAAAAAACTAGTATATCGCCTGATGATGCAGAAAGGGTGTAATGGCCATTATAATCCGTTACGGTACCACTGGATTTTCCTTTTATCGAAATGCTTACGCCTGCTAAAGGATTGTCACCGTCGGTGACAGTTCCCTGTATTTGATATTGTTGGGTTGTAGTAATAGCTTGCCGCAGAAAAGTATTGGCTCGAATGGGCGAAAAAGACAATACACTTCCCATTAAAAACAGGAAACAAAAAGCCTTTCTACCCCTAGAAAATGAAAAATTATTCATAATATTGGGTTGGTTTAGTAAAATGTTAGTTTTATTAGCTATGGTCCTCTAGGTAGTTTGGCGACGAATTAGAGGGCCCTTTTTTATTAGTCTAGAGACTAAACTCTTACAGTCGAAAGTTCAACGATGACTTAAAGAGTAGATGAGATTTTTTACTGCATAGGCATTTCATTTAAAGTTTTTTTGAATAGGAAAGCCAACTGCCGGTGCCTGTTGCAGCCAGACGGAGGCAGTGTCTTTCCCCACTAATTCTTTTAATGGTATTGCGAGACTTAAAAAAGCGTTGCTAAGAATAGAAGTTGAGTTTTGCCTAAAAATATGTGCAATAAAAAAGGCGTGGAACTCAACTTACTGCGTTAGAGGTACTGGTATACCTGGAAACAATAAGTGAGCCCACGCCATGGACGTGAGCATCTTACTTATCATCTCGTTTCTATAAAATTACCAGTTTTCTAACGCGAGATTCAAAGCGAATGCTTCAAATATTTTCTATATGAAGAATCGCAAAAATACATTACATACTTGTAATGATAAAACAAATATAAGAAAATATCTGATAATGCGCATTTTAGTACGCATTATTTTTAAATGATTAACATTTCTTTGTTATTATGGCTGAAGCAAGCAATATTATTTGTAACTATATCTATGATACTTGGATTAAATCGTATAAGTCCCAGAGGTCTTTTGCATTAGATCATAATATTGAAGAAAGTATAGTTAGAAAAATTAAAAACACCGCACTTAAGATTAATGAAGCAAATTATAATATCCCTGTTAATACTCTTAAAAAAATTTGTGAGTCTCGTAATATAAAACTATCAGATTTTTTTAAATTGATAGATAATTAAACATACGCGACAAAAATTAAGGTTTAGTCTTCATTTAATAAAACCCTAAAGATGCTTCATAGCATCTTTTTTTATGCAAATAATCGAAATACTTGTCAATTCGGGAGTAATTGACTTTATGACAAAAGTTAGTTTTAGATACGTTCTATATTAGTAAAAAAAGAAAATTCATAATTATACCAATAAAGCCCTTATCAGAAGAAATCCGTTTTAGTAATACAGAACGTTTCGCAAAAGCCTTTTCTCAAAAAAAGATTTGCCAGTTCCCCTATTTAATGAACCAACCTCAAAAAAAGGCAGTTATAACGTATATTAAGCTATAAGTTTTTAGAATATAAAAGACTTTAATAGCAATCCAAAAAAGTTGCATGCTTATTATAAAGAAATACTTCTTTCTCCACTCGTTAAGTCTTTTGTTTTTCCATACCACCAACCAATTTCCTTGCCGAGTAAATACCTCTAGATAAGAATATTTAAGAATGAATTGGTGTGCTAATAAATTAATTGTTATCACTAAGTTCGGTCAGGAGCTGCGGGGCGCTTTCAAAAAATTCCCCCATAAATGTGAGGATTGCATCCTCACTTTATTGCGTTGCTTTTTGCGCTTGCTAGCCCCTACCCGGCCGATGTTCCATAATTAATCTTAAATTCAAGAAATCATGGAAACATTAAATCAAAATTGGCAAAGCGTATCGGAAATCGAACTTATCTACAGAACTAAAATCAAGGCATCCGAGAGACCTCAAATCAAATCTTCCAAAGAAGCTTATAGATTGGCATTGTCAGCCTGGAATCCGAATAAAATTGAACTCTTTGAACAGTTTAAGGTGCTATTCTTGAATAACGCTAGCAGAGCACTTGGTATCTATGAAATCTCCTCAGGAGGAATTACCGGCACAGTTGTAGATCTTCGACTTATTTTTTCAGCGGCTCTCAAAGCCAATGCAACGGCACTCATTATCATTCACAACCATCCTTCCGGACAACTTGGGGCCTCTGAAGCTGACAGACAAATTACCCGCAAAATAAAAGAAGCAGGAAAACTGCTAGATATTTCTCTTGTAGACTCTCTGATTATCACTTCTGAGAACTATTATTCCTTTGCAGATGATGGCATTTTATGAGCGTCTTTAGAATGTCGTCAATCATTCCCATATTTCCGAAATATTAATCCTCAAGAGGAGACTTTAGTAGGTTTACAACTAGGGACATAATATCGCTATCAATGTTAGCTAAGAGGCTTTATAAACATAATTTTTGACTCTTGATTTATGACATAGATTGCAAATATATCTTTGTTTTCTCGATTTGATTTCCCCTATTTTATCATGCATCTAAAACCACCAACACTTCTGAAACATAAGCCAATTCTTCCTTCATGTTTCGACATTTTATTATAATATTTTACATTTCAAAAACGTAGTGTAGAATCAGATATTCCATTACAACAAATAACAATATTTTTTGTAGAAGATTTAATTACGAAAACTGTCACTTTTTTTAAAGGTTACCGTATTTCTTCACAACTCATCAATAAAAAAATCAACGCATTAAAACGTTCTTAGACATTAAGAGCCCAAAAAGGACATAATATGCCATTTTTAACAACCCGATTAATTATACTTTAACTTCATCCATTACTTAGCAAATAAAGAATAAGTGGCTTATGGAAAGTAATATAACTAAAGATGATTTAAGGCAATTTGGCCTATTGCTAATTGTGCAGTTAAAACAAATTATAGAGAACAATCAGAATAAGGAAGACGACGGCTTAAATCCAGAATGGCTTAAAAGCCGTGTTGTCAGAAAGCTGATGGATATGTCTGCCGCATCGTTACAGAATCTCCGAATAACGGGAAAAGTGCGTTTTAAAAAAGTTTTAGGATCCTATTATTATAATAAATCAGATTTAATGGATCTGTTCAATGATGAAGACTAATATGAAACTGCAGAAACTTTCAAAATACCTGTCTATTTTAGAGGAGGATAACAGACTTAATGTTTGGCATTTCGCTCTTTTAAGTGCTATTTTTTGTCTCGGATATAGACAAGGACAAGCAAGGATAATAAAAGTAAGTCGGAGCAAGATAATGTCGCTTTCACATATCAGCACTTTACCAACCTATCATAAATACTTCAAGGAGTTACAGGAAATGGGCTATATAAATTACCGGCCATCCTACCATCCAGGATATCGAAGTGAAATCGAAATAACAATAAAGCCTTATAAATTGCCATGAGGCTTTTGCTTTATTGACATATACTTAAAATTTATAGATCATAGAACATTCGTATATTTCAAAACTTTGTCATTTTAGAATCTATGCTCAGAATTTATCCTTCATTAGAAACAACATTTTTTAAACACTTAAAGCAGAAATAATAAAATATAATCTGACGAGCCTATAAGTTTAAAGTTCCTAAATAATGTTTACTGTTGTTGTAATCATTAAGGATTACGTCGTTCTTTTGAAGTCAATCAGCTTAATGCAGGAAAATATAGAACAACAAAGATTTCAATGACTTTTTAAACTTGTGGCAAAATAGAGGCACATCTTGTTTTTACAAATTAGAATATAAGTATTAGTGCGGGTTTTTGGGCTTAGGTTCGATTCCCTGTTGGTATTGATATATACAGTCCATTGTACGAGAATTTTAATTTTGATCCTACCTGGTCAATCAAAGATTTTTTGAATTCAGCTTTCCAGAAGTTCCTTTATAATCCAAATAATTGGCATATTTCAACCCAAGAAAACAAGCCATGTAAGCCTTTAAAGGCTTACATGGCTTGTTTTCTTGGGTTAGGGTTTGTTGCTCAAGCGCCCGTACCGCTTGAGCAAAGGTAATCTTTTTATATTTAGAAACACAATCCATTACATTAAAAATCAACACATTAACTTCCAATCTATAACTAGATTTTTTTTTGATATAGTCAAACCTAAAATAATAATGTTTATATAAATATTCTTCATGATTTAGATTTACTAATTTTAGCACTATAGCATTTACTAATTTAAACACATTGATGTTTGCTAATTTTATCACGTTTATGTTTACTAATTTTACTACATTTGCATATGCTAATTTCACCACGTATCGACGCATGCAAATTTCTAAGAAAATGATAGTATGGTTAACAAATAATATAATTAAAAATGGCAACACCAAAAGAAAGATTTATAGAAGCACTTACTTTTCTTAAAGACCTACAAGAGAAGAACATTGTGGGGATACATACCGATGATATCCCTAATGCAAAATATCGACAGCTATTGGTAAAAAACGGCTTTATTCGGGAGGTCTCCAAAGGCTGGTACATTGCAACAGACCCAAGTGAAAAAGAAGGGGAAACAACTGCCTGGTTTAGTTCATACTGGGACTTTATTTCTCAATTTCTTAATAAAAAATATGGGGAGAACTGGTGTATATCTGCTGATCAATCACTGCTTATACATTCTGGAAACTGGTCAGTGCCACAGCAGTTACTTGTACGCTCCCCCGAAGGCAACAACAAACCAACCCCATTGCCATACAATACATCACTTTTCAATCTAAAGACCAATATAGCATCACCAGATCAAATTGAGATACAAAGAGGCATAAAGATGTACAATCTGCAGAGTGCTCTTATCTATAGCAGCCTTTCTTTGTATACTCACAATGCAATTGATGCCCGTACGACACTTTCAATGATCAGGGATGCCTCTGAGTTATTGCCAATATTACTGGAGAATGGACATACCACACTCGCTGGACGTTTAGCCGGCGCATTTCGCAATATACATCGTGACAGAATAGCAGATCAAATCATTGAAACATTCAAGGCAGCAGATTACGATATTCGCGAAGAAGACCCATTTAACAATCAGCTTGATATCAAATTATCTCCGCGCGAACGATCGCCCTATGCTAACCGCATTCGCTTAATGTGGATGCAGATGCGCGAAGATATTATAAATATCTTTCCTGCTCAGCCCGGACTACCCAAAGACACTAATTCATATCTTAAAGAAATTGATGATATTTTTATTACTGATGCTTACCATTCATTATCAATTGAACGCTATCGTGTAACACCGGAATTAATTGCCAAAGTGAGCAGTGGCAGATGGAATGCAAAAGAAAATGAGGAAGATCGAAAACAAAGGGATGCGATGGCCGCAAGAGGTTATTATCAAGCATTTACACAAGTTAAAGAGACAATTAAAGAAATCTTAAAGGGAGCAAACCCTGGCTCCGAAGTAGACAAAGATCATTCCAAATGGTACAGAGAACTATTTGATCCAAGTGTAGCTGCTGGCATATTAAAAGCATCGGATCTAGCAGGATATCGAAATCATCAAGTCTATATTGGCAACTCTAAACACACACCGCTTAACGTCGAGGCTATGCGTGATACTATGCCAATTCTTTTTGAATTACTTGAACAAGAAAGTGAAGCCTCGGTTAGTGCTGTTTTAGGACATTTCATATTTGTATTTATTCATCCCTATATGGATGGAAATGGACGAATGGGACGTTTTCTTTTAAATGCTATGCTGGCCTCCGGTGGATATCCATGGACAGTAATACCTGTTGAAAAAAGGGATGAATATATGCAGGCATTGGAAAAAGCGAGCGTAGATCAGAATATTATTCCATTTGCAGCATTCCTTGGATATCTGGTAAATGAAACGCTAAAAGGAAAAGCAGTAGCTGAATTACCCCCTTCCATATAAAAATCCAATAAAAACGACCAATGCATTTGTCGTGCGTTTATTAGTAAAACAGAATTGACATGTAATCAAAATTTCTAAAGAATAAACCATAGATATATTGAGCAGTTTTGCCGTCTGAGAACTTATATCCAGAATTTGTTCGGCAGTAAACAGAACATTTTGAACACTACAGGCAGAAGCAGCAAATATGATTTAAGTATACTAATCACTTGCCAATTAAGTTTATAGTTCCTAAAAAATGTTTACTTTTGTAGTAATCATTGTATTATGTCGTTCTTTTAAAGTCAATTAGCTTAATGCAGGAAAGTTTAAAATAACCAAGATTTCAAGGGCTTTTTAAACTTATGGCAACATCGTGGCAGACCAGATTTTTCCCAAGTAAAATATTGGCAATAGTGCGGGTTTTCGACCTTAGGTTCGATTCCCGGCGATTCCACAAATTCATTTTTTTAAATGAAAGCAAAAGCCTGTAAATCTTATAATTTACAGGCTTTTTTTATGTGTAGCGAGTACTTATAAAATACTCAACGCAAAAGTTTAGTGCTTACTCTTTTTAGAATCTATTAAAAGATCTCCTCTCTAAGTGATATCTAAAAGTCGGGAATTCATAACTTAAAATAAAGGTGTGATTTCCTCCATTATATCCTGAAAAATCATTCAAAGAGCTATCATAAGAATAGGCAAATTTAAAATTCTCAAGAAAACGAGTGCCTACATAAGCTCCTGCACTGGAATTAAAAGCAATATTAATCCCCCCATAAAGACTATCTTTCCATGCGACATTTGTCATGAAAACTACATTTGAGGATGCATTGGCTGTATAACGATACTGAAGTATTGGAGTAATATTAAAATCGTAATTTATCTGGAATAGATATCCTATGTCTCCATACATATAAATATTTTTGGTAGCAATACTGGTTTTGTATTCGTCATAATATTTAGTTTTTACCATATTTGGCGATGATAGTCCTAGGAAAAGCTTATCTGTGTAAAGATACATTCCCGCACCAATTACTGGAGAAAGCTGAGAATTTTCCCCTTGGGCATTAGCTATCTCTCCAGGGTTTTCGATATCTAATTTATTAAAATCAATTACAAAATTGTTCACTCCTCCTTTAATTCCCAATGCTAGACTCAAATCGTCATTTAACTTTACATCATATGAATAATTTCCCTCTACATTAGTTTCTTTTACCGGACCTATTTTATCATTGTAGATCGAAAGCCCCAATCCCATTTTATCATTGTTTAGTCGATAATTGGCTGTCAAAAATTGGGTCTTTGGTGCTCCTTCAAAACCTGTCCATTGAGAACTATACATTCCTGAAATAGCCAATCCTTCAAACGAACCGCAATATGCAGGATTGATAACCATTGGTTGAAAATATTGAACATTAAGCTTTATATCTGATTGGGCATTAACCGCATTTGTAATTATGCTTGAAAGCAAAACAAATAGTATATATTTTTTAATCATTATTGTTTATATATAAAAATCCTTTTTTATTTTCATTTTTCCCTGTAATTGGACTTAAATACTCCAAAACATAGAAATAAGTACCCGTTGGAAGCTTTTTGCCAGATCCATTAACATTTGATGTACCTCTGAAATAGCTGTTATTTTGACCGTAAGCTGAAACTTCATAAACCATTTGGCCTTGTCTGTTAAATACTTGCAATTTGTTTTTAGGAAATGCATCGATATTTGTAATTACTAAAGCCTCATTTTGATTGTTATTATTTGGCGTTATATAATTAAAAATCTCCAATTTACAATCCAATACATGAACTGAAATACCAAGATAGTCTATACTTCTACAGCCTGTTTTAGCATCATATGCATATCCATAAAGCTGATCTTCGTTAATCAATTTGTAATCTTCAGTGAGAAGATTGTTCTGAGAAACGCTATCATACCATTCTACATTAGAATAATTTTTACTTATAGATGCCAAAGTTGGATTCACTTCACTACAAAACGTATATTCCGATACACCTTGAGGTGCTGCGACTTTGTTCACAGTTACCAAAACTTCAAATCGTTGTATACTTTCACAACCTGATGTATTATTCTTTTGGGAAGCATAATATTTTGTTTGATTTTTCAACACTGTTGATAGCGGTAAAGGATTTGTACCTGTTTTGGAACTATACCATGTTATATTGCTTCCACTTACTACAAGATCATTTAATGTAGCACCCTCACAAAACGCTTGATTTATCTGTCCTGTTGGTGGCAAAGTACTATTAACGCTAATTGTTACAGCTGTTCTTTTAGGACTTTCACAGGTTCCATTATAACTTGCAGCATAATAAGTTCCTGAAGTCAATGCAATTGTATTTGGCATTGCAATAGTTCCTCCTGAAGTAGAATACCATTTCACTACAAATCCATTAGTATTTATATCGGAAACAATTGAACCTTCACACAAGTTTTGAGAAGTCTGAATATTTGGAGCGGCGAGACCTGTCACTGTAACGGTTTGAGAAGCAGTTGCTTTATTTCCAGAAGCGTCAATAGCTGTCCAAATTACAATTGTTTGTCCCTGTGGATATACGATAGGCGCATTATTAGTCACCGTGTAAGAAGTACAATTATCTGAAACAATCGGTTGGCCAAGATTAACCCCTGAAGCTGTACATTTTCCTGCATCAGTAGTAGTCGTAACCGACGATGGAGCGGTAATCGCAGGATTTTGCGTATCTGTAACTGTCACGGTTTGATTAGCAGTAGCTATATTTCCGGAAGCATCGGTAACTTTCCACTGAACAATGGTAATACCAATTGGGAAACTTGTTGGCGCATTATTGCTAACAACATAACCTGAACAGTTATCGCTGGCAATTGGAGTTCCCAAAGTGACATTAGTAGCAACGCATGAACCTGCATCAGCGACTACATTTACAGCTGACGGAGCTGTAATTGTTGGTTTTTGAGTATCTGCAACTGTTACTGTTTGATTGGCAGTAGCTATATTCCCGGAAGCATCGGTAACTTTCCACTGAACTATCGTAGCTCCAATTGGAAAACTTGTTGGTGCATTATTGCTAACTACATAACCTGTACAATTATCGCTGGCAATTGGAGTTCCTAATGTAACATTGGTAGCAACACAAGAACCAGTGCCGGCAATAGTATTAACATTTGCTGGAGCTATAATCACAGGATTTTGAGCATCAATAACCTTGATGGTTTGATTCGCTGTAGCAGTATTTCCAGATGCGTCAGTAACTTTCCATTGAACAGTGGTAGTACCAATTGGAAAACTCGTTGGGGCATTATTGCTTACGATATAACCTGTACAATTGTCGCTGGCAATTGGAGTTCCCAAAGTGACATTAGTAGCAACGCAAGAACCAGAATCGGCAACAGTATTAACCGCTGATGGAGCGGTAATAATTGGATTTTGGGTATCGGTAACCGTTACGGTTTGATTAGCAGTAGTTATATTCCCGGAAGCATCGGTAACTTTCCACTGAACTATTGTAGCTCCAATTGGAAAACTCGTTGGTGCATTATTGCTAACAACATAACCTGTACAGTTGTCGCTTGCAATTGGAGTTCCCAAAGTGACGTTAGTAGCAACGCATGAACCTGCATCAGCAACTACATTTACAGCTGACGGAGCCGTAATTGTTGGTTTTTGAGTATCTGTAACTGTTACGGTTTGATTAGCTGTAGCCGTATTTCCTGAAGAATCGGTAACTTTCCACTGAACTATCGTAGCTCCAATTGGAAAACTTGTTGGTGCATTATTGCTTACAGTATAACCCGTACAATTATCGCTGGCAATTGCATTTCCTAATGTAACATTGGTAGCAATACAAGAACCCGTATCGGCAACAACATTTACAGCTGAGGGAGCAGATATACTAGGATTTTGTGTGTCTGCCAAAGTGGTTACGACTGCATTGGTATTTGCATTTTCATTCATGCTGTCTCTAACTGTAAGACTATAACTTTTTGCTTTTAAGTTAGAAATTGTTACAGGCAAAGAACTAATTTGTACCTCATTATTTCCATCAAGTGAATAAAAATAAGGTGCTGTTCCTCCTGAAATTGTGAAGTTTATTTTACCATCTTGTTCATTAATACAGCTAACGTCATTGGATGATAAATTTTCTATTATTATTCCATTTGGAACAACAAATAATCCCCAAGGGTTGGACACTGCTCCCCCAGTAATCACTGTTTGAAATCCTGTGCTTTTATCTATTTCTACTAACTTTCGTGAACCTTTATTTATGGCATATACCTTGTTTTTCCACACATCCAGTCCAGATGGAACGTTAATATTTCCCGCAGTGCTCAAAAGAGTCTGAATTCCGGTGGTTAAATCTACTTTGTAAATATTATCGGTTGCTGTGACAAAAGCTCCTGCATCCGATATTACGACTGTATTATTGTCAAGAATAGCAATATCCAATGGCAAAGTCATCAAATTTCCGCTTGACACAATTGTTTGAGTCCCATCTGGAGCAACACGGATCAAGTTACTTGTTTTTGTTCCTCCTAGAATTTTTGAGGCATCAGATATCAATAAATCACCATTACTGAGATAGGCAACACCAGTTGCATAACCGATGTTTCCTCCACTAAATAAAGTATTAACCGCTCCTGAAACTGGATCCACTTCAAGAATTTTTGAAGTATTAGCCATTATAATTTTATTATTTTGATCTATGAGCATTCCAGCTGGGCCACCAATTGGACCACTTGTATCAAAATTTGATGCGGGACTAATTTGAGTTTGCAAACCAGTAACTGGATCAATTTTGATTAAGCCATTAAATTTATCATATCCAAAAAGGCCAACATTCTTTTTATAAGCAAGATTTATCCCTTCTTTCAATCCTTGATTTTTAGTAATTATGGTATCTTGAACAGTAACAGGATCATATAGTCTGATTAAAGTTTCATCCATTACTAAAACATCGCCCGGATCTATTCTTGGTGTAATGTTTATAGTTGCTTTATAAGATGTTGAAGCATTATTTTGAGGATCTTTTACACTAAAAAGAAAAGAATCGTATCCAAATCTTGAAAGATTTGGCGTATAGGTAAAACTGCCAGCAGGATTAAGAACTATAGTCCCGTGATTGGGTTGTTTATCTATTTGAAAACTTGTTGTGCCGCCTTCAGGATCAGTTCCGGTTAGAGTACCAGTTAGTACGGTATCTTCTGTTGTTGCATAAGCTTCATTTTGAGAAGTTGGGGGTAAATTAATAAGCGTAATGGATACGGTCTTAACTGAACTAACTAAACTTCCATCTGATACTTGATAAGTAAAGCTATCGGTTCCAGCACCGCCAAGTGTTGGCGTATATTTAAAAGTTCCGGTTGCTGGATTAAAATTAGATATTGTCCCATTAGTTGGATTAGTAACAATACTATATGTTAACGTTGCACTATCAGAATCTGACGCGGTAAGAGTTTCTAATAGCGGTACCACATACGATGATGTAAAATTCAAATTATTTGCAACCGGCGGATCGTTGACAGGCGTAACACCAATTGTAAATTTATAAACTGTAAATCCCGAATCTTCGCCAAGCTCTTTTTTGCTGTCATAAAAACTTAGCAAAATCTCATCGTATGTCGTCTCGGAGCCATTATGGGTAAAGGTAACTTTGCCATCTTCAACATCCTGCAATGTAAAAATATCATTCTTTGACAAACTAGCACCATTCAATTTCAAGTCACCTGTTCCAAGATTGGTGGCTAAACCGTTATTAGTAGTAACAATTTTAAACACAATATTACTCTTCGTTCCATAGGCAAGAGTAAGATCCTCAAGATCATTTGCATTAAGATTTGTAGTGCTTATAGTTGCTGTGCCTCCTTCGTTAAGAGTCAAGGTTGCATTTTTTGTTAATTGAGGATCTATATTATCCCAATAATAAGCTGAAGAAAATGAACTATACGCTTTACCAATTCCCGCACCTGGCAATGGCCCCACTGGTGTTGGGTAAGCATCATAAAAGTTAAGATAAGGAGTCCAGGTTGCCCCGCCATCTATAGAAGCTTCTATCAGGATGTTTGCTCTTAGATAATCCGAGAGATCGTCAAATTTCACTAATCCACCAATTTGTGAAGATAGTCCAAGCGAAACCGGATCTATAAGTGAAATAGGTGTATATGTAGAAGCTCCGTCAAACCAAGTTGCTGTCATGGTAGCCCTAACCAAAACATTGGCAAAAGAACTAGTGATGGCATTTTGAATTCTTGTGCTTCCTTGCCAAACCACTTTTCCCGCAGGCAGATTACTTTTGGTTGCATCAAAAGTTAAAGTCTCATTACCTTGATAAACACCATCATCATCCATAGAAACTTTAAGTCCTAAATCACCATCAGTACTTAAGTTTGGCCCCCAGTACAAATTAGTTTCTGTTCCAAAAGTTACTGCGCTTACATAGATATTTCCACCGCCAACTCTACCAAATTTTCCATTGCTTCCATCAGTTGCAACAACGGTTGATGAACCAGATGGAACAGAAGATTTAGCGCCATATAAATCAAACGATGCTCCTTTTAAATTAACCACAAAAGGAGTAGCTGGATCACTGCTTGGAATCTGTAAAACTGCAGTTCTCAATCCTAATCCAGTAGGCAAATAATTAACTGTAAAGGTCGTGCTCGCACCAGAACTCAAGGAAGTTACCGAAGGCTGCGTACAAGTAAATTCAGAAGCATTGGTTCCTGAAATTTGCACAATAGGCGTTCCTGTTAAACTAATTGTAGTAACTCCTGTATTTTTAATAGTGAAAGTAAACGAAGAAGCTGATTTGCCAGCTGCAGGAAAAGAAACAGTTTCACCTGAAACGACATTTCGTGTCCATCCGCTTGTAGTTTGAGTTTGTTCGATTTTTAAATTTTGAGCATTTGCACTCGTAAGACCAAAAAATAAACCGAGTAAAATTAAGATCTTAAAAAAAAAGTAGTTTTTTCCCATATAATAAAGAGGTTTGTTAAGATTTTTACAAAAAGAAAGTGTTTTCTTTCAAAATAATGCAAAAAGTTCTAAAGGGAACAAAAATAGAAAAAATTTTTTTTTAACAAAAAAAACCGATGAAAACATGATAATTATCATTGATTATCCGAAAAAAGCTACTTATAAATAAGCCATGAGATAACTAACTATATGTGGCATGGAATCAGAATTTCCAGAAAATTCTAAAGACTTCACAGAAAAAGTTAGGAGAATTATAGTAGATTTACTGCTTTACTGAATATTAAAAAAGTAAAGTCATATCCCCAAAGCTTTCGGGATTTTGGAGTATGGGAATGATTTTTTTAAATGTTGGATTTGACTTTATATCAAACCTATTTACCAAAACTGAATGTTTCTTCTAATTCAATAATAGAAACACCTTCAGGTGCTATTTTTGGAGCCTTTGCTAATTTTTTAGCCAATAAATCAGTTGGCAACGGTCTGAATTTTTGAAACAAACCAATCGAATTGAAAGCATTCAGTAAGCGCACCATTATCTTTTCACCAAAACGGTCTGAGCCTTTTCTTAAAAGCAAACCGGGTTTGAAAATAATATACTGCTCGAAATTAAGTTCTGCAATCTTATCCTCAAGTTGTCCTTTTAATCGGGAATAAAAAACCTTGCTTTGCGAAGAAGTGCCATAAGCAGACAACAAGACCATCGAACGAACGCCATTTTCTTTGGCCAATTTGGCAAATGACGCTGGAATGTCAAAATCTATTTTCCGTTGATTTTCCTCTGAGCCGGCTGTTTTTAGCGTGGTTCCCAAACAAGAGAAAAAAACATCGCCAACTATCAAATCTTTGTAAGAATCAATATTGGAAAAATCTATAATTTGTTCCACTAGTTTGGGATGTTGTTTGCCCATTGGCCTCCTTACAAAAACAGTAACTGTAGTATAATCTTTGTCTGTCAAAAGTTCATCAACCAGAAATTCTCCCGTTGAACCTGTTGCACCAATAACTAATGCTTTCATAATTATGAGTTTATAAATAGTATAACAAGACCAAAGATAATAATTTTGATAGTGAAGAAAAGTCATTTCACACCACTATCATCTTCCTTAATTATTTTATACCAATATATGACAGCCACAATTAAAGACGGAGAATCTTCACTGTGTTTTCGCAAACAGTTAAACTATTTTTAACTTAAAAAATTACAATAGAAATTCGATTGTAATCCCATCCTTTCAAAAAAAAAAGGAAGGTATCGAACACCTTCCTTTTTTTTATTTGTATAGTATTTTATTTTAATAACATCCGTTCAGTAATTGTTTTATTTGAGGAAACATCAATTCCGGTAACTTCGGCATACTTTACATTTGGTAACCAAAAGGAACCTCCTTCAATGCGCACAAATATTTTTTCTAACTGTATTTTTTTCTGATTTACATTTACAAAGACATGATATTTTTGATCTGAGTCTATCTTTTTCAAAGTTAAGGGCAACTTTTTATATGATACAAATTTAAACTCAAACTCCTCATTATTTAACAGCTTACTTTCTATTCCGTATGCAAATTTGCGTTGTAAATAATTAAAATCTTTTATTTCTCCTTTCTCAGCATATCGAATCCAATATGCTTTTATAGGATTGCTTTTGTCTATTTTTCCATTTTGCTGGTAGTTTATGGCATAAATAGCAGTGTTTATATTTGGGTCTCGTTGAATGTAAAATAGCATATTATCTATATTCCTTGGTGTTGGGAAATTTAATGGCGATGGATTTTTGGCTTGTGCCAATAGATTTCCAGAAATTACATTTACTAAGAGCGTTATAACGATTAGTGGTTTTGTGAAATATTTAAAAGATAATTTATTCATAACAAAAATTTATATTCTAACTCATTGGGTGAAATTATTTTTACCACATAGAGACATAGAATTTATAGTGTTTAAAAGACTTTGTTAGTCGTTTTACTTATCACATAGCCAATCTATGTGAGAAATAGGCATATTTCTATTTATTCTTATATTGATTTGCAATTAAATCTATGTTTCTATGTGGTTAATTTTTTCATTTTACTGAATTTCAACCAACGAGTTATACACTAATTTGATTCGATTACTTTCTGTTTTTCGTTTACCCTAAAAACCCAATATTTTATCAGCGGGTAATTAAATCCATAAGAAACAAAACTATCGGTGATTAATCTTCCGATTCTATAATCAATTTGAAATATTTTTTGCAAAACAAGCGTACCGAATGATTTTAACGAAATGCTTCCCAATACAACCAACGCAAACTTTAAAAGCTGACTGTTGATTTGGTCGCTACAACTAGCTTGATTTTTAAACACCCACAATCTATTGATATTGAAGTTGATAATTGCACCAACGGTTCCGGAGATTAGAATAGAAACGGTAAAATGCAATTTAAATACTTCTGTTAATAAAATCATTAAGCAATAATCAGTGCTGCCTCCTAAAAATGCGGCAACTTGTGCTTTTAGAAAAGTAAAAATGGATTTTTTCCTGAACATATCAGTTTTGGTTTTTATCTTTTAAATCGCCCAATTTTAAAAGTTTCAAAGTATCAATAGTATTGATTATAAACAACAAAACGGTAATAAAGCCAGCCAAATAAGTAATCGATCCATGAAATAAAACTTCTAAAATTAAAATTAAAGCCACGATAAATCTAAGTTCTGTTGGGCCAACAAACCCAGAATCTATACTGTATTCGTTTGTAATTTTGTAGCGTAACTGACTGATAATGATCGACCATCCATAGAATGCAACAAAAGCAAAGGCTATTATTTGTGTGCCATTTTTAGCATAAATATAATAGCCAAAGCCTGTAAGTATAATACCAATCCAATCGGAAATAATGTCGAGTGCAAAACCATACCAACGGCGTGGAATATTTCTGTAATAAGCCAATCTTCCATCTAAAGAATCACCTAACCAATTTATAGCCAAGCCAATAATACCCAAAAGCAAATACCAATTGGTTGTATAAGTGCCTAAAACAAAAGCTAAAAAAACTAATCCCGAACCAA
The DNA here is from genome assembly GCF_035456085.1 of Flavobacterium sp. Classification (GTDB taxonomy): domain Bacteria; phylum Bacteroidota; class Bacteroidia; order Flavobacteriales; family Flavobacteriaceae; genus Flavobacterium. The sequence goes on from NZ_DATIDY010000047.1 coordinate 72,455, forward strand.
GTGTACCTATTAAAGTGAGTAAGTTTGGCGAAATGAATTTAGGCACCTTTGGAAGCAAAAATACAATCGTTGACTGTTCTGCTTTTTTTAAAATATTAGTCCGCTTACGGTCTGAAAATGTTCTTTGTACAATTTCAGAATAATCTGCAACCTGTGTTTGTGTTCCCATTAATAGCCCAATTCTAGTTTTATAATTTTCAACTTTATTTTTCTTTGCGTATTTTTAAGAAAATCTGTGGCTCTTTTTAGCTTACCTGATCTAACCAGATAGCTATATGCGATGATAAACAACATGATTACTTAACAATTCCAGCAAAACGCTGATAGAAAACCGTTGGACTATTCTCATTTTTAGGAGCGTATTTTCCTGCTATAATTGGAATATAAATAACTCTCCTTCTGCTTTCTTCGCCACGGATAGACGATTCTGCAACTCTGTGCCACAAACGACCATCGTGAATGGTTAAATCTCCAGCTTCTGGAATGATAGAAACTTCTTCTGGATCGGCTTTATGATCCAAAAAGTATTTTTTACGGAAAAGCATTTGATAAATACTTTGCTTGTGCGTACCTGGAATGATTTTAAGACCACCGTTTTCGGGTTTTAAAGTGCTTAAGTGGATACCCACATTTAGCATTGGGTTTAATTTTGCACCATAAAAAATATCTCTCAAACCATCTGTATGCCAGCCCATTTTGGTAAACTTACTTTCTGGCCCATTGATATAATGATTAAAAACCATTCCGTCTTTTTCTTCAGTTCCTAATCTGGCGCCATCGCCTGCTAATTGTAATAAACCATTAAATCTTGGATCAAGTAAAAGACCGCTTAAGGTTTGATGATGTTGATTAATAAAAGCAAAACGTTGTACAATTGGAGATCCATCTAAATCTTTTCCATATTTAATTGGAACACCATTTATTTTTTTAAGGTCACTGTCAATCCATTTTTGCTGCACTTGTTTCGAGGCGTCAATGATTGATGAAACAGTTTCTGGATTTATAAATTTTTTGAAATGGATAAAGCCATATTGGTTAAAAAAGTCAATTTGCTCATTAGTTAATTGTTCAGTAAGAGTAAAAGTTTTATAAGAAGATACCATGATAAATAGATTTTAATAAATGAAAGAATAGAATTTGTAATTTTTATCTAAAAGATTAACAACAGCAACAACAACAATAGCACATTCGCATATTGGCGTGCATTCGTTCTTTAGGATAATTAAACATATTTCTTTTATTATACATATTCTATAGAATTGGTAGATATTAATACAAAAGTAATATTATTTCTCTTTTTGCAAAGATTTTTTTTTATTTTTTTTTGAAAAAATTAAATTTTATAAATGCCAGCTGCCGTTTTTTCGATAAATGCCTTTGGTAATATACGGTTGGCATAAACCGAAATGATATTCGTAAAACCTGGAATAACTTCTGATTTTTTGTCAAACATGGCTTTTACAGCAATTTTTGCTACTTCATCTGGTTGCATATTAAACTTTTCAGCCATTTTGTTTAAAGCGTTTAAACCAGCTCTTGCAGCAAAACCAGTGTCAACAGGACCAGGACTAAAACAGGTTACTGAAATTGAAGTTTGGGCAAGTTCGAAACGCAATGCACGGGTAAACGATAAAACAAAAGCCTTTGTAGCTGAATAAACGGCCAATGTAGGTACAGCCTGGTATGCCGCAGTACTCGATATATTTAAGATGTAAGCTTGTTTTTGTTGCGAAAGTATAGGTATTAATAAATGTGAAAGTTCTACAACTACATTCATATTAAGTTGCATCATCTCAAGCTGATCGGTTACAGAAGACTGACTAAAATCGCCCCACAAACCATAACCAGCATTGTTAACTAAAAAGCCAACCGGATAATTATTCACTTTTATCCAATCTGCTACTTTTAGCGATGCACCATTTTTAGAAAGATCAGTTGGTAAAACATGAGCATTGATGCCGTATTTAGCCCGAAGATCATCAGCTAATGTTTTTAATTCTTCTTCACTTCTTGCAACAAGCAATAGTGGGTAACCCTGCTTAGCCAATTGATAGGCAATAGATTTTCCGATGCCTTTGCTGGCGCCAGTTATTAAGGCAAACGGTTTAGTTTTTTCGCTCATTTGAATAATTTAATCATCAAATATAAAGATTAATTCTAATCAATGGTAATTCTTATATTAACGCATTAATGATTACAATTCCTTATTTTTCTAATTATCCTTTCGAAAATTTGTTTTCTAAGTTAGTTATTCCAAACAAAACCATTCTTTCACATCCTCAGCAATGGTTTCTTGATTATCAATGTTTTCAAATTCATTATTACGTGGATTGTATTTATACTCTTTTTGCCATTCTTCATAAAAAGATACAACTTCGCGAATAGCGTTAGAGATAAACAAAAGTTCTTCGTTTGACATAATTGGATGCAAAGACAATCTTACCCATCCCGGTTTATTCGTTAAATTATCATCTAAAATACCTTTCATTATTTCTTTAGACTGATTTTCAGAAATACCGAGCAAACTGTGGGCATACGTACTTGCACATGACCAGCCTCCCCTAACCTGGATGCCAAAACGGTCATTCAAAAGACGTACTATCAAATTATAATGAATATTCTTGATAGCAAATGAAACGCAGCCAATTCGATCCGATTGTATGTCTCCCAAAATAGTCAAACCGTCAATTTTTTGAAATTCAGAATAACAAAGAGCCAGCAATTCTTTTTCTCTGTTTTTCATATTTTCAACGCCCATTTGTGTTTTGAGTTCCATTGCCAAAGCCGTCCTCATCACCTGTAAAAACCCCGGGGTACCACCGTCTTCATTAACCTCAATAGAACTGCTGTAATGATAATCACCCCAAGGATCGGTATATTTTACATTTCCTCCACCAGGATTGTCAGGGAATTCAGATAAATATAATTTTTCATTAAAAACCAAGATTCCGCATGTTCCAGGACCTCCCAAAAATTTATGTGGCGAAAAGAAAATAGCATCTAACTGTTGATCTGGATCCTCAGGATGCATATTGATTTCTACATAAGGAGCCGAAGCTGCAAAATCTACAAAACAATAGCCCCCATTTTGATGCATAATTTTGGCCAATTCATAATACGGAGTAATGATTCCGGTAACATTAGAACAGGCTGTAAATGAACCAATTTTTAAAGGTCTGTTACTATATTTTTTAAGCGCTTCTGAAAGTGCTTTTGGGCTAACCAAATTATTTTCGTCTGGAGTAAGGATCACAACATCGGCAATAGTTTCATACCACGGAACCTGATTAGAATGATGTTCCATATGTGTTATAAAAACTACAGGCCGTTCTGCTTCGTAGCGAAGATTAGCATTACTTATATTTCCGCCAGATCTCAAACCCATTATACGCTGCAACTTCGACAAAGCCGACGTCATTCCTGTTCCTGTTGCTACCAAAACATCATTTTCATTGGCACCAACATGCTGTTTTATTAATTGTCTGGCATATTGATAAGCGTAGGTCGAAGCTTTACCTGTTTCACTAGAAAAAGAATGGGTATTAGCAATCATTGGACCAATTTTATCGCGCATTATATCTTCAATTGGAGCATATAATCTTCCGCTGGCGATCCAATCTGCATAAAGTAATTTTTGTGGTCCAGAAACCGATTCGAAAGTGTGATTAACACCAATCGTATTTTCTCTAAACTTAGAAAAATGTTTCTCTAATTGACTTACAGAGCCTTTACCAGTACTTGTTTTCATTTTTTATGTTTTTAGAATGCTTGACTTTTAGAATTTTTAAACAAAAAATAAGCCTTGTAAAATTAAAATCTTAATCGCTTAAGAGAAAATATTAATCGATAAAAGACTAATTTTTAACACGAATACATGTTAAAACTTACAAATTTTTACACAAAAAAAATTGCTGTAGACGAAATCAAATCCTTTTTTTAAAACTTTGTTATTTTATTAATAGCAATACGGTACTTCGCCTTATTTTTATTAATTAATAAATTAAATATATATTTGTTACATTCTCATTTTTTTTACTAATACAGTAATATTTTATCAAATAAGAAAAATGTTAAATGAGATGTTTCATTAAAAGGTATTTAAACAACATTAATAAGGGAGCTCTTATACCAATTTCAAGCTAAAAGCATTCTTTTATCATTTAATAAAGAATATACCAAAACAAATTTTAAAAATAGCTAACAAACTATAATAATGAGAAAATTAAAAATGGGTATGATCGGTGGTGGAAAAAATGCATTTATAGGTGCAATTCACCGCATTGCCGCCAACATGGATGGCTTGGTTGAATTGCATTGTGGCGCATTTAGTTCTAATCCAGAAATATCAAAAGAATCAGGGAAAGAGTTATTTCTCCGTGATGAAAAATGTTATAATTCATACGAAGAAATGATTGTAACAGAAAGCCTTCTTCCGCAAGATCAACGAATGGATTTTGTAACGATTGTTACGCCAAATTTTGCACATTTTAAACCAGCATTAATGGCTTTAGATCATGGTTTTCATGTTTTGATTGATAAACCGATGACATTAACTCTTGATGAAGCCAAACAATTGCAACAAAAAGTTAAAGAAACCGGACTCGTTTTGTGCTTAACGCATACATATTCAGGTTATCCAATGGTAAAACAAGCCCGAAAAATGGTTGCGGACGGTACTTTAGGAAAAATCAGAAAAGTAATGGTCGAGTACAATCAAGGCTGGCTAACTTCTTTATCTGAAAATGATGGAAATAAACAAGCAGTCTGGCGCACAGATCCTTCTAAAAGCGGTATCGCGGGATGTATGGGAGACATCGGAACTCATGCTGCGCAATTGGCCGAATATATTTCGGGTTTAAAAATTACAAAACTCTGCGCAGATATTAACATCGTAGTTGAAGGCAGAAAACTTGACGATGATGGCAATGTTTTACTGAAATTTGACAATGGCGCCAATGGTATTTTGGTTGCTACGCAAATCGCTACTGGAGAAGAAAATGCTTTGAAAATCAAAATATATGGCGAAAAAGCTGGTCTGGAATGGCATCAGATGGAACCTAATTCTTTGATAATTAAATGGCCTGATGCTCCAACACAAATTTATCGCGCTGGAGAAAATTATTTATCAAATATCGCCAAAAGTAATACCCGCACACCAAGTGGACATCCGGAAGGTTATTTGGAAGCATTTGCCAATATATATCGAAATTTTGCTTTGACTTTGTCTTCCAAACTGGACGGAAAAGAACCAACCGAAGCCATGCTTGATTTTCCAACTGTGGATGATGGAGTCCGTGGAATGGCTTTTATAGAAAATGTGATTGCTTCAGGCAAATCAGATCAAAAATGGTTTGATTTTAAAATCTAAAATAGAAAACATGACTACAATACAAGGACCAGCTGTTTTTTTGGCACAATTTATTAGCGACAAAGCGCCTTTTAATTCGTTAGAAGGAATCTGCAAATGGGCTTCTGATTTGGGTTTTAAAGGGATTCAATTGCCAACTTTAGATACTCGTTTTATTGATTTACAAAAAGCAGCCGAAAGCAAAACCTATGCTGATGAACTAACAGGTACGATTGCATCTTTTGGTCTTGAAATAACCGAATTATCGACGCATTTACAAGGACAATTAGTTGCAGTTCATCCTGCTTATGATGACTTTTTTGATGCATTTGCTCCTAAAGAAGTTCATCAAAATCCAAAAGCCAGACAAGAATGGGCGGTGCAACAATTGAAATATGCTGCTAAAGCTTCTCAAAATTTAGGTTTAAATGCTCATGCCACTTTTAGCGGCTCTTTGCTTTGGCAATATTTTCATCCTTGGCCGCAGCGTCCTCCAGGATTAGTAGAAGATGGTTTTGCCGAATTAGCTAAGCGTTGGTTGCCAATTCTAAATGAATTCGACAATTCTGGCGTAGATGTGTGCTATGAAATTCATCCGGGAGAAGATTTATTTGATGGAGAAACTTACGAAATGTTTTTAAAAGCAGTCAATAATCACTCGAGAGCTTGTATTTTGTATGATCCCTCCCATTTTGTTTTACAGCAATTGGATTACATTCAATACATTGATTTTTATCACGATCGTATTAAAGCATTTCATGTAAAAGATGCCGAGTTCAATCCCACAGGAAAACAAGGAACTTTTGGCGGATACCAAAGCTGGGTAAACCGTGCGGGACGTTATCGTTCTCCAGGAGATGGCCAGATTGATTTTAAAACCATTTTTAGCAAATTAGCACAATATGATTATAAAGGCTGGGCAGTTATGGAATGGGAATGTTGCCTGAAAAATCAAGAAGATGGCGCCCGTGAAGGTGCCGAATTTATAAAAAAACACATTATAAAAGTAACTGACAAAGCATTTGATGACTTTGCAGCAGTTGAACCAAATCTTGCTTTTAATAAAAAGAATTTAGGAATATAATATTAAGAGTTAAAAAGCCACTAAAACCAACCAATTAACCAAAAATTAATGAATACAACTACCCGATTTAAATTATCTTTAATGATGTTCCTCGAATTTTTCATCTGGGGATCCTGGTTTGTAACCCTGGGCACTTTTTTAGGCAACAATCTGAAAGCTTCGGGGGCAGAAATTGCTTCCATTTTTTCTACACAATCTTGGGGCGCTATAATTGCTCCTTTTATCATCGGTCTGATTGCTGACCGTTATTTTAATGCGGAGAAAATCTTAGGAATTCTGCATCTTGTAGGTGCTTTTTTGATGTATCAAATGTATCAGTCTAATGACATTAATTTCTTTTACGGTTATGTCTTAAGTTATATGATTTTGTATATGCCTACGCTGGCATTAGTAAATTCAGTGGCTTTTAACCAAATGAAAGATCCTGAAAAAGAGTTTTCAAACATAAGAGTTTGGGGAACCATCGGTTGGATTTTGGCTGGCTTATCAATTAGCTTTTTGTTTCACTGGGATTCTGTAGAAGCCGTTTCTAATGGATTTCTTAAAAACACTTTCCTTTTGGCGGGAATTGCAGCGTTTATCTTGGGGATATTTAGTTTTATTTTACCAAAAACACCTCCAAAAGTAGCCCCTACAGAGAAAATTAAAATTGGAGATTTGCTTGGTTTTGATGCGTTACAATTATTAAAGGATAAAAATTTTGCGATATTTTTCATTTCATCGATTCTGATCTGTATTCCGTTGGCGTTTTATTATCAAAATGCACATCCTTTTTTAACTGATGCGGGAATTGAAAATCCAACCGGAAAAATGGCTATCGGACAAGTGTCTGAAGCTTTATTTTTATTGCTAATTCCAATGTTCTTCGTTCGTTTTGGATTCAAAAAAACCATTTTGGTAGGGATGTTGGCTTGGGCAATCCGATATGCATTGTTTGCTTACGGAAATGGTGGCGATTTGAGTTTTATGCTCATCATCGGGATTGCGTTACATGGTGTTTGTTACGATTTTTTCTTTGTTTCTGGACAAAT
>NZ_DATIDY010000048.1:0-15537 GCF_035456085.1 Flavobacterium sp.
TCTAGGAACGTGTTCTTCTGTTTTTATATCCGCCAGTCTTTCGATTAGCGGGTGCAAAAGTAGCAATTTCTTTTTACCTGGCAAGAAAAATTTAAAGTTTTTTTGAAAAATTTTATTTTCGTTTTCCTCTCTTTCTCTTATTCAGCTTTTCAAATAACTTGCGCTTTTAGCGGGGCGCAAAAATAAGCAGCATTTTTATTTCTGGCAAGCTTTTTCCAATCTTTTTTTGAAAATTTCTTTTCTGCTGGATCTCAATTGCTTGTCAGTATTTCTAAGAACGCTTGTGCTTGTTGCGGGTGCAAAAGTAGCTAGTTTATCCGTTTAAACAATGGCTTTTTGCATTTATTTTTCGTTTATTTTTTAAAGAACTGGTTTAAGGCAGGTTATCAATTAAGATTTTATTTCTTTTTTAAGATTTTTGAACATTCGGTGATGATTTAATCTGTTATGACAGGGTTTTCAAAGGTTTTTAAGGATTTTTCAATGACTTTAAAAGGCAAATAGGACTGTTTTTAGCCACTTCTCTCTTTCCCGTAGTTGAAACACTGCTTTTATTAATTTGTACTATACTATATAAATAGGTATGGAATTGGGAATTGATCGCAAAACATAGCATTTGATGCATACCTAACTGGTGCTGAAAACCTATAAGGACACAAATCACTATTACGAAGAACCAAAGCCCTAGCCCTGATTGCTTCGCCAGTTCGCTTCGCTCGTGTGTAGTGGAAATCCTTGTTGACCGGGGTTTGGGCAACAAGATTGGAACGAAGAGCAGGTATCAGCTCCTTACTATTTTAATGGAATTAGTCGAATCGAATAGCTTTGACTGGAGAAATCTTTGTTACTATATAGGATGGTACCAACAATACCAAAGCACAAATTGTCACAGTTAGAAAGTTTAAAGCCAAGATATATCCCAAATTAATATATACCGGCGCTTGATTTACATAATAATTTTCTGGATTGAGTTTTACAATTCCGAAATGTTGTTGAAATAACAGCAATGAAATTCCAATAAGATTACCCCAAAACAAACCTCTTATTATAAGGTAGAATGCGTTGTAAAGAAATATTTTTCGAACCGACCAATTATTAGCTCCTAGTGATTTTAAGATCCCTATCATTTGAGTACGTTCCAATATCAAAACCAATAATGCAACTACCATATTTATTGTTGCAACCAATATCATTACTACTAATATCACAATAATATTGAAATCGAAGAGCTGCAACCATTCGAATATATAACTATATTTTTCAATAATTGTTTTAGTATCTAAAGTTGAGGATGTGTGTTTATAAACTTGTTCACCTGTTTGTTTTATCGTGTTAAAATCTTTTACAAATACTTCAAAAGCACCAATTTGATTTGGACTCCATTTATTGATCTTCTGAATATGCCTAATATCACCTATTATATAAGTAGCATCAAACTGTTGAAATCCAGAATTGAAAACACCCGCGATTTTGAATCTTCGAACATTTGGAAGTTGGTTTTGACTTTCCTTAATAAAGAATGTATTGAAAGAATCTCCCGCTTTTAGATTTAATCGATTGGCTAAAAACTGAGAAATCACAACTTCTTGTGTTACATCTTTAGATAAATTAGGTAATCTACCTGACACAAGATATTCTTTTATATTACCCCATTGATAGTCATTTCCTACTCCTTTAAAAATGATCCCCTCAAAAGCGGTTTCTGTTCTAATAATTCCGGCTTTGCTGGCTATAGCTTGAATATGACCAACCTCTGAGACAGAAGTAAATCTTGGATAAAAGTCTTGATTCTTATCTATGGGTGATAGTGTTATTTCGGATTGATTGTTATCGTAATTTGAAATTATAATATGTCCATTAAAGGCAGCAATTTTTTCGCGAATTTTATTTTGCAATCCGACCCCAGTAGCTACTGAAACTATCATCATAATCATACCGATAGCAATTGCTGATATAGCAATATTAATTATCGGTGCCGATATGCTACTTTTATAATCCTTGGCAGTTATAAGCCTTTTTGCGATGAAATATTCTAAATTCAAATTAATTTATTTTAGTAACTGAACAAATATAAATAAAGTTCCTATTTTAAGAACATATTTAAACTTTAAGTAATTTAGAGTGGTAATTTCTTTTTCATTTCTTCTACTATATTAAAAGCTGCAGGACATATAGCCACATTTTTAAGGGTCAAATCTGTAATCTGTTGAAATTTTTTTCGATCTGTATGAGGGAATTCTCTGCATGCCTTCGGGCGAACGTCATAAATAAAACAAGTATTGTCTGTGTCTAAAAAAGTACAAGGCACACTTTGCAGTACATAATCCCTATCTTCATCTATTCGTAAATATTGCTCAATAAATTGTTGTGGTTTTTGCTTTAAAAACTTCGAAATTCTTTCAATATCAGCCAGCGTAAATAATGGCCCTGTCGTTTTGCAACAATTAGCACATTGTAAACAATCTGTTTTCTTGAATTCAGCATCATGAATATCTTGCATTATGTAATCTAAATTCTTTGGCGTCTTCTTTTTTAGCTTATCAAAATACTTTTTGTTTTCGATATGCTTATCTTTGGCAAGTTTTCCTAATTCGTTTAAAGCTGGTTTCAATTTGAAATTTATTTATGATTTGCAAAAGTACTAAACTTTGAACTCGGAAATTTAAACTTGAAACCAAAATTTATGAAAGACCTTTTTGGAAAAGCCATACTGGATTACCAAACCAATAATAATCCCGAAAACATATTAACGGAGACTTCTATTTCTGAAGAGGACGAAATGAATGTCGCATATCTTTTCCGAGACTATGTTGAAATGCCAAAAATAGAACAAAAAGCATTACAGTTAGCCAAAGGTAGAATTCTTGATATTGGCTGCGGAGCTGGAAGTCATAGTTTGACTTTACAAAATGACAGAAATCTTGACGTAACATCTATAGATATTTCAGAAAATGCTATTCAAGCCTGTAAACTTCGAGGTTTGAAAAATGCAAAAGTTCAAGATATAATGACTTTGGAAGATGAAAAATTCGACACCATTATAGCCCTTATGAATGGAACTGGTATTTTTGGAACACTTAAAAAAACACCGATGTTTTTGCAAAAATTAAAAAGTTTACTTGAACCTGAAGGTCAGATTTTAATTGACTCTTCAGATATTATTTATATGTTTGATGATGATGAAGATGGAGGAAAATGGATTCCAAATAATGGCTATTATGGCGAATTAACTTTTACCATTTCATATAAAAAAGAAACCGAAATACCTTTCCCTTGGTTATACCTCGATTATAACACATTACAAAATGTCGCTTTCGCAAATGGACTTCAATGTGAACTAATTTTAGAAGGTGATCATTATGATTATTTAGCCAGACTTTTTATTTAAAAGAAAAGACCAAATGCAATAACATTTGGTCTTAAATAAATCATTTTTTACACGTGATTAACCTGCTATTTTAATAGGTATTTCATAAAGTACTCTAACTTTTTTTCCTAAATGTTCTCCAGCTGTCCATCGAGGCAGTAAACTCACCACTCTTTTAGCTTCGGCACCAGTGCCTTGACCAAGATCTTTAGTAACTTTTACATTTGTGACAGAGCCATCAATTTCGATAACAAAAGCCACTTTTATAGTACCACCACCACCATCATATTCTGGCATTTTAAAATTTGAACCAATAAAAGCCATTAAAGCACTATTTCCGCCAGGGAATTCAGGTCTCACTTCCACTTCTTGGTAATCATAAGGGGCATCATCAACAATTGTAGCTGTTACTTGAGCAGAGGCAATACTCACAATAAACAAAGCTATTACAGAAAGTAAAATTTTTTTCATGGGCACTTAATTTTTTTATACTCTTTAACAAGTATAGTAGGTTTAGTAAATAGATAAAGAAACATGCTAATAAAAATCAAATATATAAAAATATTAAAATAAAATTATACAATGTTCAAAAAAAAATTGTTAAGAGTATAAAAATGAATAAAAAAACTACAAATTGTTACTATTCATAAAAATTTAACAAGAAAGAATACAATAAATTTGTTTCAAAATCAAAGACGATAAAGAATGGAAATGAAAAGTTTAATTTAATCCATTAACAACTTCGTAGATTAAAAAAATAAAAATATATTAAGGTATATTTAAATACTTGTGAGTTTGTAAAGAGACACGCCATTTAGGATTATTCATAACATAATCAACTATAAGAGGTGTCATTTCTTCTTTTTTACTCCATTCTGGCTGAAGAAAAAGAATTGCTTTTGAATTAACTTTTTCTGCTTGTTCCTCGGCAAAAATAAAATCATGTTTATTGTATATAATTACTTTAAGCTCATCAGCATTATCATAAACTGTTTGAGTGGGCAATTTATTTTTTTTGGGAGAAAGACAAATCCAATCCCAAGTTCCGCTTAGAGAATAAGCTCCCGAAGTTTCAATATGAACTCTTAAATTATTCTTCTTCAACCTTTCTGTCAAAAAAGTCATATCCCACATTAGAGGTTCTCCTCCTGTTATTACAATAGTATCTGCATATTTAGTGGCATTCTCTACAATAGAATCTATTTTTGTAGGTGGATGCAATTCTGCATTCCAACTTTCTTTAACATCACACCAATGACAACCAACATCACATCCCCCAATTCTAATAAAATAAGCAGCAGTTCCTGTGTGAAAACCTTCACCTTGAATTGTATAAAATTCTTCCATGAGAGGAAGCATAGTTCCTTTATTAACTTCTAATTGAACTTCTTTTGATAACATTTTGTAAATTTAAGGTGCAAAGATAAACAATAGAAGTCTAATGGTACGTTAAAACACTATTTCGATGAATATAAAAACAAAAAAACGGCGATTATTTCTAATTGCCGTTTGATTTATATGAAATAAAAGTTATTTAAGGGACTTCAATGAATCTAATGCATATTGATTAGTTGGATCAATACTTAATGTTTTATTAAAATATTCAATAGCTTTTGCTTTATCAGTATTTGCATAACTAGCAGCAGCGGTATTATAACTTTCGATTATTTTTTTAACAACTGCTGGTTTTGCCAATTCTTCAGGACCTTTTTCTGTAACTATATTAACATAATCATTATAATATTTAATAGTCAACTCGTCGTTTTCTAATAAACTGTTTGTTCTAGCTCTGTATAAATAAGCATCTTGAGTTTTAGGAGAGGCTTCAATTACAGCAGCATAAGCAGAATCTGCTCTTTGCAAAGCGGCAGGATCTGGTTTTACATCTTTTCTAGTATTGTCAAAATACAAACTGTTTCCTAAATAAAAATTATCCAAAATGTAATTTTTTGATTCCTTATTTGCAACAGCTATTTCATAAACTGCAGCAGCTTGTTTGAATAATTTTAATTCATATAATTTTTTTCCAACATCACTAATATTTATTGCTAAAGAATTAGCATCCATTTCAGACGATTTTTTTATGTCTTGAATACCGTTATCAAATAAAGCAGTATCAAGATTTTTTCCATCTTCTCCTACTGCTTTTTTAATTTTAGCAAAGCCTAAAGTCTGGTAATCAAAAGCAATTATTTTGTTTGTAGGATCCGCAATAAATGATTCTAGTGATTTAATAGCTACATCATAATTTCCATTTTGATAAGCTGAAATTCCTAAGTAACGTAAAATTCTAGGATTTACTTTATCCAATTCAACCATTTTGTTAGCTTCCGCTTCTAAAGCTTTATATTCTCCAGCTAATACTAAGAAATCAGCATGACGCATTCTTGAATGCAAAGAATAATCAGTTAATGATAAATACTTTTCGTAGTTTAATAGAGCCTTTTCTATATACATTTTATATTTTGAAGGTTCATTTCTCCCCCATAAATAATATGTCTCTGCTAATTCACGATAAACTGGACCATATTTTGCATTAATCACTATTACTTCATCAAATGCTTTTATAGCTTCACTATAAGCTTTGGCCCCTTTTAATAAAACACCTAATTGCATTTTTGCTCTAATCAGGCTATTATCTACAGCATATGCATTTCTATAAGCAGAATAAGCCTCATTTTGATTACCATCTCCAAAGTAAGCATTACCCAATGCTAAATTTAATTGTGGATCTTGAGGATTTATTAATTTAGCTTTATTTAAATATTCCAATGCCTTTTTATAGTTTGGCTTAGTAGAAAAGGTGTAAGCTCTACCAATAAAAATATATTCTTCAATATCTTTCTTTTTTAAATCTTTAGTAGCTAAAGCAAATTTCGCTTCTGCAGCTTCTGGATTACCATTATCCAAATCAATTAGACCCAAGCCTATATTATTTAATCTCGCACCTTCTGTACCCGCAAGACCTTTTTGGTAATAAATTTTTGCAGAATCCGCATTATTTTGCAATAAATATACGTTTCCTAAATAAAAAGCAGCGTTGCCATTTGTAGGCTTTGCTTGAATTATAGATTTTAATATTGTTTTAGCACTTTCAAATTGTTCAGCATCAATGGCTTTCTTCGCCTGGTCAAGATCTTGTGCCTTAACGCTTGCCACAATGGCAAATAGCGCAATACTTAAAACTTTTAATTTATTCATCTTCATTATATTAATTTATTTTTATTTCTATTTATTAATTGACTTACTATGTATAATATTTAATTTTCGTGTAGGTATATTAAATGGCAATAAACCAGCCTTTAAAACAATTCTTTGGCCAATGTCTCCCGCAATAAATGAAGCGAAACCCATTCCTAAACCTGAGTAGCCCTGACAATTAACAATGTACAAATCTCTCAATAATGGATAAGTTCCTTCTGCAAAATTATTCTGAGAAGGTGCAAAATAGCCATCTTTATTTAAACCTTTAACACTTAAAACATTAATTTTCTTCAGAACAGATTCCATTTGGGGAGTAGGTTGTGACAACCAATTTACACCAACAACGCCAATCATTCCATCATTTTCTGAAACAAATTTCAAGACATCATTATTGGTTTTAAAAGTATAAACATCCTTTTCTGGTAAACTTTCTAAACCTGCTAAATTATTTATGTAGCTAACAGTACTAGAATTTGGATTGTCAAAGACCAAACCTTTAATATTAGAATTTCTTTCACCCTTCATAAATCCTAACACATCTTTTAAAGAAATTAGCGTATCATTACTGGATTTATTGGAAACAAAAGATATCCCATCAATAGCAAATTTTGTTATTCTAGGTTGTATTTTTTTTTGCTCGAAAACCTTTAACTCCTTTTCATTTAAATTTCTTGCGAGAATTACAATATTTGCTTTGCCATTAAATAATGAATTTAAAACCTCAGATTCAGATTTTGAAACCAAAGTTAACTTCGCGTCATAATTACTTTCAAAAACCATTACTTCATCCTCAACGATAGGAGTGATAGTTTCATCAACAAAAATAGTAGCTTTGCCTTTTAAAATTGTTTCATTATTATCATTATTATTTTCATTTTTTCTACAATTAAAAAAAATGAAAATAAATGAAAATAAAAAAATACCTGAAATAAATTTAAATTTCTTCATACTATTCTTTATAAGCATTATAAAAACGAAAAAAGCGAATAATAGCATAGGCTATTAATACAACGCCTAAAGCTATTCTATATTGCATTTTCATATCAAAAGGAAACTTACTCCAAAAAATAACAATTAGTC
Organism: Flavobacterium sp.; assembly: GCF_035456085.1. Taxonomy (GTDB): domain Bacteria; phylum Bacteroidota; class Bacteroidia; order Flavobacteriales; family Flavobacteriaceae; genus Flavobacterium. The sequence continues at coordinate 7,652 of NZ_DATIDY010000048.1, forward strand.
CTAAAAAGAAATATGCTAAAAAAACCAAAACCGTTATAATAAGAAGAAATCGCTCAATAAGCGATTTCTTCTTCAAACTATTAAATAAATTATTTAACATTATTCTGCAGATTGGATAGTAATTGGAAGAGAATATAATACCCTAACTTTTTTACCATTCTGTTCACCTGGAAGCCATTTTGGACATTTACTCAATACCCTAATTGCCTCTTTTCCAGTACCATAACCTATATCTCTGATTACTTTGATATCAGTTAATGAACCATCTTTTTCAACTACAAAAGTAACATAAACTTTTCCTTTAAGACCTTCTTCTTCGGGAGCTTGGTAATTTTTACCAACAAATTGGTAAAATTTCTCAATACCACCTGGGAACTCAGGTTTTTGCTCAATACCTGCTAAAGAGTGAACACTTGTGTCTTCCTCGATAACTTCAACTACTGGACCATGTCCTACTTCTTCTACAGTTAATGGAGCATCTGGATCTCCTTTAATTGTTTCTGCACCAGTCTTTTTGTCTTTGATATCATCCATTTTTGGTGGATCTTCAGTCACATCCTCAGCTTTTGCAACAACAGGTTTAACGAATTTAACCTGATCTTGTTTTGGTGGAGGTGGTGGAGGTGGTGCAAGATCTTTTATCTCTTCTACTTTCTTCTTAGGAGGTAATTTTACCGCAGTAATCTTGATATCAGTATCGACTGCTTTGTCCCCTTCTGGCAAATAACTTGCAATAAGAGGAGCACTGATAGCTAAACTAAAAAGAATACTACCAATGATAAGAGCTCGAATAGAAGTCTTACGATTCGATTTTCTTAGCTCATAAGCCCCATAAAGCTTATTACGCCCTTCAAAAACGATCTCAACCCATTGATTTTTTATTAAATCTAATTTCATTTTTTATAATTATTAGGTTATTAGGAAACTATTTGCCTCCTTCTAACAATTTTACTTCTTCAGGTAAAAAATCGTTAACTATTGCATAAGAACCAGTCTTATTTACCCCAACAATTGCCATTTCATCCAAAACATCAACTAAATTTCTATAAGTTGATTTTTTACTAGGCTTGATAATCACAATCATTCCTTTCCCAGGTTCACCCTTAGCAGTGGAATACTGTTTCACTTGTTCCATCCTTTTTATTAATTCTTTACGAATACCTTCTTTTCCGTAAGAAAAATCTTTTGGCGCAACCAATGGAGTAGCTATCATTCCCATATAACTAACCAATTTTCCATTTTCACCTAATAATAAAGTCAACGTTTTGTTTTCATCAACTTTAATATCATTTTTTTGTGTTGGATCCTTTTCTTTATCTGGCAACGTCAAATCCATGGATTGAGGTTTGGACAAGGTCGTAGTAAGCATAAAGAATGTGATCAATAAGAAAGCCAAATCCACCATGGCAGTTAAATCTACCTTCGAGTTTTGCTTTTTACTTCTTACCTTACCACTGCCTTTTTTGCCACCGCCACTGTCGGTATTTAATTCAGCCATTTTAGTGTGTCTTTTTTAATTAAAAATTCTTTCCTCTTAGACCTGTAACCAAGTTAAAGCTATTGACTTTCTGATCTTGCAACATATCCATAATTTCTTTAATTGCTGGATATTGTTCTTTAGCATCTCCTTTTATTGCAAAATTCAATTCTTTGTCATTCACTTCTATATTTGCTTTACGAGAATACAAAATCCAATCTTTCAACTCGTTATTCAAGGAATCTTTAGGTATTCCAGGCTGCCCAGCTTTATTTCTTTCAGATGCTTTCATATTCAAAATTTCTTTTAAATTTTGAACCGGCACACCAAAACTTTCCATTAATCCAAATTCCTCAGCTTCTTTATCAGTAAAAGCAACATTATATTTATCAGCCATAAATTCAAGTGCTTTTTTACGAACATCTTTTCCTTTCAGGTCAAAAAATACAGCTGTTTTTCCATCAATTTTACCAATTGTTAATGTTGATAAATTGTCAGCAGGCAATTTTGTTTGCACAGTAGACTGTGGAGTATCAACTGGTAATACTTCAGGTGTTTTAGCAGTGGCAGTCAAAATAAAGAACGTCAGCAAAAGAAACGCAACATCACACATCGCCGTCATATCGGTAGATGTGGACTTTTTTTTCATTTTTATTTTAGCCATTATTTATGTCTATTATATTTTGATAAAAATTATCAAAAAATTAATTATTGTTTTAAACTACCTCTAAAGTGTCTGTAAGTATTTACGATTGTAGTTCCAGCTTCATCAATAGAATAAGTTAAATCATCAATTTTTGAAGTAAAGAAGTTGTAAGCAACAATTGCTGTAATAGATGTAGAGATACCTGTAGCTGTATTAATCAAAGCTTCAGAAATACCAACCGCAAGAGCAGCTTGATCTGGAGTTCCTGCAGTAGCCAAAGCACCAAACGCTTTAATCATCCCCGATACAGTTCCCAATAATCCTCCAAGTGTTCCTAATGATACTAAAGAAGAAATGATAGTCATGTTTTTCTCTAACATTGGTAATTCAAGAGCAGTAACCTCTTCGATTTCTTTGTGAATCACTTCAGAAGCTTCTTCACTATTGAATCCTTCTTTTTTAACATCTTGATATTTAACTAATGCAGATTTAATTGCATTTGCTACAGAACCTTGTTGTTTATCACATGAAACAATCGCACCATCAATATCTCCTGATTTGATGCTAGTTTGGATTGCTTTCATAAATTTATCTAAATTCCCTTTTCCAGCAGCTTTTGAAATAACAAAAAATCTTTCAATTGAGAAAACGATAACCATTAATAACATACCTAACAATACAGGTACTATGAATCCTCCTTTATAAACTTGTCCTAACGTGTTTAATGGGTGTCCTTTTTCAGTATCTCCCCCTTCAAAGTTTGATGGATCTCCCATTACCTGAGACCAGATCAACCAACCTACAAAAATACATAATGCAATAATAATTCCTGAAATCATTCCTCCACCGTTTGAAGTGCTTTCTTTTTTAACTTTAACGTTTGCCATTTTTTTAAATTTTAAATATTTATTTTAGTTTCAATAAACTTGTATAGGAGCAAATTTAAATTTTTAGTTGAAATAAAAAAACTTTTTTTTAGTAATATCACAATTTATTTTATTCCAAAATAGTATTAAGACCTTTTTAACGAATAATCAAATGATTTTTTTTTAAAATACCTTCAAAATCTTTTACAAAAAATGTGATTTTAAACGTTCTGAATGTTTTTATTCAAAAAAAATGAACCTAAATATAAAAAACAACACTTCATAAATGTTTTAATTTTTATGATTTTCTTTATAAGAAAGACTTGATTATTTCATTTGAAGAATATTTAATAACTTGCAGTTGATTTCAAAACCATCTAAAAATGAGCAGAAAAGAAAATTTTATTCAGCAAATAAATGAAGGCTATTCATCCAAAGGTGAAAGTATATTACTTGGCAGTTCGATTCTTGATGGTGAAGTATTACCAAATACTTATGTGAAAATTCCATTAAAAACTTTGAACAGACATGGATTAATTGCTGGTGCTACCGGAACTGGAAAAACGAAAACTATTCAAGTATTATCAGAACAGCTTTCTTCAAATGGAATACCTGTTTTAATGATGGATATAAAGGGCGATTTTAGTGGAGTTGCGAAAGAAGGAGAACTTAAAGATTTTATAAAAGAACGACATGAAAAACTTGGAATTCCATTTACGCCATCTAGCTTTCCAGTTGAATTACTGACTCTTTCCAGACAAGAAGGAGTGAGACTCCGATCTACTGTGTCCGAATTTGGACCTGTACTTTTTTCGAGAATTTTAGACTTAAATGATACGCAATCAGGTGTTGTTGCTGTAATTTTTAAATATTGTGATGATAAGAAAATGCCTTTACTTGATTTGAAAGACATTAAAAAAGTCATTAACTATATTACCGATGAAGGAAAATCGGAAATTGAAGAAAGCTACGGCAAAATTTCTACTTCTACTACTGGAACAATCCTTCGAAAAATTATCGAACTTGAACAACAGGGAGCTGATTTATTTTTTGGAGAATTATCATTTGAAATTGATGATTTATTGCGCATTGATGAAAGTGGAAAAGGGTATATAAACATTATTAGACTTACAGATATTCAGGACAAACCAAAATTATTTTCTACTTTTATGCTAAGTTTATTGGCAGAAATATACCAACAAATGCCTGAAAAAGGAGATGCAGATCAGCCTGAATTGGTCATTTTCATAGACGAAGCACATTTGATTTTTAATGAAGCCAGTAAAACATTATTGGAACAAATAGAAACAATTGTAAAATTAATTCGTTCGAAAGTGATTGGGGTTTATTTTATTACTCAAAACCCAATGGATATTCCAAGTGGCGTATTGGCACAACTTGGATTAAAAATACAACATGCTTTAAGAGCTTTTACAGCTAATGACAGACAAGCCATCAAACAATCGGCAGATAATTATCCAACATCTGAATTTTATAAGACTGATGAAGTTCTGACTAGTTTGGGAATTGGAGAGGCTTTTGTCACAGCTTTGAACGAAAAAGGAGTTCCAACACCACTTGTTGCTACTATGATGCGTGCGCCAATGAGCCGAATGGATATTTTAACTGATAATGAAATTCAAGAAATCAACGAAAATTCCAAATTAGTTAAAAAATACAGCGAAGTCCTTGATCGAGAAAGTGCCTATGAGATGCTTACTAAAAAAATAGAGTCAGCTCAAGAACAAGCTGTTGTTGTAGAAGAAACCAAGAAAGTAAGTACTGAAACCAGTACAGCGAATGTTGTTACAAAATCTGTTTTGAAAGTCGTAACCAGTGCTACATTTATCAGGGGGGCTTTTGGTATATTATCCAAATTGTTTAAAAAATAATTTTGCCATGAAAAATTTCATCAAAATACTTTTATTATTCTCTATTTTGAATGGTTGTACTCCAAAATCAGCCACTAAGAATGCAGCTTATGTCAAATTACAGATTGTTAAAACAGAAAAAGATTTTGAGCAATTGGTTGCAGAAAAAGGTTTAGCCGAAGGATTTTATCAATTTGCCGATTCAAATGCTGTTATCAAAAGAGAACATGACACATTAATTATTGGCAAAGAAAATATTAAGAACTATTATTCAAACCCTAAATATCAAAACAAAACTGTTACTTGGTCTCCTGATGATGTTAGAGTTTCTGATGCTGGAGATATGGCATCTAGTTATGGAAAATATATTTGGACGTCAAAAGATACAACTTCTGGAAAAGAACAGGTTTTAAAAGGTGTTTTCCATACTGTTTGGAAAAAACAGAAGGACGGTTCCTGGAAGTATATTTGGGACTAGAAAGTCAAGCAATACTTTTTGAGTCTGAAATTCTGGGTAGACAAAACCAATCTGAAGAAGAATAAAGAAAGCATACAGATCCTTTTTGTGAAAGGTAATGTGGTGCAACTTTTTCTTAAATAAATTAATGATTATTTGTATCGAAAATTGCGTTAGGGATAGAAATGGAAAGTTTTTACTCAAAACCATTTAGAAATACAGCAACGAGGAAGCGACCAGAGGAAGCTCCCGCAGTGCTAGTATTTGTTTGGTTTTGGGTAAAAACTTGTAATGGATAGCCCGGTAATACGCCATAATAAAGATAGCAGAATTTAGTAGGCAATTTTAGGATTCTGATAATCATTTAAAAAAAAACTCGCCATTACTGACGAGTTTTTAGTTTTAAATATATTGGAATCCTTAGATAATCAACATTGCATCACCGTAAGAATAGAACTTATATTGTTCTTTGATTGCTTCTTCGTAGGCTCTTTTCATTAAATCATGTCCACAGAAAGCAGAAACCATCATTAATAAAGTAGATTTTGGTGTATGAAAGTTAGTAATCATACAAGTTGGGATAGTAAAATCGTGAGGAGGGAAAACGAATTTGTTTGTCCAACCATCATAAGGATTTAGCGTGTTTTGTGAAGAAACTGAACTTTCAACAGCACGCATAGAAGTTGTCCCTACGGTACAAATTCTTTTCTTAGCAGCTTTGGCAGCGTTTACAATATCACAAGCTTCCTGGGTGATTTTTAATTCTTCAGAGTCCATTTTGTGTTTAGATAAATCTTCTACCTCAACTGGGTTGAAAGTTCCTAAACCAACGTGAAGTGTCACTTCGGCAAACTTAACTCCTTTTATTTCTAATCTCTTTAATAAATGTTTAGAAAAGTGCAAACCTGCAGTTGGTGCAGCTACAGCGCCTTCTTCTTTGGCATAAATAGTTTGATAACGCTCAGCATCTTCAGGTGTTACTTCACGATTAATGTATTTTGGGATTGGAGTTTCTCCTAGCTCAGTCAATTTATTTCTGAATTCTTCGTAAGAACCATCGTAAAGGAAACGCAAAGTTCTACCACGAGAAGTAGTATTATCGATTACCTCAGCAACTAGTGAGTCATCGTCACCAAAATATAATTTATTTCCAATTCTGATTTTACGAGCTGGATCAACCAATACGTCCCAAAGTCTTTGTTCTGCATTGAGTTCTCTCAATAAAAACACTTCAATTCTTGCTCCTGTTTTTTCTTTGTTTCCGTACAAACGTGCAGGGAAAACTTTAGTATTATTAAGGATAAGAACATCACCGTCGTCAAAATAATCGATAAGATCCTTGAACATTTTATGAGTTATCGTTTGATTTTTACGATCAACGATCATCAAACGAGACTCATCTCTGTTTTCGGCTGGATATTCTGCAAGAAGTTCTTTTGGTAAATTGAATTGAAAGTTTGATAATTTCATTTGCTGTTTGTTTTAAAAGTTTAATCCTTCGACTACGCTCTGGATGTACTTAGTTAATGTAAAATAACGAAGCGGGTGCAAATATACGATTGTGAGATAGGCGTTGTCAAGTGTTTAAGTGTTTATTTTTAGCTTTGCCTAAAGTTACTGAGCTACTTTACTCCTCAATGGCTAAGTTTGTTCGTAAAATCAAATAAGCAACTAGTATTAAAGCAATACTTATCAAAATTAAATCTAGATTCCCTATTAGCTAAATATGGAATCTGGATTTAAACTTTTAAAAGACTTTAGAAGAATCTTAAGTAAAAGACCATTTTTTAACTATCAAAAAGCCTAATTTTTTTAGATCATCCCAAAAATCAGGATATGATTTTGAGACCACATCTGCATTATCAATGATAATTGGCACTTTTAATCCAAGTGGAGCAAAAGCCATTGCCATTCTGTGATCATTATAAGTTGCAATATTTATTTCGTGATTAATTTCATTTGTAGCTACCAATGTCAAAGTATCATTAGTAACTGAAATATCAGCTCCGAGTTTAGTCAATTCTATTCTGAGCGCCTCTAGCCTATCTGTTTCTTTGATTTTTAAAGTATGAAGACCAGTTAAGTGGCAACCAATTCCAAGTCCCAAGCAAGTAACAACAATAGTTTGAGCAATATCTGGAGTGTTATTCAAATCAAAAGTAATGTCTTTATAGTCGAAATTTTCTTGTTTGGTTAACGTAAGTTTATCTCCTTGGAATTTTGAAGTAACTCCCATTTGCTGATATAATTGTACCAAAGCTGAATCTCCTTGTAAACTTGTTTCTTTATAACTAGTCAAAGAAACTGTAGCCGTTTTTGATAAAGCTACTAAACTAAAAAAGTAAGAGGCCGAACTCCAGTCTGATTCAACTGTCATTACTTTTGTTTCTACTTCTTTCTTTGGTTTAACTGTTATTACATTTCCAACAAAACTAGTTTCAATGTCTAAATCATTCAGCAAAGCCAAAGTCATTTTGATATAAGGAATAGAAGTAATTTCTCCAACTAAAGTCAGTTCGATTCCATTTTCTAATTTTGGTGCAATCAAAAGTAAAGCTGAAATATATTG